>NZ_CP023860.1:1351523-1689404 GCF_003326015.1 Candidatus Thioglobus sp. NP1
ATAGTTTAGTTGGTATTCCCATAAATTCATAGGTAGATGCATGATAAAAATCAGCATTTGCGAATAGGTTTTTCTCTCTTCTCATAACCATCTCAACTCTTTCTGAGACATCATATAGATGCTTATCGTTAACCTCAATGGATAATTTTTTTGACCATTGTCTAATAACCTCATTACGCGGGTCAGACTCTGTATAGACTGCATGTCCAAAACCCATCACAAGTTGCTTTTGTGCAAGCATATTAAGTAATTCAGTCTCTGCAATATCTGGGTCATTCCATTGCGACAACATGGCGCTTGCTGCTTCATTAGCACCTCCATGTAATGGACCCCGTAATGTCCCAATAGCACTTGTAACTGCGGAGTGAATATCTGAAAGCGTTGAGGCACAAACTCTAGCAGCAAAAGTTGAGGCATTAAATTCATGTTCGGCATACAAAATCAAAGAGATACTCATTACTTGATCATGCAGTTGGCTAGGTTTTTTACCATGCAAGAGATGTAAAAAATGACCACCGATAGTATCATCATTTGTCTCCGTATCAATTCTTTTTCCATTGTGAGAAAACTGATACCAATAACTAAGTATCGATGGAAATACACTCAGCATTCGATCAGCATGGTCACTTTGGTTTAAGAAACCCTCCTCTTGTTCTAAATTACCAAGAACTGAACAACCTGTCCTTAAAACGTCCATAGGATGAGCAGTTTTAGGGATACCCTCTAAGGTGCTTCTTAGTTCAGGTTGTAAACCTCTTAACGATTTAAGTTTTTCTATGTAATCTTTTAATTCTTGAGAGTTAGGTAGTTTGTCGTGCAACAGAAGATAGGCAACCTCTTCGAATGAAGTATTTTCAGCCAAATCTACTATATCATAGCCTCGGTAAGTAAGACCAGAACCACTTACTCCGACTGTACATATTGAAGTCTCACCAGCACTCTGCCCTCTAAGACCAGCTCCACCTATTTTTTTTCCACTCACTATTTATTCTCCTTATTCATTAACTCATCTAATTTAATCTCATATTGATGATAGTTTAGAAAATCATACAACTCCTCCCTAGTTTGCATGCTTTCTAAAACATTATTCTGATGACCATCTTTTAAAATATGCTCATAGACATTAAGAGCAGCATTACTCATAGCTCGAAAAGCACTAAGTGGATAAAGAATCATATCTACACCAGCTTCAGAAAGCTGTACCTTATCAAACAATGGTGTTTGACCAAATTCAGTTATATTTGCTAGAATTGGGACGCTAAGGGAATCAGAAAACTCTCGATATTGTTCAATAGTATTAAGCGCCTCAGGAAATATCATATCCGCACCAGCCTCAACAAATGCTTTCGCTTTATCGATAGCAGATTGCATGCCTTCGATAGCAAGTGCATCTGTTCTTGCCATAATTACAAAGTTGGAATCTGTTTTAGCATCAACAGCAGATTTTATACGGTCAATCATTTCGTTTGTACTAACAATTGCCTTATTTGGTCGATGTCCACAGCGCTTTTGAGAAACTTGATCTTCAATATGAATTGCGGCAACACCACTATTTATCATTTCTCGAACACAACGAGCAATATTAAACGCACCTCCCCAGCCGGTATCTACATCTACTAATAATGGTAATGAGGTAACTTGGGTAATTCTTTTAGCATCTTCAAGTACATCTGCAAGAGAGGTTATACCAAGGTCTGGAACTCCAAGAGAGGATGCTGCAACACCACCACCTGATAAGTAAATTGATTGATGTCCAACTTTCTCAGCCATTATTGCACTATAGGCATTAACAGTACCTACAATTTGAAGTGGCTTGTTTTCATTAACTAACTTTCTGAATTTCTCTCCACTACTTTCCATCTTTCATACTCCCAAACCTTTTAAAAACTTACTACTTAACTAAGGATTTAAACCAACACTTCGTAAAACTAGATCTATGACTTGTTGTTTTTTTTCTTCAAACTCACTATCTGTTAGTTTTTTACCATTATTTAAGATCATTACTTGATAGTCAAAATCAGCGTAATGTTGAGTGGTAGCCCAAATCATATAAAGCAATGTATGAGCATCACCTACATTAATAATTTTTTTTAGCTTAACCCATGTATTTATTGAACTCACACAAGAATCAACCCATTTTTTTAATCTTGATGATAAGATTTCTTCCATTTCAGGAGCCCCACTAATAATCTCGTTCGCCCATACTTTTGATCCAAATGGTCTTGTCCTTGACAAATCCATTTTAGCGCCTACATAATACCTAATTGCTTCCCTAGGTTCATCAAATGTATTAAATGTATCAGCAGCCTTCATCCAATCAACTAATATACTTTCCAAAACACATCGATAAAGATTTAATTTAGTATGAAAATAATAATGAATATTTGATTTTGGGAGTTTTGCCATATCTGCAATTTGTTTGGTAGTTGAACCCTTGAGACCATGCTTTGCAAATACTTTTTCTGCTGCAGTTAAAATTATAAGCTCATTCTCTTCACGAATACTCTCTTTACTCCGAGGGTTACGTTTGAATTTTACTGCAACATCTGCATTACCCATTCAATGCTCCATCACTTACTCATGAGACTTTCAAAGGGTTATTTTCATGGGTTGTCCAATTAGCTTCCTCTGATGAAATCTCTTTTCCTGTTCTTGGGTCTATACCACTTGTCATAGCAACCATTGAAATACAATCTACAATAGGACAAACACTTACACAAAGATTACATCCAACGCATTCATCATCATTAACTGTAAAGACTCTATCTCCACCATCATTTGAATAATCAATTGCTTGATGAGAAGTATCTTCACAGACAATATGACAACGCCCACACTTTATACATTTATCTTGATCAATAACTGCTTTGTCAACATGATTTAGATTCAAAAATTTCCAATCAGTTACTGATGGAACTGCTTTACCAATAAGCTCATCTACTGACTTCATACCTTTTTCGTCTAAAAAGTTACTCAACCCAGTCTTCATATCTTCAACAATTTTAAAACCATAGACCATTGCCGCTGTACAAACCTGAACATTACTGGCACCTAATGCAATAAAGTCTACTGCATCTTTCCAAGTTGAGACTCCCCCAATGCCTGAAATTGGTAAGTTTCTAGTTTTTTCATTGCGAGCAATCTCTGCCACCATATTCAATGCAATTGGTTTAACTGCCTCACCACAATACCCACCATGAGTTCCCATTCCTCCTGTTGTAGGAAACATTGTTAAACTATCATAGTCAACTCTCATAATTGAGTTTATGGTATTAATTAATGATACTGCATCCCCACCACCCTCAAGGACTGCTTCAGCAGGATAAATTACATCAGTTATATTTGGTGTAAGCTTAACAATAACAGGAACTGTTGCATATTTTTTACACCACTCGGTTGCCTGTTTTATATACTCTGGAACTTGCCCAACTGCAGCACCCATACCACGCTCAGACATGCCATGTGGACATCCAAAGTTTAGCTCAAAACCATCTATACCAGTATCTTCAATAATAGGAATATGCTTTGCCCAAGATGCCTCATCCATTGGAAACATTACGGATGCAATCAAAGCTCTATCAGGCCAGTCCCTCTTTACTTGTCGCATTTCCTTAAGATTGACTTGAAATGGACGATCAGTAATTAATTCGATATTATTGAAACCAATAACACGTCGATCATTACTCATCATTGTCGTGTACCTTGGACCATTAACATTCACAATATGAGGATCCTCACCCAAAGTTTTCCATGAAACCCCACCCCAACCAGCTTCAAAGGCACGATTTACATTATATGCCTTATCAGTAGGTGGTGCTGATGCCAACCAAAAAGGATTTGGTGACTTAATTCCTAAAAAATTACTAGTTAAATCTGCCATATTATGCTCCTTGTGTTAGTGTTTCATTTATTGAAATTGCAGCAAGTTTGCCATCTTGAACTGCTGACACTGTTAAATTGTCACCATCAAGAACACAGTCTCCTCCTGCCCATACTTTAGTAAGTGAAGTTTTACGATGTTCATCTACAACAATCCTGCCTTTTTCTATTTCCAAACTGTTATTTTCTGTTAAGCCTTCAGTCACTAATTTTTGCCCAATAGCTTTAAAAACAACATCAGCTTTTAATGTAATATTTTCCCCACTTGCCTTAAGACTTCCATCGTTTTGTGACTTCATAACATCAAACTCTATTGCAGTGACATGACTATCATCACTTATCAGAAGTTTTGGTGACATGTTGTACTGAATTTGCACGTCATGCTTTTTTGCCAGGGCCTGCTCATATTCACTAGCAGCCATTATATTTTTACTTCGTCTATAAGCTATAGTGACTTGCTCAGCTCCTAATAATTTACTCTGAACAGCAATATCTATTGCTGTCATACCACCACCAATCACTACAATATTTTTTCCAACCATTAGCTCATCTTTATTACTGGTTTGTCTTAAATTTGCAATATATTCAACTGCATCAACAACGCCTGAAATATCTTCATTATCAAGATTCAATTTATTTACTGTACCAAGACCACACCCTAAAAATACTGCGTCATATTTCTCTTGAAGACCTTCAAGATTAATTTGTTTACCGAGCTGCATTCCAGTTTTGATATTAATGCCTCCAATATCAAGAATATAATCAAGCTCTTGTTGTGCAAAATCATTAGGAGTTTTATATGCTGCAATTCCATACTCATTTAAACCTCCTAACTTATCTTTAGCGTCATAAACTGTGATTTTATGACCCAGAACTGCTAAGCGATGAGCACATGATATTCCAGCTGGTCCAGCACCAACAACTGCAATAGACTTTCCTGTATTCTCTTGTCTAGAAAATAGTTGCACCCCATTATTTAAAACTGAGTCAGTTGCATAACGTTGTAGTGATCCAATTTCGACAGGTTTTTCTTCATGATCATTCCTCACACATGCCTGTTGGCACAACTCCTCAGTTGGGCAGTCACGGGCACACATACCTCCAAAAATATTTTCACTTAAAATTTTCTCTGCAGCACCAGTTAAATTATCACTCCTAATGCTTTGAATAAAGCCCGGGACATCAATATCTGATGGACAGGCCTTTGTGCAAGGAGCGTCATAACAAAAATAACAACGATCAGCCTCAATTAAAGCCTCTATTGCAGACAATGGAGCATGGAGATCTGAAAAATTATCATCAATCTCTTTTTTACTAAGGCGATGTGATTTAATGTTCATTGCCTTATTTGTTAAGTTATTGTCACTCATATTTTCCTCCGAAAAAAAATATTTGACCATTTGGTCAGGTTATATTAACAGAACCTCAATTCAAAATAAATTTCCTTTTTAACGTTTTACAGCTTTTGGTATCTTTTTCTCAGCTTGGACATCCAGCCCTTGATAGAATGAAGAGTATGCAGGACGGTCAATATATCTTCCAGCACCCCTTTCAACTTTTAACTCACCATTTGCATAGACTACTTTTGCAGCGCTTATAGTATGCGAAGCACATCCTTTGACTTTCATACCCTCAAAGATATTGAAATCAATATTTTGGTGGTGTGTTTTAGCAGAAATTGTCTTAGTTGCTTCTGGATCCCAGACAACAATATCTGCATCTGCGCCAACTGAGATACTCCCTTTACGAGGATAAATATTAAATATTTGTGCAGCATTAGTAGAAGTTAATTTAACAAACTCATTCATATTAAAAAGTCCGGTATTAACTCCATGATGCCATAACACCTCCATTCTATTTTCCACGCCTGCAGTTCCATTTGGTGTTATACGAAAATCATCCTTACCAGCTGCTTTTTGATCAGCACAAAAACAACAGTGATCGGTAGCGGTAGTTTGCAAATTACCAGATATAACTCCTTTCCATAATGCATCCTGATGTTCTTTTGCTCTAAAAGGAGGACTCATCACATGAGCAGCAGCAGTCTCAAAATCTTTATTTAAGTAAACTGACTCATCTACAAGCAAATGTCCAGCTAAAACTTCACCAAATACTTTTTGACCAGCATTTCGTGCTCTAGTAATTGCCTCTAAAGACTGCTTAGTAGAAACATGAACGATATATAGAGGAACTCCATATACATTAGCGATACTAATAGCTCGACTAGCGGCCTCACCCTCAACCTCTGGTGGGCGAGATAATGGGTGACCCTCTGGTCCAGTTATACCCATATCAAAAATCTTGCTTTGTAATTGTGCAACCATTTCACCATTTTCAGCATGAACTGTTGGCATTGCACCTAATTCTAATGACCTGTTGAAACTATTGACAAGTATTTCATCAGTGGCCATTATTGCGCCCTTATAAGCCATAAAGTGCTTAAAGCTGTTAACACCATGTTTTTCAACTAGTGTTTTCATATCAGCATGGACAGTTTCATCCCACCAAGTAATGGCAACATGAAAGCTATAGTCAGCTACTGATTTCTCCGCCCACTTTCGCCATTGATGATAAGCCTCAAGAATACTCGTTTGAGGGGAAGGAATAACAAAATCAATAATCATTGTTGTTCCACCAGCAAGTCCAGCAGCTGTCCCAGTATAGAAATCTTCACTAGCAACAGTTCCCATAAACGGTAATTGCATATGGGTATGGGGGTCGATACCACCGGGCATAACAAACTGCCCGGCAGCATCTATTACCTCAGCGCCACTCGGCGCTGAGATATTACTGCCAATTTCCTGTATTTTGCCATCTGCACATAGCACATCGGCTTTGAAAGATTGATCAGCATTAACAATTGTTCCATTTTTAATTAGTACAGACATAGTATTCTCCTACAAGAAATTAGATTTTATATTATGATCCAAATGCAGCATCCCAGACCTTATGAGTCCAAGCACCGACTGGTTCGCCATTAATTACTGGATCAGAATCACTACCAAGTAAAGTATCAACAGTACGCTGGTAATCGTTAACATTTAATTTACCACCATTTGCAGTAAGTTTATTAACTTCGCCCATCATACGACGCTGATGCTTTTCAGTTTGAGCACCACTCATGTCATTTTCAAGCACGATATCGGCAGCAGCATCGGAATTATTTGAAGCCCACTCCCAACCTTTCATGCTAGCACGAAGGAAACGCGCAGCTTTATCAACAAAAGCAGGATCACTTAGGTTTTCTTCCAAGACATACAATCCATCTTCAAGTGTTGAAACACCTTGCTCATCATATGGAAAAACCACTAGCTCATCAGCTGAAAGTCCCCCATCAATAACTTGCCAGTATTCATTGTAAGTCATTGTTGAAACGCAATCTGCTTGCTTTTGAAGAATAGGTTCTATCCCCCAGCCTTGCTTCAATACTGTCACTCCACCAGCACTTCCATCAGTTGCCATATTTAGCTTACTCATCCAACTCAAGAATGGATACTCGTTACCGTAGAACCAAACTCCTAGAGTCTTGTCTGCGAAGTCAGAAGGCGAACTTATGCCTGAATCTTTACGGCATGTAAGCATCATTCCAGAGCTTTTAAATGGCTGTGCAATATTTACAAGGTTAAGCCCTTTTTCTCTAGATGCTAATGCTGCTGGCATCCACTCAATTAGAATATCGGCACCACCACCTGCCATAACTTGAGGAGGTGCAATATCTGGACCACCTGACTTAATAGTTACGTCTAAACCCTCATCATCATAGTAACCATTTTCTAATGCAACATAATAGCCTGCAAATTGAGCCTGGGTTACCCACTTTGTCTGTAGGGTAAATTTATCACCTGCTTGAGTATTAAAACTCAAAGCTATAAGCATAGTAGAGCAAATTGCAGCTAATATCGTTTTACTTTTATATATTTTCATCATTTCTCCCTTTATTTTAAAAAATAGTACCTACTCAGAACTAGCTTTTTCGCATCGATGGATGCCAGAAAGTTAATTTTCTTTCTAAAAGAGCAAATACTCCATAAAACATCGAACCTGTAACAGCAGCAACCGCAATTGTTGCCCATACAATATCGATATTCATTCGGCCAACCTCGGCCGAAATTCTAAATCCCATTCCAACGATGGGTGTTCCAAAAAATTCTGCCACTATGGCTCCAATCATAGCAAAAGTTGAGTTAATTTTCAATGCATTAAGAATAAATGGCATCGCATTTGGTAGACGTAAACTAAAAAGTTCTCGCCAATAACTTGAAGCATAAGTGTGTAATAAATCTCTATCAATCCTATCAGTCTCGTTAAGGCCACTTAGGGTATTTACCATCATTGGGAAAAAAGTCATTATGGCAACGACAGCTGCTTTGGACTGCCAATCAAATCCAAACCACATTATCATAATTGGCGCCATACCAATAATTGGTATTGCGCTAAAGAAGTTTCCAATTGGAATTAATCCACGCCTTAAAAATGGTATTTTATCGGCTGCAATTGCAACGAGAAATCCTGCCCCACACCCCATAATAAAGCCAGGAATTGCTGAACGGACAAAAGTTTGATAAAAATCTGCAAATAAAGTAGCACCAAACCCATCAAACACTTGCCAAATAAGACTTGGCGCAGGTAACAATACCTGAGGAACGGACATACCTATGGTAATAACCTCCCATAGAAAAAATATCCACGCACCAAATAAAACTGGAATAACTATATTAAGAGATAATTCTATTAATTTATTCTTTGTTTTCAAAGCTGATAATTGAACTAAGTTATTCCATGTTAGAAACCATAATGCACTTACCAAGAGCCAGGCATCCAAACCCATTACTACACCTTTATCGAATGAATGTATTAAATTTAATACAGACCAAGCTCCAGAGAATAAGGCTACAAAACAAATAGATAAAAGAACTAAACCTTGTTGACGAATAATAAAAAATAATAAACTGACAATGGCAAGAATAATCACAATATAAGGATTAAGCATATAGTCATTTATTTCGTTAAGCTGCAACGAAATAAATGATGCAATTGATAAAATAAAACATAGCAATCCACTTAAGGGACGCGACCTTATTATTGCCAGGAAATTCATATTTGCAGCCCCATACGATTATTAACTGCGCGCTCCATCCTTCCAACTATGGTAACTAGGGTTGCAGAAATCACCGAAGCAGTTATCAGGGCAGCCCAAATAAGACTAGTTTGTCCGTAATATGATCCAGATAATAGTCGTGCACCAAGGCCACCTTGTGCACCTGCTGGAAGCTCAGCTACAATAGCGCCAACAACGCTTAAGGCAATGGCTACTTTTAAACTGGCAAATAAATAAGGAAGAGACGCTGGAAGACGTAATTTCCAAAAAACCTCAAGCTTTGATGCTGAATAACTGTTCATTAGATCTACCAAGATAATACTTGGTGACCTTAAACCTTTAACCATCCCAACAACAACAGGAAAAAAACAAAGATAGGTTGAGATCATTGCTTTTGGAACTAGTCCAATAATACCCATTGAACCTAACACAACTACAATCATCGGAGCAATTGCCAAAATTGGAATAGTTTGAGATGTAATTATCCAAGGCATCAAGGTTCGATCCAGTGCTGCCACATAGACAATGCCCACTGACAAGACAATACCAAGAAAGGTGCCCATTACAAAGCCAACCATTGAAGAAGATAAAGTCACTCTAGAGTGGTAAACCAAACTCCGTGGTGAAGTTATTTTCTTATCCCAAATTGTTTTCTTTAACTCCTTTGCAATTTGATGGGGTGATGGCAAAACTGGTCGCTCCATAGACCAAGAGTCTGAGGCTAATTGAGAAAAATTCCACTCAATATTATTTTTTTCATATCTATCAATTAAAAAGGAGCTATTTAAATAAACTGCTCCCGCATACCATATCATAATAATAGCCGTTACCAGAATCACGACAGGTCCAATAGTTCCTCCTATAAGCATACTAAAAAGCCTATTAGCTTCCATCACTATGCCCCTCTTTAAGGCCCTCTCTCACAAGTTGCGAAACCTTTAAGAATTCTTTTGATTCACGAATATCAAGATTTCTATCTTTTGGAAAATTGGTATCAATTACATCAATAATTTTTCCTGGACGAGCTGACATTACTACAATCTTACTAGACAGGAAAACAGCTTCAGGAATTGAATGAGTAACAAATACAACTGTTTTCTGAGTTTGCTCCCATAACCTTAATAACTCTTCATTTAAACGATCACGAGTTATCTCATCTAGCGCACCAAATGGCTCATCCATAAGAAGCATATCAGGACTAAAACTTAAAGCTCGAGCAATGGATACACGTTGTTGCATTCCTCCAGATAATTGCCAAGGATACTTTTTTTCAAATCCTGTTAAGCTTACTAAAGATAAATATTTCTGAGAAAGTTTTTTTTGTTCTGATTTTGAGTAGCCAGACATCTCAAGAGGTAAGTGAATATTTGACTCAATATTTCGCCAAGGCAAAAGAGCTGGCGTTTGAAAAACATATCCATAAGACTTGTCTAAACGAGCCTGATGTGTAGACTTTCCCTCAACAGTTATTGAGCCACTTGTTGGCTTTTCTAGATCAGCTATCACACGCAATAATGTCGTCTTTCCACAACCACTTGGGCCAATTAAAGAAACAAAATCACCAGCCTCAACTTTCAAGTTAATGTCAGAAAGAGCATGAACTGGTTCCGATTGTGTCTCAAATGTCAGAAATAGATTATTAATATCTATCGTTGAAGACTTGGAAACCTTTGGGCTTGTTGGCTTACCCATATTATTATTTATCTGTTAACCTTCCATATAGGTCACTTCGCCTATCTCTAAAAAATTGCCAAGTGTCTCGAACTTCTCGCACCATATCTAAGTCAATTTCATGAACTAAAAGTTCATCATCACCATAACTTGCCTGGGCTTCTATTTGCCCACGAGGATTTACAATATAGCTTGATCCATAGAATTCGCCCATTTGCTTAGCCCAGGGCTCTTCGGTTCCTACACGATTTATTGCACCAATAAATACTCCGTTGGCTGCTGCTGAGGCTGGTTGCTCAAGCTCCCATAGATATTTACTTAATCCGGCAACAGTAGCAGAAGGATTAACAATATATTGAGCACCATTTAATGCAAGCGCCCTCCAACCCTCTGGAAAATGTCTATCGTAACAAATATAAACCCCTAACTTAAGGTAAGCCGTATCAAATACTGGGTATCCCAGATTCCCAGGTTTAAAGAAGAATTTTTCGTAAAAACCAGGTGCAACTTGAGGTATATGAGTTTTTCGATATTTACCTAAAAAACTTCCATCTGCATCAATAACAGCAGCAGTATTGTAATAGACTCCTGACATTTCCTCTTCGTAGATAGGAACCACAATAACCATTTGGTGTTTTTTAGCATATTCCTGCATAAGCTTAACTGTAGGTCCATCAGGAATGGACTCCGCAGCTGTGTACCATTTTTTATCTTGACTTGGACAAAAATATGGCTGCGTAAAAACTTCCTGAAAACATAGAACTTTTACCCCCTGTTTTGCAGCATCCTCTATCATTGGGATATGGGCCTCAATCATTAAATCACGAATTTTTTCTGGTGACATCGTTCCATCACCTTTTAAACCCATTTGGATTAGACCACACTTTACTTTACTCATTCGATTCCTCCTTTTCCGATTTCCTTTATAGAACTACTGATGAGTTCTTGACTAAATAGACAGGCTACATTTTTTTCTAACAATTGTCAACTTTAATTACTGCCCTATTTTGCAATATAGTTCAACTTGATATTTAAACAAAAAAAAAGCTTCCTTAGGAAGCCCTTTATAAATGCTTTATTAAAGCTATTTAGGATGGGAAAGAAAAGTTAACACCCTCTCGAATACTTGATGATGGCCATCTCTGGGTGATTGTTTTTCTTCGTGTATAGAATCTCACACTATCAGGTCCATAAGCAGCTAAGTCACCAAACATTGATTGCTTCCAGCCACCAAAACTATGCTGTGCAGCTGGAACTGGTAACGGTACATTGATACCAACCATGCCAACTTTTATTTGGTCACTAAAATACCTTGCAGCTTCACCATCTCGGGTGAAAATACAGGTCCCGTTACCATATTCATGTTCGTCAATTAAATCTATCGCTTGTTGCATAGTTTCTACTCTGACTACTTGTAATACTGGTCCAAATATTTCTTCCTTATAAGACTTCATTGAAGCTTCTACACTATCTATCAGAGTACCGCCAACGTAAAAACCATTTTCACAACCTTTCACATTAACACTTCGTCCGTCAACAACAATATCAGCACCTTGGGCTTCTGCACTAGTTATATATTCTTTAACTTTTTCCATGTGCTCTTGAGTAATAAGTGGTCCAAAATCATTTTTACTATTATCAAAATTACCTACCTTAAGGTCACTCATCTTAGATTTTAAGCCAGCTATTAGATTATCTGCTGTCTCTTCACCTACCGCTACTGCGACAGAAATTGCCATACATCTTTCACCACTAGATCCAAAAGCAGCCCCTATTAAAGCATTGACTGTATTCTCCATTTCAGCATCTTGCATTACAATTGCATGATTTTTCGCTCCCCCAAGGGCTTGACATCTCTTATCATGCGCAGTAGCAGTTTGGTATATATATTTTGCAATAGGCGTTGATCCTACAAAACTTACAGCTTGGATTCTTTCATCAGTCAGCAAAGTATCAACAGCTTCCTTGCCACCATTAACTACATTCATTACTCCTTTCGGTAAACCTGCTTCATTTAATAATTGAGCTACAAATAAGGCTGCGGAAGGGTCTCTTTCTGAAGGTTTTAATACAAAACAATTTCCACAGACTATAGCCATTGGATACATCCATAATGGCACCATTGCAGGAAAATTAAATGGTGTTATTCCGGTCACAACTCCCAAGGGATGAAACTCACTCCATGAATCAATATTGCTTGAAATATTTTTACTATGTTCTCCTTTTAGAAGTTGAGGTGCATAGCAAGCATATTCAACATTTTCTATACCTCGAGTTATTTCTCCAAGCGCATCATGTGCAATTTTTCCATGCTCCTCACCAATTAATTGCGCTATTTTATTGATATTTTTTTCTAACAATTCTTTGAAACGAAACATAATTCTGGCTCGTTTGAGTGGTGGCGTTGCTCGCCATGCTGGAAAAGCTTCTTGAGCAGCAGTTATAGCTTTTTCAACAGTATTTTTTGTAGCAATTTCTACTTGTTTACCAACCTCTCCTGTCGATGGATTAAATACATCTTGAGTAGGATCACCCATTGATACAAGTTCTCCATTAATAAGGTGTTCTACTAATTTCATTTCTTCTTTCTCCTTTAATGTAATTCTTTAATCGAGTCAGATATTGCACCAACAACATCCTTTATTTGTTTTTCAGTTACTATAAACGGCAAGCCTAATTGAATAGTATCACCACCATATCGTACATAAAAGCCTTTATCCCAGCACTTCATTGCAATTTGATAGGGTCTTAATGCAGGTTCATTTTTAGCAGCCTCAATAGTAATTCCACCAGCCAGTCCGTAGTTACGAATATCTGTAATATATTGCAAACCTTTAAGACTATGAAGTTCTTTTTCAAATACTGGACTCATTTTTTTAACTCGCTCTATCAAATTATCATTCTTTAATATATCTAAACTTGCAATTGATGCTGCACATCCTACAGGATGCGCTGAATAGGTATAACCATGAAATAATTCAATCAAATAATTTGGTGCTTTCGTATCCATAAAAGTTTCATAAATATTATTATTCACTACTACACCACCAAGCGGTTGACTACCATTACTAACCTGTTTTGCAAAAGTCATTATATCTGGAGTAACTCCAAAAGCTTCGCCTCCTGTCTTCGCGCCCATACGGCCAAAGGCGGTTATCACTTCATCAAAGATTAATAAAATATCATTAGAGTCACAAATTTTACGAAGTTTCTCTAGATATCCTATGGGGGGTGGAAATACACCGGCAGAACCCGCCATTGGCTCTACAATTACTGCTGCAATATTAGAGGCGCCATGCAATAATATTTTATTTAATAAGTCATCAGCTAAATAATCTCCAACCTTAGGTTGGCCTTTGCTAAATATATTTTCTGGGAGAAGGGTAGATGATAAATGATCTGCTTCAATACCTTGTCCAAACATTTCTCTATTAGGACCAATACCACCAACACTAATCCCTCCAAAATTAACTCCATGATAGCCTTTTATCCTTCCAATCAAACGAGTCTTACCGACCTTTCCTTTATGTCGCCAATAAGCTCGAGCAATTTTTAGGGAACTATCTACTGCCTCTGAACCAGAACAAGTAAAAAAAACACGATCCAAATCTTTTGGAGTAAATTCAATAATTTTATTTGCCAACTCAAACGATTTTTCGTGTCCAAATTGAAATGCAGGAGAGTAATCCAATGTCTCAATTTGTTTACTTACTGCCTCAATAATTTCAGGGCGAGAATGGCCTGCTCCACAAGTCCAAAGACCTGAAAGACCATCAAATATCTTCCTGCCTTTGTCATCTGTAAAGTAAGTATCTTTAGCCGAGACTATCATCCGAGGATTTGCTTTAAACTCTCTATTACCACTATAAGGCATCCAGTGAGCATCATAATATTTAGGATTATTTTTTAACATTTTTTATTCTCCTATCATCTAAGGTATTTGACTTAACCCTTATAAATAATTATCTTTTTACCTTAAGCAGTTTTTCTTTTTATTATTATTCTTAGAGGGTCCAATCTATAATTCTGTTATCTTTCTCTCCATTTAATAATAGTTGGCTTTCTGTTGGATTAGCCTTTGCAATAATCTGGCCATTACGAATTACAAATAAACGTGCATTACATAAGCGTATAGCTTCAATTGGATTATTAGCCTGATGAATCACCAAATTAGCGTTGCAACCAACCTCAATGCCATAATTTTCGAGTTGCATTACTCTGGCTCCATTATTTGTTATAGCTTGAAATATTTGGTGCATTTCTTGAACACCTGTCATTTGTCCAACATGTAATCCCATATTTGCAACTTCTAACATATCATGTTTGCCAAGGCTATACCATGGATCCATTACACAGTCATGGCCAAAAGCAACATTAATATTACTATTTAATAACTCTTTAACTCGTGTCATTCCTCTGCGTTTAGGATAGAGATCATGACGACCTTGAAGGGTAATATTTATTAATGGATTAGCAACAACTTGTAATTCAGCCTCTTGTAATAATGGTATTAATTTGCTTACGTAATAATTATCCATTGAGTGCATTGATGTTAAGTGAGAACCTGTTACTCTTCCCTCAAGCCCCAAACGATGAGTTTCAAAAGCTAGTGTTTCAACATGTCTAGACATTGGATCATCCGATTCATCGCAATGCATATCTACTAGTAAATCTTTTTCTGCGGCCAGTTCACATAATAATTTAATAGATAAAGAACCTTCATTCATAGTGCGTTCAAAGTGCGGAATACCACCTATAACATCCACACCTTTTTTTAATGCTCTATCAAGATTTTTAATAGAGTTTTTGTAGCGTAAATAACCATTTTGTGGAAATGCAACTAGCTGGATATCTATCCAATCCCGCATTTCTTTTCGTAACTCTAATAACGCCTCGACTGCAAGCAATCGATCATCACTTATATCTACATGGCTCCGAATCGCCAAACATCCATTTGCTATTGCCCAATGACATAATTTTCGGGCACGTTTTTTTATAAGCTCTATAGTTAAATGTGGTTTTAGCTCATCCCATAGTTGAATACCTTCAAGTAAAGTACCACTCTCATTAAATCGTGGCTGACCTAAAGTTAAAGTAGCGTCTAAGTGAAAATGGCTATCAACGTGACTTGGAGAAACTAGTTTATCGGTCGCATCAATAGTTTTGACTGCTTCACCAATTAGATTTCTATCAATAGCCACTATTTTTTTATTTTGAATAGCAATATCAAAATTCTTACGATCATCTGGAAGATTAGCGTGTTTAATAAGTATGTCGAACATTAGATACGATCTCCTTGTCTAAATGGCACTAATAATGCCTTGGGATATGCTGCTTTACGTGCAACAAGCATCATCGCAACTATACTTAGGAAATATGGCATCATAGAAAATATTTGATATGGGATAACATCTGCACCAATTAATTGTGCCCTAACTTGTAACGCTTCAAATAATGCAAATAAAATTGCCCCCAAGAAGGCTTTACCAGGTTTCCAAGACGCAAAAATAACCAGCGCAATACAAATCCAACCTCTACCATTAATCATACCAAAATAAAACGCATCAAATGCAGACATAGTTAGAAATGCCCCTCCAATTGCCATCAAAGCACTCCCAACCATTACTGCGCCAGTACGAATTAAAAGTACATTAATACCTTGAGCCTCATTGGCAACTGGATTTTCACCTGCCATTCTAATTGTTAGACCAATTGGCATTTTATAAAGTACGTAGAAAGTAACTATTACTAATATGTATGCTAAATAAGTTAATGCAGATTGGTTAAATAAGGCTGGTCCAAGAATTGGAATTGATGATAATACCGGCACTTCAAATGCAATGAATGGGACAATTTTAGGTGGCGTAGTGCTAAATGGTATCAGCATTGTATATGCATAATAACTTATAGATGAGGCTAGTAAGGTAATTCCAATTCCACTAACATGTTGAGACAAGCCAAGATAGACCACTAGTATGCTATGAAGAAAACCAAATAGCATTCCCACTGAAGCAGCAAACACAATCCCACCCCATAGATCTCCACCTTGATAAACCCATATCCAACCAGCCATTGCTCCAATTGTCATTATGCCTTCAATTCCAAGATTTAATACACCCGCTCGCTCACAAATTAATTCTCCTAATGTAGCAAAAATTAATGGGGTTGCAATCCTAATTACAGCAGCCCATAAGCCCGTTGTTAACATCATTTCAAATAATTCCATCATGATTACTTACCCCACACAATACGATATCGTGTCAGCATTGCTCCAACTAGAACAGATAATAAAGAAATGGCTACTAAAATATCTGCGATATAGTTCGGTATATCAACAGTTCGACTCATCGCATCGGCACCCACATAGATCGACGCTAGAAATATAGCTGAAATAATTACCCCTATCGGATGTAATTGTGCAAGCATAGCAACCGCTATTCCCGTATAGCCAAAACCTGGGGATAAAGTTAAAGTTAAATAGCCTTTCAATCCAGCAACCTCACTAACACCAGCCATTCCAGCTAATCCACCACTAAAAAGAGCTACCATTAATACTGATTTATTAATCGAAATTCCATAGAAAGTTGAGGCTTGTTGGTTGTGTCCAACTGCACGTATTTCATAACCCCAAACTGTAAAGCGAAGTATAGCCCACATTACAACCGACATTACTATTGCCACAATTATTCCAAGATGCAATCTACTCTTAGCAACGATTGTAGGTAGAACACCATTATCAATAATTCTTGCAGCTTGAGGCCACCCCATTGCCATAGGGTCCTTCCATGGCCCTTCAAGCAACATATTTACAAATAGTAAAATTACAAAATTCAGTAAAAGTGTAGTTACAACTTCATCCACTTTCATATGAGTTTTAAGAAGAACTGGTAACAACAAAATTAAACAGCCTGCTATAGCACCTGCAATAAATAACATTGGTATCATGATTATTGAAGGCAGATCAATCATTCCTGTGCCTACTAGGGTTGCTGCCATAGCGCCACAATATAACTGTCCCTCAGCACCAATATTCCAAAATTTAGCTCGAAATGCTACAGCTGCAGCTAATCCAGTAAAAATTAATGGGGTAGCCCTTGCTAAGGATTCAGTAATTGCAAAAGTTGAGCCTAAAGAGCCTTTAATTAAAGCTATATAAGCAGTAACTGGAGATTCACCAGCCCAAATTATAAAAAAAGCACCAATAATAAAAGCAACTCCAATAGAAAGTATGGGTAGTAATGCAATTAACCATAAAGGTGTGTTTCTTCTTGTTTTAAGCCTCATGCAAACTATCCTCTTTCATTTCACCACTCATCATAAGACCAACTTGATTTATACTCACAGCATCAGTATCAAAAGGTCCTTGTAACCTTCCATTAAACATAACAGCGATACGGTCAGATAATTCAAAAATTTCATCTAAGTCTTCACTAATTAGTAATACGCCTGCACCTTTCGTTTTAGCATTTATTATTTGCTGCTGAACAAAACTGATAGCACCTTCATCTAAGCCTCTTGCTGGTTTATTTGCAATGATAAAACGAGGATTATTAGATAGACTTCTTGCAAGGATTAACTTCTGAATGTTGCCACCAGACAACAATCTAGTTGAAGCAAACGGACCTTCGCATCGAATATCATATTCTTTAATTAATTTTTCAGCATCTCTAACTGACTTCTTTTTGTCAATAATAAATCCTGATTTAGCCTTAGAGCGAAGCTCCTCGCCAAGGAAATTTTCCCATAGCTCCATTTCTCCTATGACGCCCTCTTTTGAACGGTCTTCTGGAATCCTTGCTACACCAGATTCAGTAAGATAACAGGGATCATATTTTATCAAACTCTCTCCCAGTAACTTAAATTCTCCAGAGCTTGGAAAATTTAATCCTTGTAAGATTGAAGCTAGCCCGGCTTGACCATTACCTGCAACTCCAGCCAAACCGATAATTTCTTTTTCATGTATCTTAAGATTGATATTAGAGAGTGGAGTTGATCCCTCAGTCACATCTAAACATACATTATTAAGCTCCACAACTGGCTTGCCTATTTTCAATTTTTTATATGCTGGTCGCGTAACTTTGCGTCCAACCATCATTTCTGCAAGCGATTCCTTGCTTGCCTCATTAGTGACTACCTCTCCTACTAATTTACCTTGACGAAGAACTACAATTCGGTCACTAATTTCTAAGATTTCATTTAATTTGTGCGATATAAACATGATTGATAAACCAGAATTTACCATTTCCTTGAGGACCTTGAAAAGCTGTTCAGTCTCCTGTGGAGTAAGAACTGCAGTAGGCTCATCAAGTATTAAAATACTTGCATCTCGATAGAGTGCTTTTATTATTTCAACTCGTTGTTTTTCACCAACTGTTAAATCAGCTACTTTATCATCTGGGTTTATTAATAAGCCAAAACGTTTTGATAATGCCTTAAGTTTTTTATAGGCTTGTTTTTTTTGACTCCAAAGTCTAGTTAAAGGCTCCGTGCCAAGAATAATATTTTCTAATACAGTGAGATTTTCTGCTAAAGTAAAATGCTGGTGAACCATACCAATCCCAGCATCTAATGATGCTCTTGTTGAGCCAGGCGTTAATCTCTGGCCTTCAACTTCGATAAAGCCTTTGTCACAGATATAGTGTCCAAAGAGTATATTCATTAGTGTGGTCTTACCCGCACCATTTTCACCTAATAATGACAAAATTTCACCCTCACCAAGTGAGAGTGAAATATTGTCATTTGCTACAACAGAACCAAAACTCTTACAAATTTTGGAAAATTGTAACTTCTTCATCAGATAATCTTAGTAAGTTGATTTTGGCTCGTTGTCATTAACTCCAACTACAAGACTACCACCTAAGATTTTTCTAGACATTTCTGCTACTGAGGTTTTAACATCACTTGCAATCCTACTATCAAACTCATAGTATGGCGCTAGAGAAGCTCCACCTTTTTGCATCATTGTCCATTCTTTATAATCCTCAGCTGCAAAATTTCCTGCTTTAACTCTTGATATAGCATGATCAATTGCATTTTCCATATGCCATAAAGCTGAAGTGACAACAACATCTGTACCATTTTCCTCTTTATTCATATCATTGACGTTACCGAATGCAAGTATGCCTTTCTCTCTAGCAGCATCAACTACACCAGCTCGCTCTGCATAAAGGACATCTACACCTGCTTCAATTTGAGCAAATGCGGCTTCTTTTGCTTTTGGTGGATCGTACCAAGAGCCGATAAAGCTAACTTTAAACTCAACATCTGGATTAACTGACCTTGCACCAGCCATAAATGCATGGAACAAACGGTTTACTTCACCAATCGCGTAACCACCTACCATACCAATTTTATTAGTTTCAGTCATACCACCGGCAATAATTCCCATCAAATAGCATGGCTCATGAATATAATTATCAAATACTGAAAAATTACCACCATGTTGTCCGCCATACCCACTTCCTGGGTCTCCCATTAAGTATGCTATATTTGGATAGTCATCTGCTACTTTTCGAGCCTCAGCACTAATACCAAATGCTTCACCAACTATAAGGTCTACTCCACTTTCAGAGTACTCCCTTAAAACTCTAACATAGTCTGTATTTGAAACTTTCTCTGAGTTTACATAATCAATTTCACCTCTATCTGCTGCTGCCTGCAAAGCAAGATGTAATCTTGCATCCCATTTTTGTTGCAATGGCTGAGTATATACACCTGCAACTTTAATTTTGTCAGCAAAGACCTGCCCAGACAAAATAAAGCTAGATAAGGCAATGATTAATAGTTTACTTAAACTTCCTATTTTCATTATTTACTCCTTTATTGTTTATCAAATGTAATACATGAATAACTAAATAATGCATGTATTACCCCTCTCATTCAGCCTCAAAAAATAGATTGAGAGGCTAAACAATTTCTTGTTTCCAAGCCTTTTTTAATTTAACTCCCTTTGGATAATTCCGATATTGTTTCACATAATAACATAACAATAGATGACAATCATTAAGATAATTTAAGATGTTTTGTTAATTAATTGAGTATTAAATGTCAATATGAATTATTTAATTAATCTTAAAAAAGACTGATTTATTATTGGCTTATTTACCTTTTAAATTCTTTCAACTGCCATTGCAACACCCATTCCACCTCCAATACAAAGAGTCGCAAGCCCTTTGTTGACTTTATCACGCTGCATTCCATGAAGAAGCGTTACTAATATTCTAGCTCCTGAGGCTCCTATCGGATGACCAAGTGCAATTGCACCTCCAGTTACATTAACTTTAGACTTATCAAATCCAAGAGAATCGTTAACTGACATAGCTTGTGCAGAAAATGCCTCATTTGCTTCTATTCTATCAACATCTGAAACTTTCCAGCCCGCCTTCTCAAGACATTTGGTACTTGCTGGAATTGGACCTGTACCCATAATTGCTGGATCAACTCCTGCACTTGCATAGGAGACAATCCTAGCCATAGGCTTAAGTCTAAGTTCTTTTGCTTTGGCGAAACTCATAACCATTACTGCTGCAGCACCATCATTAATGCCTGATGCATTTCCAGCTGAAACAGTTCCGTCTTTTTTAAATGCTGGTCTAAGTTTTGAAAGTGTTTCTTCTGTAGTTCCATGTCTAGGATATTCATCGGTATCAAAAACAACATCATCCCCTCTTTTTTGTGGGATCAAGATTGGTGTTATTTCATCTTTAAAAAGATTTAATTTTTGGGCATTCTCAGCCTTTTGTTGTGATTCTAATGCAAACTGGTCTTGAGCTTTTCTGGTAAATTCAAATTTAGTAGCAATATTTTCGGCAGTTACGCCCATATGATAGTCATTAAATACACACCATAGACCATCTACGACCATTGTATCAACCATCTCCCAAGGACCCATCTTTTTACCCTCTCTTGACCTTGGAAGAACATGCCCTGAAAGACTCATATTTTCCTGACCACCCGCAATAACTATATCTGCATCGCCACACGCTATAGCCTGAAAGGCTAATTGAACTGCCTTTAAACCACTGCCACAAACCTTATTTATTGTCATTGATGGAGTTTCATAAGCCAAACCAGCAGCAATAGCTGCTTGGCGAGCTGGATTCTGACCACTTCCAGCGGTAAGAACTTGACCCAAAATAACCTCATCAATCTGTGCTCTATCAACACTAGTTGAATCTAATAAAGACTTTATAACTTGAGCACCTAATTTATGTGCTGGAACTTTAGCGAGTAAACCACCAAATGACCCTATTGCAGTTCTTGTTGCAGCAACAATAACAATTTCTTGATTCATCTTGAATAATTCTCCTTGATGGGTATTAAGTAATTATAAAGCCAAGTAAATCATAAAGAGAGATTGCTTGTTAGGTTTTTATATTTTCTCTTTTTTTTCTTTTCTCTTTAAAAAAAGCCTTGTTAGCAATATAAACTCGTTTTCTGACCTCACAGTAAACAATACTTTTATCTTTATTTGTTAATTTTGTAGATTTAATTATTTCAAACTCATCTTGCTCTTGAGCCTTTTTTTTAATCTCATTAATCTCTTCATCAGTATAGATAAAATCTGCAAAAAGGTCCTCTTTTGCAGGTCTTCTAAAGAAAATTTCTGCAGCCTTGTCCCAAACAACATATTCGTCACCGATTAAATTCATTAGCTGAGTCATTGGAAATGGATCAACTGCTGAAAACATACTTCCACCAAAAATTGTGTTCACATAATTAGCGTTTTTATAGCTGAAAGGGAGTTTAATTTTAATCTCCTTAAAATCTTCAGAAATATAAATTACTTTGGCAGTTGTCCTTCTATACATTGGAGATAAGTTCATCCCATATTTAAGAACTTTTGATTTTCCAATAAATTTTGAAACTAACTCAGTAATTTTTTTATATGAAAGCATTTTTAGTCCTTTGCTATAAATAAAAAAGACATCCGAAGATGCCTTAGTCAAATAAATTGGCTCCCTGACCTGGGCTCGAACCAGGGACAAACGGATTAACAGTCCGTTGCTCTACCAACTGAGCTATCAGGGAATAGCGTGAGATTATAACGAGCTATGAATTTTGAGTCAATCAAATCTTTGCTTTTATACTTATTACTTAATATAGTTACTCTATATATCTCTCAAGGGCCTTACCAAACTCAGAGCATGATAGTAAAGTGGCATCATCAATAAGTCTTTCAAGATCGTAAGTGACAGTCTTATTTTTGATTGTCTTAGTCATTGCATTGACAATTAAATCAGCGGCCTCTAGCCAACCCATATGCCTGAGCATCATCTCAGCAGAAAGAATCAATGACGAAGGATTAACCATATCCTTACCTGCATAGCCAGGGGCAGTTCCATGAGTTGCTTCGAATACTCCAACACTATCTGAAAGATTTGCTCCTGGAGCAATTCCAATTCCACCAACTTGGGCTGCTAAAGCATCAGAAATATAGTCACCATTAAGATTCAAAGTAGCAATAACTGAATATTCATTTGGACGAATCAGTATTTGCTGTAAAAATGCATCTGCAATACAATCCTTTATAATAATGTCAGTTCCAGTATTAGGATTTTTAAAGCTACACCATGGACCACCATCAATATCTTGTGCTCCAAATTCATCTTTTGCTAACTGAT
Organism: Candidatus Thioglobus sp. NP1; assembly: GCF_003326015.1. Classification (NCBI taxonomy): domain Bacteria; kingdom Pseudomonadati; phylum Pseudomonadota; class Gammaproteobacteria; family Pseudothioglobaceae (SeqCode); genus Candidatus Thioglobus; species Candidatus Thioglobus sp. NP1. The sequence goes on from NZ_CP023860.1 coordinate 1,374,795, forward strand.
AGCCTGTGTCGCGAAAAAGTCCCTCAGTAAACTTCATAATATTACCCTTATGAACTAAAGTGACTGAAGGCTTATCGTTATCAATCGCATATTGAATAGCTGCTCGAACAAGTCTTATTGTTCCTTCTGATGATACTGGCTTGATTCCAATTCCAGATGTCTCTGGAAACCGTATCTTTGTAGCACCCATTTCTTGCTGAAGGAAATCAATTACTTTTTTAACCTCTTTAGAGTCCTTTGGAAACTCAATTCCTGCATAAATATCTTCTGAATTCTCTCTAAAAATAACCATATCAACTTTTTCAGGATGTTTAACTGGTGAAGGAGTTCCATCAAAATATTGGACTGGTCTTTGGCAAATATAAAGATCTAAAATTTGTCTAATTGCAACATTTAGCGACCTCATACCACCCCCAACAGGCGTTGTTAATGGTCCCTTTATTGAAACAGAAAACTCCTTAATAGCATCAACTGTCTCCTCAGGCAAGTACTCACCATAGATGCTATCGGCCTTCTCACCTGCATATATCTCCATCCACTGTATTTCTTTTGTTCCGTTGTAAGCTTTTTTGACAGCAGTATCAACAATTTGTAACATTACTGGAGTGATATCGACACCTATTCCATCTCCCTCAATATAAGTTATGATTGGCTTATCAGGAACATTTAATACATTATCTGTTATTGAGATTGCCTCTCCAATGCTTGGGATAGTAATATTTTGATATGACATTTTTGTATTCTTTAGGTTAGATTTCTAGACGCATTATTATACCGTTTTCTGCACTTGAAAGTTTATTTGAGTTTGACTTATAGTAGTTTTTTCTGATGGAAATTTCCTTAAAACCTTGATTCAAATAAAAGGATATTGCTGATTGATTACTCTCTCTAACCTCCAGAAATACCTCTTCAATTAATCTATTTTTTAATTCTTTATACAAATAACTCATTAGCAAACTTCCATACCCTTTTCTTTGATTATTTGGATTGATGCCAATATTAAGAATATCTGCAGTTTCGCTAGCTAACATTACGATTAAATAGCCAATAATATCTCCCTCATAAGTAGCAGAATAACAAAGGTTATTTGGGTTTTTAATACTCTCTTTAAGTTGAGTTTTAGTCCATGGATAACTCGAACTACTTGACTCTATAGAAACAATATTATCAAGCTGGCTTAAGTTAAGCTTATTAAAGGAAATACTGATAGGCTTTATTGTCAGTTTCGTTTTTATAGAAGTAGCCTAATTCATCAAATCTCACTTCTAGTTCGCTAACATCATCTACTTGAAGACCAATAAGGACTCTTCCAAAATCAGCGCCATGGTTACGGTAATGAAATAATGAAATATTCCATTTTGATTTTACTTTTTTTAGAAAATTTAAAAGGGCGCCAGGTCGCTCAGGAAATTCAAATCGATAGATAACCTCATTCTCAGCATTTGCATGACCACCAACCATATAACGAATATGTGTTTTAGCCATTGAGTTATCACTCATGTCAATAACTTCAAATGACTTACCAAGCCTTGTTATTAACTTCTGTTTCTCAGACTCACCATTTGTTAATTTAATACCAACAAAAATATGAGCATCTTTTTTTGCCGAGAAGCGATAGTTAAATTCAGTAATTGAAGTATTATCAAGTAACTCACAAAACCTTAAAAAACTTCCTGGCTCCTCTGGAATTGTTACAGCAATAATAGCTTCATTTAGTTCACCTAAATCTGCTCTTTCTGCAATATATCTTAATCGATCAAAATTAACATTAGAGCCAGAAACTATCGAGACAATATTTTTATTTTTAAGTTTATGTTCTAATATATATTTTTTAACTCCTGCAGTTGCAAGCGCTCCAGCAGGCTCAGATACTGAGCGAACATCCTCATAAATATCTTTTATAGCCGCACACATCTCATCATTACTAACTAATACAACATCATCTACTGCCTCTTTTGCTATTTCAAATGGAAGAGCTCCAATCTGTTTTACAGCAACTCCATCAGCAAATCTTCCCACGTCATCAAGTATTACTCGTTCATTTGCTTCAAGCGCTTTATATAATGTTGGAGAGTCAATAGGCTCAACACCAATAACTTTAATATGAGGCGCATAATGTTTGATATAGCTTGCCATTCCTGAGATCAGACCACCTCCACCCACGGGTGAAAATACAAAATCAACTTTATCAAGCTGTGATAATATTTCCTTAGCAACTGTAGCCTGTCCTGCTATAACATCAAAGTCATCATAAGGACTAATGAAACAAAGATCTTTCTCAGCAACTAACTCTTTTGCATATTGAAATGCATCATCATAAACATCACCATGGAGAATAACCTCTGCACCTAACTGCTGAACCGCTTGCACCTTTATTTTTGGAGTACTAGTTGGCATAACGATTATAGCCTTTATATTTAATTTACTCGCTCCTAGAGCGACACCTTGTGCATGATTTCCAGCAGAAGAGGCGATAACACCTTTATTTTTTTCCTCATCAGTCATAGAGCTCATTTTTTGATAGGCGCCCCTTAACTTAAAGGAGTGAATAATTTGATCATCCTCTCGCTTTAAATAAACTTGATTTTCAAGACGCTTACTCAATTGAACTGCAATTGATAGCGGTGAAACTTTAGCAACTTCATAGACAGAACTATTATCTGCCAAGTCAACTAATGCACTCATAGAGCTCCTTTAAATAATCTTCGATGATAATGATACTCAGTATTAGCAACTGTATTATCAAATGTTGATTGATTTACTAAAATTACAAAAAAAAATATAAATAATAAGCTTCAAAAAAATAATGATTGCTATTTTATGCAATTTTTGGTAAAAATTACCTTTTTTCTGAAAAGAAACAATAATGACTACTGAACCAAACTTTAATGAGATACTTGCCTATATTCCAAAAAAAGGTGAAGAATTTATGTCTAAAGGCCAACAAAAACACTTTATTCATAAGCTTAATGTATGGCGTGAACAGTTGGTTTTTGAAGCTGAAAATACTATTAATCACATTCAGGAAGACTCTGCACCTGTTGCTGACATTAATGATAGGGCGACCATTGAAGAAGAATTTGCTCTTGAGCTCAGAACAAGAGATCGTGAAAGGAAACTAATTAATAAAATTGATAAGACACTTCACCTAATTGATATGGGTGATTATGGCTACTGTAAAACTTGTGGTATTGAAATTGCTCTAAATCGTTTAGAGGCTCGTCCAACAGCTGATAAATGTATAGATTGTAAGACAGTAGAAGAAAGAAAAGAAATATAACTCTTAGAAGTGCTTATATGAGTTACTGGGGCCATCGTATCCTTTAATTTTTAATTTTTTAGTGTTATTTATAACACCAATTTTTGTAATTCTTACTTCACATAACTCTGATATCGATTTCAATAATTGTTCTTGAGTTTTTGGGACTGTAAAACATAGTTCGTAATCATCGCCTCCACAAAGAGGGACTGACCAATCATTATTATTATTAACATAGTTTAAAAGGGATTTACTTAGGGGTAAGTTTCTGACATCAATTTCTGCACCAACATTTGATGCTTTTAAGATGTGTGATAAATCTTGCTCGAGTCCATCAGAAATATCAATACATGAGTTAGCAATTTCCTTTAAAGCTTCTCCAAGATTAAGTCTTGGAAAAGGCCTATTTAGACTTATAAGCTCATCTTTAGTAGGTTCTAACCCACCAAAAATCTTCTTCAAACAATGAGCAGCATCACCAATATGACCAGATACATAAATAGTATCGCCAACTTTGGCATTTGATCTCAAGATTGCTTTTGAATTCTCAATAACTCCCATTATTGTTATTGAGATATTAAGAGGTCCTCTAGACGTATCACCTCCAATCAAACTTACCTTAAACATCTCAGAAGTAAGCTTAAGTGACTCAGAGAAATCTTTAAGCCAAACTTGATCTAACTTTGGAAGGGTGAGTGCCAATGTAAAATATTTAGCTGTTGCGCCCATTGCAGCTATATCACTTAAGTTAACTGCAAGAGACTTATAAGCTATATCTGAGGCTGAAGTATCTTTAAAGAAGTGAACGCCTTCTGAGAGAATATCTGTTGAGGTAACTAATTGAAAACCCTTGTTGATATTAAAAATAGCAGCATCATCTCCAATTCCAGTTGCAATTGTTGAGTCATTGAGTTGCCAATCAAAGTAACTTTGTATTAACTCAAACTCATTCATTATTTTATTCACTCAAACCTTTTAAATGAAACTTAATACATTCTGAAAGAGCCAAAAGGTCATACCCTCCTTCTAAAAAAGATATTATCCTGCCATTACTATAATGATTAGCAATATCAACTATCTCTTTAGTTAATGTATAAAAATCATTAGAATCCAAATTTACCGTAGCTAAAGGATCTCTTTTATGTGCATCAAAACCAGCTGAAATTAAAATTACTTCAGGTTGAAATTGGCTGACATTTTTTAAAATCCTTTCTTTAAAAATTTTTAAAAAATCACTACTACTTGTTCCAGACTCAATTGGAGCATTAAATATATTTCCAACACCTGTTTCAGATTCTAAACCAGTTCCTGGAAATAGTGGATGTTGATGAATAGAAGCATAAAGAACTGATTCATCATTATAAAAAATTTCTTGGGTACCATTTCCATGATGGACATCAAAATCAATGATGGCAATTCTTCCTACATCATATCTAGATTGTAAATAACGCGCAGCAACAGCAACATTATTTATAAAACAAAATCCATTTGCTCGAATTGTTTCAGCATGATGGCCAGGTGGACGAACTGCACAGAACAACCTTTTAGAATTACCCTTCATCATTTCGTTTACTGCACCAATGCCAGCACCACAGGCTCTTAAGATCGCTTCTTTGCTATTACTACATAATAGTGTATCTGCGTAAGGCTCTTTTTCAACACCTACCAATCCATGACTGGGGATCATTGAAAAAAGTTCATCTAAATAAGACTGAGGATGAACAAGATTTATACTTTCAAAATCTGCTAATGGAGCTTCTTTTAGGGATATTGAAGGACTATTAATATCTTTAATTGAATTAAGGATACTCTCTAATCGCTCTTTTCTTTCAGGATGATTTTCACCATTATCTTTGATGAGACAATCATTATGGGAGTAAACCGTTATATTTTCCATTCAATCCCTTATTCTTTTGATTTTAAAAATCTAAATTCTTAAAAAAAGTTTGAAAAAGAACTACATATATGCGTTCTCTTTATGCGAATGGTCTGTTGCATCTAGGACAGCTTCTATCTCTGGATATAGCCCTATAAGCTGTTTTTCTACACCGTCTTTTAAAGTCATATTAACTGAGCTACAACCCTGACATCCTCCACCAAAATTAAGCACAACTTCATTCTTTTTTGTTATCTCCACTAAGTCTACAAAACCGCCATGAGAGGCTAAACTTGGATTAATCTCAGTGACAATCGTGAATAATATTTTTTCCTGAAGTGGCGCATCTTCCTTAGGAGCTTCACCCTTAGCATTAGGTGCGGTAATAGTTAATTTCTTATTAGTTCCATCAAGCTTGATAGCTACATGTGAATCTCTAAGATATTCATTATTACTTTTATCGATAAACACACTAAAGCCTACAAAGGGAAACTCATTATAACTTTCAGGTAGATCACTTTTAATACAAAAGTTAAATGTAACTGTTGCAACTGGCGTTCCTGCCTTTTCAACATCGACCTTTAAGCCTAAATCTTTCTCATCCTGTTGCTCAAAAAGATCAGCAACATAAACTTCTGCTTCTTCTGTAATACTAAACATTTGACCTCCTAAATACAATATTATCAATTAGTCGTGTTTCAGCTAATCTTATAGCTGATATTATAATAATTTCTTTGGTGTTAGTCGTGATTTGTTTAAGGTTATTTGCATCGAGCACTTCTAAATACTCAACTTGAAATATATTACTTAGATTATTAAAAGCCTGCTGCCTTGATAATTCAATAGGCTCATCATTAATTATTAGTATTTTTAATTTAGTAAGTTGTTCAAATAAATTAGGTGCTAATGAACGATCTTTTTTGGTCAAATACTGATTTCTAGTGCTTTTTGCTAAACCGTCCTCATCTCTTTTAGTTGAAATTGAATGAATATCAACTGCCAAATCTAAATGGCTTACTAAAGATTTAATAATAAGAAGTTGTTGATAATCTTTTTCTCCAAATACAGCATAACTTGGATTTACAATCTCAAATAGGCGCTTAACAACCTGTGCTACTCCATTAAAGTGAGATGGTCGAGAAATACCACAAAGTATTTTGCCTAAATCACCAACCTCATAATCAGTTGACATTCCATCTGGATAAACCTCGCTAACACTCGGTATAAATAGAACATCAACATTTTTTGCTTCCAGAAGAACTATATCGTTTGCGATGACCTCTGGATAAGTATCAAAATCTTCACTTTTAGAAAATTGAGTAGGATTAACAAAAATACTAACTACATTTATATCTGCAAGTTCTTCAGCTCTTGTTATTAAATCCAGGTGTCCATCATGCAGCCCACCCATAGTTGGAACTAATGAAACTTCTTGAGCATTCTTTCTGCAACTATTTAAAAAAGATTGAAGATCAACCGCTTTATCAAATATTTGCATTAATAGCTCTCACTTTTAGAAGGGAAGGTGCCTTCTTTAACCTCTCTAACAAAGGCAGAAACTGCTCCAGCAATGGTACCTTCTGAATTCATAAAATTTCGAACAAAACGAGGCTGTTTTCCTGAAGTGATTCCAAGCATATCATAACAAACAAGTACCTGTCCATCACAGTCAATTCCCGCTCCAATTCCAATCGTGGGGATAATTAATTTTTCACTTATTTTTCTTGCTAAATTTCCTGGAATGCATTCAAGCACGAGAGCACTTATTCCAAGAGATTCCAGTAAAACTCCATCACTCAAAATTTTCTCAGCAGATTTATTATCTCGACCTTGAATTTTATATCCACTAGAATCTACAACAAGCTGAGGCTGAAGACCTAAATGTCCACAGACATTGATATTCTCTGAGATTAAGGCATTAATTACTTTTAGATGCTCACTACCACCTTCAATTTTAACCATATCAGCGCCCTTGGCAATTAATTGATTGGCATTTGCTACTGCAGAGTCAGCATTATTGTAACTTTCAAAAGGCATATCAGCAATTATTAAGGCTCGATTACATGCTTTTGATACGATTTCAGTATGGTATGACATATCACTCATCGAAACTGATTGTGTATTGCTTGAACCTTGTATGACCATTCCAAGTGAATCGCCAATTAAAATTATATCCACACCTGAACCATCTATAAGACTTGCCATAGAAGCATCATAGGCTGTCAAACAGGTGATTTTTTGACCTTCCTTTTTAAATATTTTTAGTTCTGAGTGTGTCATAATTTAATTAAATCTGAAATATCAATTCTATCCACCAAACCCTTAATTGATCCGAATAAAGGAACTTTTAAATCTGCCTCAATCTCAAATAGAGGCACTAAAACGAAAGCTCTATTAGTCATCTCAGGATGAGGAATATTCAACCTATCATTTGAGATAATTTGCTCTCCATAGAGCAAAATATCTAAATCAATTGTTCGTGACCCCCATTTAACATCTCTAACTCTATGCTGATTTTCCTCTATTTGCTGACAAATTTCTAATAAATCAAGTGCGCTAAGTTTTGTTTCAATTTTACATACTGCATTAATATAATTTGGTCCAGGTATATCCAAAAGTGGCTTAGACTTATAAAAACTGGATAAAGTCATGACTTCAATATCATTACATTCGCTTAAGCTATTTAAAGCACTTACTAGTTGAGCTTTTGGATTATCTAAATTTGACCCAAGACCAATATACGCTAGCAATTAATTATTGTCCCTATATGTTGGCCATCAAAAATCCTTATTAATACCTTCTCTTCCCTGCCCCATGCAATATTAGAAGTTGTTTTAGATTCTGCAGCTTGCTTCGCAGCCATAACTTTAGAATACATTCCACCAGAGCCCAGAATCCCTCCTGTTTTTCCAGCAACTCTCTCTAATTTTTCATCATCATAATGGATTTCATTTATCAATTTTGCCTCACTATTATTGCGAGGATCATCATCAAAAACACCATGCTGATCAGTCAAAATAATTAATTTATCAGCCTTAATGAGATTTGCAACAAGTGCTGCCAAAGTATCGTTATCTCCAAATTTAATCTCTTCTGTAGCAACTGTATCATTTTCATTAATTACTGGCACAGTACCAAGTTTTAATAAATTTTCTAGAGTAGCAGAAATATTTTCAAAGTGCCTAGCATTTGTTAAGTTATCTTGGGTTAAGAGTACTTGTGCAGTATGGACATTATGCCGAGCAAATAAATATTCATAAGCTTGAACTAAACCCATTTGACCAACCGCTGCAGCTGCCTGAAGTTTATGAATATCACTTGGTTTTTCTTTCCAACCAAGCCTCTTCATCCCCTCAACAATTGAGCCACTTGAAACCAATACCACGTCTATATTTTTTGACTGAAGATAAACAATTTGTTCAACCCATTCAGAAATTAGATTCTTATCGATCCCTTGTCCATTTTTAGTAAGAAGTGCAGATCCAATCTTAACTACCCAACGTTTATTATTCATTTTTTTCTTCGATTAAATCATACAGTCCAAATATTAAGGATTTACATCCCATTCCATTTAATGCCGATATAGTAAATGAATTTCCTTTATATTTAACTTTTTTAAGAAAATCTTTAATAACTCTATCTCTTTTAATTTCCTCAATAAGATCAATTTTATTAATAGCAACTAATCTAGGTTTTTTAAAAAGATTATCATCAAATTTTTTTAATTCTGACTCTATAGTTAGATAATTACTTACTGGATTTGAACCATCTGCTGGCAAGATATCAACCACATGCAATAAAGCTCTTGCTCTTGAAAGATGTTTAAGAAATTCAAAGCCAAGACCTACGCCCTCACTAGCTTTTTCCAGTAATCCTGGAATATCAGCCATAACAAAATGATTATTACCTGCCTTGACCACTCCTAAGTTTGGATGAAGAGTTGTAAATGGGTAATCCGCAACTTTTGGTCGGGCACCTGATATTTGTCTAATTAAACTTGATTTGCCTGCATTAGGCATACCCAAGAGACCAACATCCGCCATGACATTTAACTCAAGCCCAATTTCCCTAACTTCACCAGCTGTTCCAGGAGAGGTTCGTCTTGGAGCACGATTAATTGAAGACTTAAAGCGAGCATTACCTAAACCATGAAAGCCACCTTTTGCAACCAAAAGATTTTGTTCATTTAGTGTGATTTCACCTATTACTTCATCTGTTGCAAGATCAATTACTTTAGTACCTAATGGCACTTCAACATAAAGATCTATAGCTGACTTCCCACGTCGATCACTACCCATTCCAGGTTGTCCATTTTTTGCTCTGAACAAACGGTTATATCGAAATTCACTTAAAGTGTTAAGTCCTTCTTGACCTTTAAGAAAAACATTACCACCATCGCCACCATCACCACCATCAGGCCCACCATCAGGAATATACTTTTCACGACGAAAACTCAAACATCCAGCGCCGCCCTTTCCGGCTTCAACAACTACACTGGCTGAGTCAACAAATTTCATAATTTCAGTAATAAATAATTTTACAAAAATATTAATTTAATATCTAAAGACTAAAATAACAAAAACATAATACAAAATAGTTGTTATAAAAGTTAACTGATAAAGCTATAATATTAGGCAATTATTATACCTTTTTTTCTTTATCAGCCCTAGTGAGGATTATCGAATCAAACTATAGAGTTTTTATTTTCTATTCGTTGCCACCTTTGAATTACAAATGAAAAACTCCTTATTAAAAAAAAATCTAATAAATGAATAGGTTTATTTACACAATACTGATGTATCTCAGCTTGCCATTTGCTGTCCTTAGAATTTTAATAAAAGACAGTAAAAATAAATCTTGGAAGCAAAAGCTTAAAAATCAATTAGGCTATGTGAATAATCTTCAAGGGAAAGTAATTTGGATTCATTGCGTATCAGTAGGAGAATTTAATGCAGCTAAGCCACTAATTGATCAATTATTAAAAAAATATCCTTCACATAAGCTGGTAATTACCACAACTACTATTACTGGTGCAGATGCAACAAAAAGTCATTATCAAAATAGAGTGATACACTATTTTTTTCCTTTTGATTTACCCTTTATTGTAGGTTCCTTTATAAATAAAATTAATCCTATTACTTGTATTTTATTAGAGACAGAAATTTGGCCTAATCTTATAAACAGTCTTAATAAAAAAGCTATCCCTGTAGTACTTATCAATGCACGTCTTTCGGAGCAATCTTTCGATAAATATCAAAGATTTTCCTCAAAACTTGTTGAAAAAACTATCAATCAGTTTACGTTTATTGGCTCTCAAAATAATCCATCTAGGGAACGTTTTTTATCTCTTGGTGCGTCACCAGATAAGGTTATTATGGTTGGTAATTTGAAGTTTGACAGTCATGAAAAAATTAACTCAGCTTTGGATGAAGAAATAAGATTAATAGTTGGTAAAAGAGATATTATAGTTTTTGCAAGCACTCGTAATGGGGAAGAAAATCAAATTATTCAAAGTTATAATAATCTCAAAGAAAAATTTGATGCTCTTCTATTTATCATCCCAAGACATCCAGAAAGATTTGATGAAGTTTTCAATATGGTTAGTAAAACTGGTCTCAAGGTTGCAAGGAGATCTGAAAATCTTCAATGTAGCAATATGGATGTGCTAATTGGTGACAGCATGGGTGAAATGATGGCCTATTATAAATTTTGTCATATAGCTTTTATTGGTGGTAGCCTCTCAAATACTGGAGGACAAAATATGCTTGAAGCTGCCTCAGCATCTAAACCTATAATTTTTGGCCCAAGTATTCATAACTTTGAGGAGGTTGCAAAGTCTCTTCTAAAGAGGAATGCCGCTATACAAGTTGGAAATTCTGATGAATTAATGCAAACTATTTCTGAATTACTTTTAGATAAAAAAAGACAATTAATACTTGGTAAAAATGCCAAATCTACCTATGAAAAAAATCAAGGTTCAATTAATAAAGTTATAGAACTTATCACCCCTGTTATCGAATCTTAAATAAGAGGAGTTATGCGCCTTCTTTTAAATAAATTTCGCTGTCATTATTTATAAATTCTTCTGATTTTTTATCCATTTCGATCTGAATCTCTTGAATTTTTACTATTGTGTCGTTATCAAGGTTCTTAATATCCTGAGAGATTTTCATTGAGCAAAACTTTGGTCCACACATAGAACAAAAATGGGCCGTTTTTGCAGCTTGCTTTGGAAGTGTCTCATCATGAAAGCTTCTAGCAGTATCTGGATCAAGCGCGAGATTAAATTGATCTTCCCATCTAAACTCAAATCGGGCTTTTGATAGAGCATTATCTCTAACTTGAGCTCCTGGATGACCCTTAGCAAGGTCAGCAGCGTGAGCAGCTATCTTATATGTAATTATTCCAGTCTTGACATCATCCTGATTAGGCAATCCTAAGTGCTCTTTTGGAGTTACGTAACAAAGCATTGCACAACCATACCAACCTATCTGAGCAGCTCCAATAGCTGATGTAATATGATCGTAGCCCGGAGCTATATCAGTTGTTAGGGGGCCAAGTGTATAAAAGGGTGCTTCACCGCACTCTTCTAATTGTTTTTCCATATTATCTTTAATCATATGCATTGGAACATGTCCAGGGCCCTCAATAAATGTTTGAACATCATGTTTCCAAGCAATTTTAGTTAGCTCTCCCAATGTTTCGAGTTCGCCAAATTGGGCTGCATCATTAGCATCTGCAATAGATCCAGGTCTTAAGCCATCACCTAATGAAAATGTCACATCATAAGCCTTCATGATTTCACAAATATCTTCAAAATGAGTATAAAGAAAGCTCTCAGTATGATGAGCTAGGCACCATTTAGCCATAATTGAGCCACCTCTTGATACAATTCCAGTTACTCTATTCATGGTAAGTGGGACGTACTTAAGACGGACACCTGCATGAATAGTAAAGTAGTCAACCCCTTGCTCTGCCTGTTCAATCAAAGTGTCTCTAAAAACCTCCCAAGTTAAATCTTCAGCAACACCTTTAACTTTTTCAAGAGCTTGATAGATAGGAACAGTTCCAACAGGAACAGGTGAGTTGCGAATAATCCACTCACGAGTTTCATGAATATTTTTTCCCGTTGAAAGGTCCATGATAGTATCAGAACCCCATCGAACTCCCCAAACCATCTTTCCTACCTCTTCGTCAATAGATGATCCTAAAGCTGAATTACCAATATTTCCATTAATTTTAACTAGAAAATTTCTGCCTACAATCATAGGCTCAGTTTCTGGATGATTAATATTGTTAGGAATAATTGCACGACCCCTAGCAACTTCATCTCTTACAAACTCAGGGGTAATAATTTTCGGAGTTGCAGCACCAAAATTTTCACCTTCATGTTGTCCAATTTGATCTTGATATTCTTGCCATAGACAATTTTCCCTGATGGCAATGTACTCCATTTCAGGGGTAATAATTCCTTTCTTGGCATAATGCATCTGAGTAACATTTTTTCCTTTCTTTGCCTTTCTAGGAGCCTTTAAATGTTCAAATCTCAGCTCATCAAGTTTATTATTATTAAGTCGTTCTATAGCAAATTTTGAACTTACACCATCAAGAACTTCAGTGTCATCACGCTCCTCTATCCAATTAGATCGGATTGAGTCAATTCCATCTCGAAAACTTATTTTTTTACTTGGATCTGTATATGGACCAGAGGTGTCATAAACATTGATTGGATCATTTTTTTCGGCTAGATCACCAATCGTATCAGTGAGCTTAATTTGCCTCATTGGAACTCTAATATCGTCACGCGATCCTTTGACAAAAATTTTAGTAGAGTTGGGAAATGGTTTAACGAATGCCTCGTTAATAGTTGATAGACTGGTAAGTGTTTCGGATGATTGCTTCATTATTGTATAATTTAGTTAATGTTACTTTAGGAAAGTTAATGTCTATTTTAACTCATCGACTAAGAAGAATGAGGAAACACGAATTTAATCGTTCACTAATTCGTGAAAACTCTTTAAGTGCTAGTGATTTAATCTACCCTTTATTTATTGTTGAGGGTGAGAACAAAAGAGTGGAGATTGACTCGATGCCGGGCATTGAAAGACTAAGTATTGATCAATTATTAGTTGAAGCAAAGGAAATAGTTGATTTAAAAATTCAAGCGATTGCACTTTTTCCAGTAATTTCATCTGAAAAAAAATCTCTTGAAGCTGAAGAATCATATAATTCTGATGGTCTTATTCAAAGAGCAGTAAGAGAGCTTAAAAGAAATTTTCCCAAATTAGCAGTCATTACTGATGTTGCTCTAGACCCTTATACAATTCATGGAATGGATGGTATTACAGATTCTAAGGAATATGTATTAAATGATGAAACAGTCGAAATTCTTATCAAGCAAGCAATTTCTCATGCACAGGCAGGTGCTGATATTGTTGCTCCTTCTGATATGATGGATGGTAGGATAGGTGCTATTAGAAATGCACTTGAAGAAGCTGGCTTTATTCATACCAATATACTTGCCTACTCAGCAAAATATGCATCAGCCTTTTACGGTCCTTTTAGAGATGCTGTAGGTTCTGCAAGTAATCTTGGCAAAGCAGATAAAAAAACCTTTCAAATGGATCCTAGTAATTCTAATGAGGCAATACGTGAAGTTGAACTTGATATTGCAGAAGGGGCAGATATGGTTATGATAAAGCCTGGTCTTCCATACCTTGATATTGTTTCAAATGTTAAACAAACCTTTGGAGTACCAACTTTTGCTTATCATGTAAGTGGGGAGTATGCAATGTTAAAGGCAGCAAGTCAAAATAAATGGATTGATGAAAAACAAACTGTTCTTGAAACGCTACTTTGCTTTAAAAGAGCTGGTGCTGATGCAATTTTGACTTATTATGCTAAAGATGCTGCAAAATGGATTCAAGATAGATAATAAAACCTACTTAATAAAATAGAAGAAATTAATGAACCAGAAAAAAATATTTTATTTACTTTCATTAATTACAATATTTTTTGTTGGTCATTACTATTCACAGTTTAATAATAAGGCTGCTAATCCCGAAACTATTTCAATAAATACTGGGATTCCTATTGAGCAATATGATGACGATATATTAAATCTTCAATTACTCCTAGATGAGCATGATAGTCAGCTTATTTCAGCCCTTGATAAACTTCAAATCACAAAGCAAAAACTTAATCTTTCATTAAGCAAGATACAAATACTTGAAAACGAATTAATTAAAATTAATAAAATATACAAACTAAATGAAGTTGAATTAAAAGAAGCTAATATTCGAATTTTGAAAAGTAAAGATAATATAAATATATTTACAAAAATGTTAGCTGATACTGAGCTTGAATTGGAGCTTTCAAAATTTGAACTTGAACTTGCAGAAGATCGGCTTCACTCTCAATAAAATTTTCTAATTACATTTATTTACGAATAATAATTAACTATCTCTGATATATCTTCGCGAGATGTTCTATAAGTATTTATTGCTTTAGTTTTATCCTCATAACCAATAGCCATTCCACATAGAACAATTTTATCTTTATAGTATGATAATTCATTTCGGACAATATCTGGATACTCACCAAGCGCGGCTTGTGGGCATGTTGCTAGACCATACTCAACGGCTGAAAGCATAATAGATTGAATAAACATACCATAGTCCATAAAAGAGCCTTTCTCCATTGTTTTATCAATAAAAAAAAGTAATACGACAGGTGCATTAAATGCCTGATAATTTAATGCCCATTGATCTAACTGTCTCTTTTTATCTTCTCTACTAATCTTTAATGTTGAATATAGTAATAAGCCACACTCTTTTCTTCTTCTTTTATATTGCCCCGCCCATTCTAATGGATAATATTTATAGTCCATAGACCCTTTATTACCATCACGAAAAGCTTTTTCTAACTTAGTACATAAATTATCTTTACTAGCTCCAGTTAGAACCGCAACCTGCCAGGGCTGGGTATTTACTCCTGATGGTGCTGTTTTTGCCTGATTAATAATTTTATTTATTAGATCAATTGAAACATCTTTATCTAAAAAAGCTCTTGTTGATTTCCGTTTCTCTAAAGCAGTCTTAACATCCATAAATTACTCCATTAATTTTTTCATTAGGTGTTGGCTGGTTTTGCATAAAGTACTATTATATTTCCAAAAATAATTAATAGAACACCAATTAAACCCACCCAACTCCACTGATAGTCTTCATAAAAGGTTGATAAAAGTAATGCAATTGTAGGAGTAAAAATATTAACATAAGATGCCTTATCAGCACCTATATTTCCTACTAGTTTTAAATAAACACCAAACCCAATAGCTGACGCTACAACTGCTAAATATATAAGGGATGCAAGGTAGGTATAACTAGTATCTATACTTAAACTAATATCACTTATTGCTATGTAAGCTATTATTAGAATAGAACCATACAACATACTAAATGCATTACTTTGAACTAGTGGCATTTTTCGAGCTTGTAATTGACCAGATAATAACATTCCAATTGATGCAAAGAAAGTTGCAAGTAGCATCCAAAGAAACCCCTTAACTACTCCTGACTCAAGTGACCATTGGGTTGCACTAATTTCATTTGAAAATATTATAGATAAACCAAATATTCCAACTATCGCACCAAAAAGAATTGGCAATCTTATGGGTTTTTTAAAAAAAATAAATCCATTAAAAACTGTAAATAAAGTAAGAGTTGAAAAGATAAGGCATATTAAACCTGAAGCTAAATAAAAGGTACCAAAGTATGCACAAACATAGTTAATGCAGAATAGAAAAAAACCCAATAGCAGCCAACTTACATGCTCTCTCCAAGAAAAAGAAAGCTTAAGACCACGAAAATAACACCATACAAAAAGTATAAATGAGGCAAGTAAAAATCGCCACACTATTGACACCTGAGGTGCAACATCTCCTAATTGAAAAGTAATAGCAAACCATGATGAACCCCAGGCAAGAAGAACAATAAAGTAAAGGGCTACATTCATTTTTTGTAGTTAAAAATTTCTATGAAAAATGTTTTTATTTGACTCTATTTGAGATCAATTCATCAACGACACCTGGCTCTGATAAAGTAGAAGTATCTCCTAGATTAGCGTAATCATCCTCAGCTATCTTTCTGAGTATCCGCCTCATAATTTTTCCTGATCTTGTTTTAGGAAGTCCTGGTGCGAATTGAATTTTATCTACAGTTGCAATCGGTCCAATCTCTTTTCTAACCAAAGCAACTAAATCTTTTTTGAGCTCATCATTACCCTCAGTACCAGCCATTAAAGAAACATAAGCATAAATGCCCTGCCCTTTAATTTCATGTGGCATTCCAACAACCGCAGCCTCACTGACATTGCTATGCAGGACCATTGCAGATTCAATTTCAGCAGTACCGAGACGATGGCCTGAAATATTTAATACATCATCAACTCTTCCAGTTATCCAATAATAACCATCTGAATCTCTCTTAACACCATCGCCAGCAAAATATTTACCTGGATAGGTTGAAAAATAAGCCTCTATAAATCGAGAATGATTATTATAAAGAGTTCTCATTTGACCTGGCCAAGATCTAGCAAGGACTAGAACACCCGATGCTTCACCATCAAGAACCTCTCCTTTCTCACTTAAAACCTGAGGTTCAACACCAAAAAATGGTTTTGAAGCTGAGCCAGGCTTTAATGGAGTTGCATACGGCATTGGTGTAATCATATGACCTCCAGTTTCAGTTTGCCACCATGTATCAACAACTGGACATCTTTTTTCTCCAATAACATTGTAATACCACTCCCATGCCTCAGGATTTATTGGTTCGCCAACTGTGCCTAAAATCTTTAAACTGGATCTTGAGGTCTTATTAACAAGATCATCACCAGCACCCATTAATGCTCTAATTGCCGTTGGTGCAGTATAAAAGATATTGACTTGATGCTTATCTACAACCTGCCAAAACCTAGAGGCATCTGGATAGGTAGGAATACCTTCAAACATGAGAGTTGTAGCACCATTTGCTAGGGGGCCATAAACAATATAAGAATGTCCTGTTACCCAGCCAACATCTGCAGTGCACCAATAAATATCCCCTTCTTGATAATCAAAAGTGTATTTATGAGTCATAGCAGCATAAAGTAAATAACCACCTGAAGTATGAAGCACACCTTTTGGTTTTCCCGTTGAGCCTGATGTATAAAGAATGAATAATGGATTTTCAGCATCAAACATTTCACAAGGAAAATCAGTTGAGGCATCTTTTACAAGCTCATGATACCAAACATCTTTATCATTCCACTTAACCTCTCCTCCAGTTCTCTTAACAACAACAATATGATCGACACATTCACAATCCTTTGTAGCTTGATCAACATTAGCTTTTAACGGTATAGATTTTCCTCCACGAACGCCCTCATCAGCAGTAATAACTAATTTACACTCACTGTCCAAAATTCTATCTCTTAGAGCGTCAGGTGAGAAGCCTCCAAATACTACTGAATGAATTGCTCCAAGTCTTGAACAAGCTAGCATAGCAATAGTCGCCTCAACAATCATTGGCATATAAAGACAAATTCGATCGCCCTGTTTAACACCTAGATCTTTCATACCATTTGAAAACTTACAAACTCTTTGATGCAGTTCTTTATAGGTTATCGATTCACTTGTGTTTGGGTCATCCCCCTCCCAAATAATTGCAATCTGTTCGGCTCTTTCAGGAAGATGACGATCTAAACAATTATAAGAAACATTTAAAGTTGCGCCTTCAAACCAAGCAATTTTGCCTTTATTAAAATCTACATCTGAAACCTTATCCCATTTTTTATCCCAATCAATAAAAATTTCTGCTTGTTTTGCCCAAAAATCATCAGGGTTATTAATTGAATCGTCATACATTAACTGATAAGTTTGTGCATTAATTAATGGTTTTTTATCACTGTGCATTATTGGATATGTCATTTAATTCCTCTTAAGATAAAAACATCAAAAAATCCATGTTACCAAACTCGTTGTAAAGAGTTGTAAAAAAAATTGAATTGAACAAAAAAAAATGACGCAAAGCGTCATTTTTTTATAAAAAATTTAAGAAATTTTATTCGTCTTCTTCCTTAATAGCTAAATCATCACTTTCTTGCTTAGCATCCAGAGTTGTTTCAGAAAGCTCATCCTTGACTTCAGTCATCATAGCATCTTGTACTAATTTATCCTGAGCATTGAGTTCTTCTTCCATTGCATACTCTTCAGTAAGAATAGAAGCATCAATTAATCCAGCTTCAATTTCTCTTAGAGCAAGAACTGTTGGCTTATCTTTGCCAACATCAAGTGTAGTTCTATATCCTTGAGAATTTAGTTGATGAGCACGTTTTGCAGCAACTAAAACTAATTCAAATCTATTTTCAACCTTATCTAAACAATCTTCAACTGTAACTCTAGCCATAATCTTAATTAACCTATATAGATCAAATGATAAAATGAGGCAATTTTACGTTATTATTGCTATTATGGAAAGACTTATTGTAATGGATACTGAGACTACTGGAATTGATCCTAAAGAGGGCCATCGAATTATTGAAGTTGGAGCGGTAGAAATATCTAAAAGAGAAATAACAACTTCTGAGTTTCATAAATATGTTCAACCTAATCGAAATGTTGGAGACTCTGTAAATATTCATGGAATAACAGATAAATTTTTAATTAATAAACCACAATTTGAACAAATATCAGATGATTTATTAACTTTTATAGATGGGGCTACTCTAATAATTCATAATGCTCCATTTGATTTAGGATTCCTCAATAATGAATTAAAAATTATTGGAATTAAGAAGAAAATTGAAGATTTGTGTCCAGTCATTGATACATTGGAGCTATCTAAAGAACAAAGACCTGGAACAATGCACAATCTAGATGCATTGTGTCGGCGTTTTGGAATTGATACTAGTGCGAGAACAAGGCATGGTGCCCTTCTTGATGCCCAAATACTTGCTCAAGTATATATTGCTATGACTGGTGGACAGTCGATTCTTTTTAATGAAGATGAAAACATAAAAGCACAAACAAGTGACCCATTAATAGTATCAAAAATTTTAGAAAATAAAGACAATATAAAAGTTATTTATGCAAATGAAGAAGAAGTTGAAACTCATAATAACTACTTCAAAAACTAATGATAAACCGATAACTTAAATAGAGTGTTTTTGCGGTAAATTAGGGATTGACTAAGAAGTCTATCACAGTATAATTACACACCTTCGGAGTGTGGCGCAGTCTGGTAGCGTATCTGGTTTGGGACCAGGTGGTCAGAGGTTCGAATCCTCTCACTCCGACCAAATTATATAATTAAAGTGCAAGCCTAGACTTTATTAAAGCAAAGTTATTGCGCCCATAGCTCAGCTGGATAGAGCAACGGCCTTCTAAGCCGTAGGTCATACGTTCGAATCGTATTGGGCGCACCACTTTTTAGATATTATGGCGGGAATAGCTCAGTTGGTAGAGCCCCGGATTGTGATTCCGGTTGTCGCGGGTTCGAGCCCCGTTTCTCGCCCCACTTCCTATTAGGGATTCAGCCTAATACTCAACTAAAAAAAAGTCAAAAAGTTCTTTTGCGTGCTCTTTTGGGTGCACCCTATTAAGGTATAGTAGTTTTATGAAGAAACTATTCCTACTTTTAATACTACCCTTCTTCTCATTCCAAAGTTTAGCGGGCTCTTGTCCTGATGGCAGTGATCCAGTAAAGAGTGTCTCTGAAGATAGTTCTTATTACGTCTACAACTGTGGTAGTGCTATTAATGAGCAATTATCTTCTTCTAGTTCAAACACAAAAGCAGTAGCGGGTATTAATATTGTGAATGACCCCAATATTCACTTTTTCAAGCCACCACAAAAGCCATATCCCACAGGTAAATTATATTGGTTTGGACGGTTGTGGCAGATGGCAGATTTTAATAAGGATGGATATAGTGATGTTCTTTACATAGGCACTATGAATCCAAATAATGTTGAATGGACTGGGGAAGATACTGGTGGGCTTTGTGGTGGTGGAGCTTGTAAAGGCAATAAACCATTACCATCATTGTTTTTGGGTGATGCAAAAGGCAAACTTACCTACGTACCTCAGCTACTAATTGATAAACGTGAAGATAGTGGAATGTCACTGGGAAGACAGCTTCTTGTTGCTGATTATAATAATGATAGTATTCTTGATTTTTATATCGCAGATACTGCAGTTGGTACACATAACGGTTTTAGGGATAGCTATTTTTTAAGTCAATCTAATGGTACTTGGCTGGAATCATCAAAAACACACCTAAGCCACTCTAATTTTGAAGTATTTAACCATGGCGCCGCAACGGGTGATATTGATAATGATGGCGATATGGATGTTGTTATTACTGAAACTAACTGGAAAACAGGAACAGCTTTATGGTGTTTAATAAATGATGGAACAGGTTATCTAAATAAACGTAAGTGTGGAGGTATTTTTTCTTTTGCCCTAGAACTTGCTGATATCGATGGTGATGGTTATTTAGACGTATTGCTAGGGGCACACGAATTTGAGAAAAGTATAGACTTCACAGGTATTGTTTGGAATGATAGTACGGGTAATTTTTATAAGCATAACAATACCCGCTTACCTCAACATAAAAAGAAATGGGGCACAGTGCCTGAAGTTTCAGCAGCTGATTTGGATAATGATGGTGACCTAGATATTGTATACAGTAGAGCTGGTGTTTTATATGTAGGCACAGCAATACAAGTCATAGAAAACTTAGGCAACAAGAGGTTTAAAGATCACGGAATATTTCCTTTAGTTGAGGCACCAGATGACTTCAAACCAACTCACGAAGGAAATGAATGGAATGATTTTATTGAGGATATTCGATTTAGAGATCTGGATAAAGATGGAGATATCGATTTATATTTATCAAGCTCTATGTCACTTAAGACTGACGGTATGGTTTTACTAAATCAGGGTGATTTTGATTTTGAGTTATTACTCCCTAATGCTGCTAAAAAGTATGTAACAATTGACTCCAAAACTCCCACATCTATAAGTGAAGAGGAAAAGGCAGAAGAGCAAGCAGTGTTAGATGAAATCGAGGCATTTGAAGCAGAACTTGCAGCAGAACTTGGCAAGTAAACCTCACTCACTCACTCACTCACTCATTCATTCATGATTATTGATATGTCACTAGAAGATATTGTTGCATAGTAAGGCTTTGAGATATCTCTTTTAAGATGCTTTAAAAATATAAATTTTTCCATCAATCCAGTTATCACCCTCTTTCCTCAATCTCACGTTATGAGAGTCAACTAATTTAAATCCATTTGAGGCAATATCTAAGATGTAACTTTCTGAGTGAGCATAGCGCGAACTTTTTAAAAGAGAATAACCTTCATCTTCTTGAATTTCAATTGAAAATATAAATAAAGAATTTTCATTACAAGACTTCTTTACTGCAGTAAAAAAATTTGTTGGCTCACCAATATATATAAACACATCTAGAGCAATAAACAGGTCAAATTTTTCCTCTAATAATTCTAACTGTTCAACAATATCACCAACTATTAAATTATCATAAACATCTAATTCTCTCGCTTTGTCTATCATATTTGAAGAGAGGTCAATTCCTGTTAAATTATCACTAATTTGCCTCAAATCATGACCTGCCAGCCCAGTACCACAACCCAAATCAATTACTTTTTTAAAATTAGACCTCGAATTATTTGACTTATAAATAAATTCTTTAATAATAAAGGGAAGTTTGTATTGAAGTTTTTCTACTAAAGAATCATTAAATTTTTGAGCATAATCATCAAATAAATTTTTTACATACTCTTTAGGAGGCTCTTTACTTGTATTTCCAGTAAGTGAATTAATCATATGTTGAGGTATAGCGTAGTTTGGCTTCAGTGCTAGTGCTTTTTCATAATTCTGAATAGACATGTCAACCTCTCCAAGAGTTGCATAGCAACCACCAATCATATTAAATAGAAGTGCATCTTTGGGACTATTCTTTATTAATATTTCTAGCAAGTCTAATGCATCTGGAATTTGTCCTTTGGAAAAAAAATAAATAACGCTAAGAATTTTGTTAGTATGATTAACAGCAAACTCTGGCTTGATATTTACTACCTTTTTATAACTTCTTACTGCCATATCTAGCTGACCAAGCTTATGATTTGATTGGCCTAAATTATAATGAGCTTCACAATAGTTTGGTTTTATTGAAATAGCCTTCTCATAGAGGCTAATTGCCTTATCAAATTGACCTAAACTAAAATAACTATTACCCCTTTTATTGAAAAATATATGCTTCATTTTTATGATTTTAGATTAAGAATAATATTGTTAGATTAAATTTTTTTTTGAAACACTATTCTAATCTAACAATAATAAAAAATACTAAATTTCAAATTTAACTCAGCTTCCTCGATTCACTAGTTAGCTAAAAAGGTGGTTGCCCCCTTATCTATAGCCATTTTTTTATTATAAAAAACGCACCTTTTTGCCTGCTCTTGAGTGTATTTTGAACTATAAAAGTGACTTTAATTCTGTATACTACCCATTGATTATTTATGGACTGATTGTCCTTTTTTAATTGTAGGTATGGGCTTTGTGTATTTGTATCCTTTAAGTCAGCAAAGGGTCGCGCAAAGAAGTGAAGCTAGAGCCCCAGATTGTGCTTCCAGTTGTTGTGGGTTTAAACCCCGTTTTTCGCCCCACTTCTTATTAGGATCTAGATTAATAAAAAAGAGACTTTCAATTGATAAAAAAAATACTCAATGACAATCAAATAGTCAGATTTTTTAAATTACAAAGCTTTCAATCTAAAGCAATAACTTTAAATATCTTATCCATAGTTTTTTTTTCCATAATGGTTATTTTTATTCGAAAGGCAGCAGAAAACCTTCATATTCTTGAAGTTGTTTTTTTCAGAAACCTTTTAGCTTTTGTAGTGATGATTCCAATATTAAAATCTACAGGCCTTTCTGCTATAAAAATGAATAATACTAAATTATTTTTTATGAGAGGTTTTTTTGGTGCTATTGGAATGCTTGCAGGCTTTACCTGCTTAACTTTAATACCGCTTGCTCAAGCTACTGCAATTAGCTTCTCAAAACCAATATTTATAACAATTGGCGCTACTATTTTTTTAGGTGAAATAATTAAAGCCAGAAGAATTGCCGCAATCATTATTGGCATTATTGGAATGCTAATAATTGTTCAACCCGGGGTCAATACATTTTCGTTTGGAATAATACTTGCGATAATTGCAGCTTTAGCTCACTCAATGAACGCCTTAATTGTTAAAAAACTTACTCTCACTGACACCCCTCAAGCAATTATTACATGGATGGTAATAATTCTTATTCCTATTACTTTTATTCCAGCTATTCCAGTATGGGAGTGGCCAAGTTTAGAGACTTGGCTATACCTTTGGGGAATTGGCATTGTAGGAACTCTTGCACATTTCACATGGACTAAATCCTACTCTATGGCTGAAATTACCAGTCTGGAACCAGTTGAATTTATAAAATTGCCAATTATGGCTCTATTTGGATGGATGATTTTTTCAGAAATTCCAGGTACTTGGACTTGGATTGGAGGGTTGATAATATTTATATCAACAATATACATAAGTCATCGAGAGTCAAAGGCTTCAAACTCTCTTAAGCCAAATGATGGCGCTCAAGAGCCAAAACTTTGATAGCTCTTAATCCTGTATTTTTTATAAGTTGAACTATAATTGGTATACTAGTTTGAGATTAAATTTAAATTGCAATTAACATGACTTCTTACAAAGTATTTGAACATCAAAAAAAATCCCTTAAAATTGTAAAAGTCGGCTTTGCTTGGTTAGCACCCTTCAACCCTATTTGGCCATTATTTAGAGGTTTATGGCTCATTTTTGTTTCATACATTTTTGTAATTCTTATTCTTGCGGGCATTGACTTTGAGCTATACGGGTTTGATGGCTATATAGATATTAAAAATTCTAATAATTTACAATTAGTTTTTTTTATTATCCAAATTGTTTTATTAATATCTCCTGGATTTAAAGGAAATAAATGGACCGAAAATAATTTAATAAAAAAGGGTTATGTTTTTTCATATGCAATAAAGGCTACAAATATAAAACATGCTTTTGAATTAATTAGTAATGAAGAGACTAATAAAGAAAATATCGAAAAGGAATCAACTTAGTGCAAAAAAAATCCCACACAAGTTGATTAAAACTTAAAGTGGGAATTTTTAATAAATCAAGTTTTTAAAAAATACTTGTTATTGCACCCCAAATACCACCAACTACTGATCCAACTCCATTAACTGCTGCTGCAGGAACTGCCATAACAGTATCCATACAACCACTTGCTAATAATGCCACTACAGCAATAAACAAAAATCTTAATTTCATCGTTAAATCTCCTAAATTGATTAAATATTATTATAAAGTACTTTAAATTAACAAAACAATCAAATATTAACTTTATTCTCCAAAAAAAATTACACTTTGACACATAAAAAAGAAACTTATGCTAAATAAAGCCTTGTATCGTTATAATTGATTTAAATAATTTATTAAAAAAAATTAAAATGCGTAAATATTTAAATATAGTTTTGTTTTCTTCCTTGGTACTATTTATTAATAATTTAAATGCTGATTCTCTTTCAGAAGAGGCGGCAAAAAAAGGGATTAATGAAACATGTGGATTATATTTAAATCAAATTGAAGAATCTTATGGCTTAAATGGCTTAAACATAACATTCGTAAATCCAAATAATCCATCAGAATATCCTTCACTTCATATTTCATCTAAAAAATATAATAATGGTAGCTCAACATTTGCTGCAACATTAGTTCCTGATGGTGAATATTGTTATTTATCAACTATAGTTGTTACTGCAATTCAAAATCAAAGTTGTAATGAAATTGCTGAGCTTAAATTACAAGAAGATCCTGAACTTCAGTCATCCTCTTACTCGGAGAATGACTATAATATATTAACTCCAATTGATAACAGCTATCAAATTATTCTTACAGCTTCTGGAGAGGGAAGTTGCACGATGTCAGAAATCAGAATGCTCTGGCCAGGTCGATAATTTATAAATTAATTAAATTTAACAAAACTCTTTGAAATTTTATAAATTTTATTTAATTCTTTCTATAATATGATTTTAAATTAACAAATTAGAAAATTAAAATGCAAAGAATCTTTCTCTTTTTAGTTACAAATATTGCTATCATGATTATTCTTAGTATTACACTAAGAATTCTAGGGGTTGAAAGCCTTCTTGCTCAAAATGGTAGCGATTTAAATATCAACGCTTTAGTAATTTTTTCTGGAATTTTTGGTTTTGGAGGAGCCTTTATATCTTTAGCTATTTCAAAATGGATGGCTAAAAGAATGACAGGGGCAAAAGTTATTGAAAGTGGATCTAATAGTACAGAAAAATGGTTACTTGAAACGGTTAAAGCTCAGTCTAAAATTGTTGGTATCAAAATGCCTGAAGTTGCTATTTTCCCTTCTCCTCAGATGAATGCTTTTGCAACTGGAGCTAGCAAAAATAATGCATTAGTTGCAGTCTCCCAAGGCTTACTAGATTCTATGAGTAAAGGTGAAATAGAAGCTGTATTAGGCCATGAAATGAGTCATGTTGCTAATGGAGATATGGTAACTCTTACATTAATTCAAGGAGTTGTTAATACCTTTGTTATTTTCTTCTCAAGAGTTATTGGGCATGTGGTTGACAGAGTAATATTAAAAAATCAGCGTGGTCATGGAATTGGATACTTTGTAACTACAATATTCGCCCAGATTGTTTTATCAATATTAGCCAGTATTGTTGTTATGTATTTCTCAAGAAAAAGAGAATTTGTTGCTGATACTGGTGGTGCAGACCTTGCTGGCCATCAAAATATGATTAATGCACTTAAAAGGTTAGCACAAAGAGAGCCTGAACCCCTTCCAGAACAATTAGCTGCTTTTGGAATCGGTGAAAAACGTAAAACTGGTAAATCTCAATTATGGTCATCTCACCCGCCCTTAGAGGATAGGATTAGAGCCTTAGAAGAGCGCTCAAAAAACTCTAAATAAATTTATGGCTATATCTATTAAGAGTCCAGAACAGATTGAAAAGATGCGAATTGCTGGAAGACTTGCTTCTAGTGTATTAGAAATGATTGGTAAATATGTTGTCGTAGGAGTAACCACAGAAAAACTTGATCAAATATGTCATGACTTCATAGTTAATGATCTTAAATCAATACCAGCACCTCTTAACTATAATGGTTTTCCTAAATCTGTTTGTACATCAGTTAATAATGTTGTTTGTCATGGGATTCCAGGAGAAAAAAAATTAAAAAAAGGTGACATAATAAACATCGATATAACTATTATCAAAGATGGTTTTCACGGTGATACTTCTAAAATGTTTATGGTTGGAAAACCAAGTGTTAAGGCTTCTAGAATTTGTAAGATTACTCAAGAGTGCCTTATGCTTGGCATCCAACAAGTTAAGCCTGGTATTCACTTAGGTGAAATCGGTAAGGTAATTGGTACCCATGCAAAAAGTAAAAATTGCTCTGTTGTTAAGGATTATTGTGGTCATGGTATTGGACTTGGTTTTCATGAATTACCCCAAGTAATTCACTATGATGATGGAAAAATTGAGCAAAGTCCAATTTTAGAATCTGGAATGACTTTTACTATTGAACCCATGATAAATCTTGGTGGGTATGAGGTTATTACTTCAAAAATAGATGGTTGGACAGTTACAACTAAAGATCGCTCTCTTTCAGCTCAGTGGGAGCACACAATTCTTGTAACTGAAACTGGTTATGAAATTTTAACAATTCGTGAAGAGGAAAAATCTCAGCATCTATAGAATAAGCATTCGAGTTACATACTGACAAGCAAGCTTGTGCTAAAATAGCACTTTTTCTAGACTAACTTTTTTGGTTCTGTGAAGCGCTTAAGAAATTATTTCATATCCGGGCTTTTATTTTGGATTCCCTTAGCTTTAAGTGTTCTAGTTATCAAGTTCTTTTTAGAAGTTGTAAATAGTCTTGTTCCTGCTAGATTTCTTCCTGAAGCCTTTTTAAATATTGATACCACTATTCCTGGTTCAGGAATACTTATTGTAATATTAGTTATTCTGACAACAGGGATTTTTGTAACAAATATTTTAGGTCGTAAATTATTCGCATTATGGGAAAGGGCCCTTAATAGAATTCCAGGCTTTAGAAACATCTACAATGCCTTAAAAAAAGTATCTACAACAATGCTGAACTCATCTAGTGAGAACTTCAGAAAGGCATTTTTGATTCAATATCCAAGCAAAGGAATTTGGGTCATTGGACTTCAGTCAGGGGATTATAAATCTCAAGCACAGGAAATTATAGGTGAAGAGATTATTAATCTTTTTGTTCCTACTACACCTAATCCAACATCAGGTTTTTT
Source organism: Candidatus Thioglobus sp. NP1 (assembly GCF_003326015.1). Classification (NCBI taxonomy): domain Bacteria; kingdom Pseudomonadati; phylum Pseudomonadota; class Gammaproteobacteria; family Pseudothioglobaceae (SeqCode); genus Candidatus Thioglobus; species Candidatus Thioglobus sp. NP1. The sequence continues at coordinate 1,402,404 of NZ_CP023860.1, forward strand.
TGTTATGATGCCTATCAAAGATGCAATAGAACTTGATATGAGCGTCGAGGATGCTTTTAAATTAATTATATCTGCAGGTGTTGTCACGCCTGAAGCAGTGAGTATAAAGGAAGATAAATGAGAACACATTTCTGTGGTGAACTTAACAAAAAAAATCTAGACCAAGATGTTACTCTTTGTGGCTGGGTTAATAGAAGAAGGGATCATGGTGGTGTTATTTTCTTAGATATAAGAGATAAAAAAGGACTTGCTCAGGTAGTAATTAATCCTGAAACTATTGATACTTTTAAATTAGCTGAAACTATCAGAAATGAATTTGTTCTTAAGATTACTGGAAAAGTCATAGCTCGAGATAATGAAATGATTAATAACAAAATTTCAACAGGTGAAATCGAGGTTTTAGCAAATCATATTGAGATCTTAAATGCATCAAAACCAATTCCATTTCAACTCGACTCAATGGAAACTTCTGAGGAAGTTAGACTTAAGTATCGTTATTTAGATCTTCGGAGGGAGGAAATGCAAAAAAGACTTCGACTCAGATCTAAAGTAACTCACTTTATGCGTGATTTTATGGATAAAAATGACTTCTTAGATATTGAGACTCCTTTTTTAACAAAAGCTACTCCAGAGGGTGCAAGGGATTATCTTGTTCCATCAAGAACACATGAAGGAGGTTTTTTTGCTTTGCCTCAATCTCCTCAACTTTTTAAACAATTGTTAATGATGTCCGGTTTTGAAAGATATTACCAAATAGTTAAGTGCTTCAGAGATGAAGATTTAAGGGCTGATCGTCAACCTGAATTTACTCAACTTGATGTCGAAACATCTTTTATGAATGAAGACGAAATAACGTCTCTTATGGAAAATATGATAAGAGGACTCTTCAAAGATCTAGGTGATATAGATTTACCTAATGAGTTTCCAACAATTACTTACCATAATGCAATTAAGCTATATGGAGTTGATAGACCAGACATGAGGATTCCTTTGCAAATGGTTGATGTTAACGAAATAATGGAAAAAGTAGAATTCAAAGTTTTTTCTGGACCTGCAAATAGTGAAAATGGTAGAGTTGCAGCACTTAAAGTACCAGGTGGAGCTTCAATTAGTAGAAAGCAAATTGATGACTATACAAAATTTGTAAGTATTTATGGTGCCAAAGGTTTAGCCTATATAAAAATAAATGATGACGGCCCATCTTCACCAATTATTAAATTTCTTGGGGATGAGGTAACTCAAAAAGTTATTGATTTAACTGGGGCTAAAACTGGTGATATTATCTTTTTTGGAGCTGATAAATCTAAAATTGTAAATGAAGCACTAGGAAGTTTAAGAGAAAAGCTAGGTAATGATTTAAAGCTATTTAATAAAGAATGGGCGCCAATTTGGGTAGTTGACTTCCCAATGTTTGATGAAGCTGATGATGGAACGTTTAATGCTATTCATCACCCTTTTACAGCTCCTAGCGTTAGTACTGAAGCACTATTAGATAATCCTGGAAAGTCACTCTCACGTGCATATGATTTAGTTATTAATGGATCTGAGGTTGGTGGTGGCTCTATTAGAATTCATCAAAGTGACATGCAAAAAACTGTTTTAAAACTGCTTGGAATTGGAGATGAAGAAGCTAGAGAAAAGTTTGGATTCCTTCTTGATGCTCTTGACTATGGCTGCCCTCCTCATGGAGGAATTGCTTTTGGATTAGACAGGTTGGTTATGACTCTTAGTAAAACTGAGTCTATTCGTGATGTCATTGCCTTCCCTAAAACACAAACAGCTGCATGTTTATTAACAGATGCACCGTCTAGCGTTTCTAAATCTCAACTTAAAGAATTAAACATAAAGGTAACTCTACCAACGAAAAATTAATAATGCAAAGCATAGAAATAGATCTTTCAATTGAAGATTCGATTAAGCAAGCCTTAAAGAATAATAATGCGACCTTGGTTGCTCATTATTATGTCAGCTCAGATCTCCAAAAACTAGCTGAAGACTCAGGTGGAATAGTTTCAGACTCTCTTGAAATGGCAAGGTTTGGGCAAAACTCTGATGCTGATACAATTGTCGTTGCAGGTGTTAAATTTATGGGTGAAACTGCTAAAATTTTATCTCCTGAAAAGAGAGTTCTCGTTTTAGATGATCAAGCTAACTGCTCTCTAGATTTATCATGCCCAATAAATGAGTTTTCTGCCTTTTGTGACCAAAATCCTGATCATGTAGTTGTAGTTTATGCAAATACCTCTGCAGAGGTTAAGGCTCGAGCAGACTGGGTAGTAACCTCAGGTAGTGCATTAAAAGTAGTTCAGAAATTACATAGTGAAGGCAGGAAAGTTCTTTGGGCTCCTGACAAACATCTTGGACATTATGTTCAATCACAAACTGGCATAGAAATGTTAATGTGGGATGGGGCTTGTATTGTTCATGAGGAATTTAAAGCTGAAGGTCTTAAAAGTTTAATGAAAATAAATCCAAATGCAGGTGTTCTTGTTCATCCTGAATCACCTAAAGAAGTTATTGCACTTGCTGATGTTGTTGGCTCAACTACTCAATTAATAGATGCTGCTGCATCAAGAACTGAAGACATGTTTATAGTAGCAACAGATAATGGTATTTTTCATAAAATGAAGCAAATTGCTCCTAATAAAAAGTTTATCGAGGCTCCTACAATGGGTGAGGGGGCAACCTGTCAATCATGCGCTCATTGCCAATGGATGGCAATGAATAGTCTAGAAAAATGTTTAGAGGCACTGAATACAGGAAAAAACGAAGTGCATATAAATAGAAGCATTATAGAAAAAGCACAACATTCTATTCATCGATTGCTAGAGTTTACTAAATAATTTTAATATATTAAGAAGATATGGCTGGTCACAGTAAATGGCACAATATTCAACATAGAAAAGGTGCACAAGATGCTAAGCGTGGAAAAGTATTCACTAAACTTATTAAAGAAATAGTTATAGCTGCCAAAATGGGTGGTGGAGTCCTTGAAAATAACCCTTCATTAAGGGCTGTAATTGATAAAGCCCTTGCTGCAAATATGAAGCGAGATACAATTGAAAATGCTGTCAAACGTGGCTCTGGAGATTTGGAAGGTGAAAATTATGAAGAGATTCGCTATGAAGGTTATGGCTTAGGTGGAACTGCAATTATGGTTGATTGCCTAACAGATAATAAAAATAGGACTGTTTCAGATGTAAGACATGCCTTTTCTAAGCATGGTGGAAATTTAGGTACAGATGGTTCAGTTTCTTATATGTTTTCAAAGCAGGGTTTCATAAGCTTTGCTTCTGGTGATGAAGATCAAATTATGGATATTGCTATCGAATCAGGTGCTGAAGATGTTTTAATTAACGGTGATGGCTCAATTGATGTGGTTACAACTCCAGAAAATTTTTTTCCAATTAAAGACGCTTTAATTGATGCTAATTTGACTCCAGACCATTCACAAATAACTATGGAGCCCTCAAGCAGAATTGAGCTTAATCTGGAGGATGCTGATAAGTTTATGAAGCTCATTGATAGACTTGAAGATCTTGACGATACGCAAGAGGTTTATCATAATGCGGAGATCTCTGATGAATTAATGTCACAATTATGATTGCAACTCATTCGAAGATACACGCGCTTCGAAGCTTTAAAGTAAATTCTCTAAATCAGAGTATTAAATTAAAAACTCCAAATTTAGAAATACTAGCTACTGAATTTATCCACTTCATTGATCTATATGAGAAACTTACTTCTAAAGATCAATCTAAGCTTGATAAACTTTTAAATTATGCGCCTCAACTAATTAGTACTTTTGATAATGACAATATAATAGTTACCCCCCGTCTGGGAACTATATCCCCATGGTCATCAAAAGCAACTGATATAGTAAATCTATGCGGCTTAAAAGGAATCAAAAGGATTGAGCGTGGAGTTATTTATCATTTCAACAGAAAAATTTTACAGTTTGAACTCCCACAAATCCTAGATATTATCATAGATAAGATGACTGAATCTCATCTTGAAAATCATAGTAATGCTGATTCACTTTTCAATGAACAAGAGCCAAAAAAGTTCTCTAATATTGATATTCTAAGTTCAGGTAAATCAGCTATTGAAGAGTCTAATGGTGAGCTTGGATTAGCGTTAAGTGATAATGAGATAGACTATCTATACAATCAATTTAGTAAATTAAATAGAAATCCAAAAGATATTGAATTAATGATGTTTGCTCAAGCTAATTCTGAGCATTGTCGACATAAAATTTTTAATGCTGACTGGACAATTGACTCGGAAGAACAGGCGATTTCATTATTTGGAATGATCAAAAATACTTACCATCAAAATCCTAGCGATCTACTTTCAGTTTATAGTGATAATTCTGCGGTCATGAGTGGATATAGATCAACTTTCTTTGAACCTGATAAAAATGGTTTATATAAATCCACTCAATTCAATAAGGCTGTATTAATGAAAGTTGAGACTCATAACCATCCTACTGCTATTGCGCCAATTCCTGGAGCTGCAACTGGATCTGGTGGTGAAATCCGAGATGAAGGAGCTACAGGAAGGGGCTCTAAACCAAAAGTAGGTCTTTGTGGGTTTTCAGTATCCAACTTAAAAATACCTAACTCTCTTAATGTCTGGGAAAAAGATTATGGAAAGCCTAAACATATTGCTTCAGCTCTGGATATTATGATAGATGCACCCCAGGGAGCAGCAGCATTTAATAATGAGTTTGGAAGACCAAATATATGTGGTTACTTTAGAACCTATGAACAAAAAACTCAAAATAATCAAGTTAGAGGTTATCACAAACCCATTATGCTTGCAGGTGGAGTAGGAACTATAAGAGAAGACCATGTTGAAAAAGGCTCTATTTCTGCTGGTGACATAATTATTGTATTAGGCGGCCCAGCAATGTTAATAGGCCTTGGTGGAGGTGCAGCATCTAGTGTTGGTAGTGGAGATCAAAATGAAACACTTGATTTTGCCTCTGTCCAGCGTGCCAATCCTGAAATGCAAAGACGCGCTCAAGAGGTTATTAATACGTGCACGAATCTAGGTAGTGATAATCCAATAGTTTCAATCCATGACATAGGTGCTGGCGGACTCTCTAATGGTATCCCAGAACTTGTGAATGATTCAAAAAAAGGAGCAAACCTTCATTTAAGAGAAATTCCAAATGATGAAAAAAAGATGTCTCCAATGGAGATATGGTGTAACGAATCTCAAGAAAGATATGTTATTGCTATTAAATCCAAGAGTCTTAAACTCTTTAAGGAAATATGTATAAAAGAGAGAGCACCATTCTCTGTATTAGGTGATGCAACTGAAAATCGGCATTTAACTCTTAACGATTCATACTTTGATAATAAACCAATTGATCTTTCTATGTCATTACTTTTTGGCTCAACTCCAGTAACTCAGAAAAATGTTAAAACGGTCCCACATATCGAAAAAGAATTTAATACCAGTAATATTGATTTTACTGAAGCTTTAGAGCGTCTTCTTAAATTACCTACTATTGCTAGTAAGAATTTCTTAATTACAATTGCTGACAGATCGGTAACAGGTTTAGTTGCAAGAGATCAAATGATAGGGCCATGGCAAGTTCCAGTTGCAGACTGTGCAATATCACTATCTGACTTTAATGGTTACCAGGGAGAGGCAATGTCAATTGGAGAGAGAACACCTTTGGCACTGATTAATTCCGCAGCAGCTGCAAGAATGAGTGTTGGAGAATCTCTTACTAACCTGATGAGCATATATGTTGAAGATATTAATCATATAAACTTATCTGCTAATTGGATGTGCGCAAGTGGCTTTCCTGGAGAAGACGCAAAATTATATGCAGCTGTAAAAGCTATTGGTATGGAGCTTTGTCCTGATCTTGGGCTAACTATACCCGTTGGAAAAGATTCAATGTCAATGACAAGTAGGTGGCATGAAGAAAATGAAGAGAAATCAGTCACTGCCCCACTCTCACTGATAATAAGTGCATTCTCTAAAATTCCTGATGCAAGAATTCAAATTACTCCTTTATTAGATATTTCTATTGAATCAGAACTCTTTTTAATAGATCTTGGACTTGGTAAAAATAGGATGGGTGGGTCCTGCTTAGCTCAAGTATTTAATCATGTTGGTAATTTAACCCCAGATCTTGATGATCCAAAACTATTTGCTAACTTCTTTTCACTTATTAACCAACTTAATAAGGAGAGTTTAATTAACGCCTATCATGATCGCTCTGATGGAGGAGCAATGATTTCTTTACTAGAAATGGCATTTGCATCTCATTGTGGTTTGGAAATCAATGTTTCTAACCCAATATCTGAACTATTTAATGAGGAGTTAGGTTGTGTAATTCAGATTTCTAAAAAAAATCAAGGCGAAGTCATTAACAGATTTAAACAAAATGGGCTGGATTCATATATTAAACCTATTGCCAAAATCAACAGCTCAGATGAAATCAAAATCTATCATAACAATAAGTTAATTTTTACAGAGAAGCGAGAAGTACTTCATCATAATTGGTCTTCAACTTCATATGAAATATCTAAATTAAGAGATAATCCTATATGCTCAGAATCAGAAAATAATCAATTACTTGTCAATTCTGAAGGCCTCCAAGTTCAAACTAGCTTTGATATTAATGAATCTATTAGTGCACCCTTTATTAATAGTGGAAAAAAGCCAAGGGTTGCAATATTACGGGAACAGGGAATTAATGGGCATATAGAAATGGCGGCTGCTTTTTCAAAAGCTGGCTTTGATGCAATTGACGTTCACATGAGTGAAATTCTATCTAAAAAAATAAAACTTTCTCAGTTCCATGGGATGGTTGCTTGTGGTGGTTTTTCATATGGAGATGTTTTAGGAGCTGGGAGAGGCTGGGCTAACTCAATTTTATTTAATAATCAGGTAAAAGATGAGTTTAGAGAATTTTTCAATAGGAAAGATAGCTTTAGTTTAGGAGTATGTAATGGTTGTCAAATGCTTTCAAATCTCAAAGAAATAATACCTGGATCTGAGAATTGGCCTACTTTTGAGCGCAACACTTCTGAGCAATTTGAGGCTAGATTTACGAGTGTTAAAATTCAAAAGACAAACTCTCTCTTTTTTCATGATATGGAAGACTCCATTATGCCAATAGCAATAGCTCATGGAGAGGGTAAAGCTCAGTTTACTAGCAAACTAAATAACAAAAACATTGCTATTAAATACGTAGATTATCATGGTGATAGTTCCCAGATTTATCCACATAACCCAAATGGATCAGAAAATGCTGTTGCCAGTGTTTGTAATGATTCAGGAAGAGTAACCCTTATGATGCCTCATCCTGAACGTGTTTTTAGGTCAATTCAAAACTCATGGCATCCAAAAGAATGGGGAGAAAGATCTCCCTGGATGAGAATGTTTGAAAATGCCAGAAAATGGGTTGGCTAATAGCTTATGAAATTTTAATTACATAGTTGAATGACACCCCATAAAATAATTAAGAGTAAGAGAAAGACGTTAAGCCTTTCAATCAATGAGAATGCTGAACTTATTGTGCGTGCACCCAATCAAATATCAAATAAAAAAATTGAAGAGTTTATTATTGAAAAATCTAAGTGGATTAATAAAAATAAGAACTTAATGCAATCTCGTATTAATGAGATGAACGATAGTGATAGTGATTATCTTTTTTTAGGCAACATTTATCCATTAATTAAAGTTAATGAAGATCCTAATAAAATTGATTTTAATGGCACAGAATTTATTACTTCTATTGAAAACCAAGATAAATTTAAGTCATCTCTAAAGTCTTGGTATAAGATAAAGTTCAAAGAGATAGCTATTCCAAGACTTAATTATTTTTCAGATAAATATAATTTGAAAATTAATCAAGTCCGTTTTAAAAACCAAAAAACACTTTGGGGCTCATGCTCTTCTAAAAATAATATAAATCTTAATTACCTATTAGTGATGGCACCTATGATAGTTATTGATTACGTAATAATTCATGAACTCGTTCATACTGTTCATAAAAATCATTCAGAAAATTTTTGGAATGCCGTTGAAGTAATAATGCCAGATTATAAAAAAGCTAAGAAATGGTTAAATAAAAATGGTTATAAATTAAGAAACTTATAGTCTATTTATTATAACTTTCAACTGCTTCTTCCATAGCAGCTTTCAATGAATCTTGCTCTGCCATTTCAATAATAATATCACCACCACCAACTAACTCAGAATTGAAATAAATTTGTGGGAATGTTGGCCAATCAGCAAAATCTGGTAGGCTCTGAAATACTTCTTGATCTTCAAAAACATTGACAAAAGCAAACTCAACACCAGTTGAAGCCAAGGTTTGAGAAGCGCGAGCAGAAAAACCGCACTGAGGAAACTGAGGGGTTCCCTTCATATAAATCACAATAGCAGCACTATCAACCTGTTTTTGAATTTTTTCTAATACGTCCAATTTAACACTCCAAATATTTTTTATTACTATTTTAGTATAGTATCAAGCTCACTGTGATGATACATTCAACAATTAATGTTTAATTGCTTGCGAAACAACATACTTTTGCCCTTGCTTTAATTTTTTATAGTTTCCAAATACTGATTTAAAGTTACTCTTAATAAAATCTTTAAGGCCATTAATTGAAACAATAGTAATTTTGCCACCAGGTTTTAAGGAATCCAGAGCATCATAAAGAACTATTGAGAGTTGCTCACGGCCAACTTTTGCAGGAATATTTGAAATAATCTGATCAAACTTTATATCATCAGGGACTTCATTAAAGGCATCTGATAGATAGGCATTTACATTAGTAAGATTGTTTAATTTTGCATTCAAATTAGTAAGTTCTACTGCCACAAAATCCTTATCAATCATATGAATATGCCCTTTTGAACAATGCTTTGCAAGAGCAAGCCCTATTGGACCATAACCACAACCTAAATCAAGGCAAACATCATCTTCATTTACACTTAGATACTTCATTAAAAGCATGGTCCCATCATCAATTGCCCTTGGACTAAATAATCCCCATCTAGTATGTAAACTAAGATTGTAATCAAATAAATTTACATCAAGAATTATGTCTTTTTTTAACTTTAAAATGTCTTTACGTTCAAACATTGATTTACCTTTTTTTAATTTTATTTGAAATTATTTTATGAGCCTCATCACCAATATGACTTTCTCCTCGAGCCTTTGCCAGTTGGACTTGTTTTTCTCTTTCTCGATATCGACTTATCTGAGAAGTATTTTTAGATCCATAACAACGCGGGCATGAAGACCCTTTTTCAAAGTGTGGATGAGCCATATCCTCCTCTGTAATTGGAAACCTACAAGCATGGCACTGGTCGTATTTACCCAACTCAAGGTTATGTTTAACCGCAACTCTGTCATCAAAAACAAAGCATTCACCCTCCCATAAACTCTTATCTTCTTGAACCTCTTCTAGGTATTTTAGAATACCACCCTGCAAATGATAAACATTTTTAAATCCCTCTGACTTTAAATAGGCCGTGGACTTTTCACATCGGATTCCACCCGTACAAAACATTGCAATTTTTTTATTTCTATATTTTTCTAAATTAGTTTTGCTATAACTTGGAAACTCTCGAAAAGTTTCTGTATTTGGATTAATAGCACCTTTAAAGGTTCCAATCTCATATTCATAATTATTACGAGTATCAATTAAAACAACTTCAGGATCATTTATGAGTTCATTCCAATCTGATGGCTTAACATAAGTTCCAGATGAATAAAGAGGATCAATATTTGAAATCCCTAAGGTAACAATCTCTTTTTTTAACTTAACTTTGAGTCTTTTAAATGGTATTTTTTTACTATAAGAATATTTATGCTCCAGATTATTAAGTCTTTGATCTAATCGAAGATAATCAAGGACCTTATTAATACTTTCTTTTTCACCAGATATTGTTCCATTAATTCCTTCTCTTGCAAGTAATACCGTCCCTTTGATATCAAGAGACTGCATAAATCTCTTTAAAGGTTCTTGTATTTTTTCAAAATCATCAAGTCTAGCAAATTTATACAGAGCACAAACTGTTAGCATATTAATTAAAAATAAAAATAATGTAATAATTTTACTAGCCAGTAATATTGTTTTAAGTCTTTTTTAGAGAATCATAAAAGCTTAAATACAACTCTTTGGCTTAAGTATTTTCAATTATGAGGAGTGTATAATGTCTCCCTTTGCTCGACATCATTAAGCTGAACAATTAACTCAATAATGCTAGAAAATATTCAAAAACCAAGTGATATAAAAGGCCTTAGCATTGAAGAATTAAATATTCTTGCTGACGAAATTAAATCATTTCTTGTAGATAGTCTTGAGAAGACTGGAGGTCATCTTAGCTCCAATCTTGGGACAATCGAATTGACCTTAGCCATGCATTATGTTTTTGACACACCAAATGATACTTTTGTTTGGGATGTTGGTCATCAAGCATATACGCATAAAATTCTTACAGGCAGGAAAGAGTTAATGTCTACATTACGTCAAAAAGATGGCTTGTCAGGGTTTACCAAAAGAAGTGAAAGTGAACATGATGCATTTGGTGCTGGTCATTCCTCAACGTCTATAAGTGCAGCTCTTGGAATTGCAATTGCAAACCAACTTAAACAAAATTTAGACACTTCTATAGCAGTTATTGGTGATGGTGCGTTGACAGGTGGTATGTCTTTTGAAGCTCTTAATCATGCAGGCGATACTGATGCTAATCTTCTAATAATTCTTAATGATAACGATATGTCTATCTCAAAGAATGTTGGTGCCTTAAGTAAATACTTAACCAGACTAATTTCTGGAAAAATTTATTCAACTATGAAGTCTAAATCTCTGAAATTTTTGGAAAGACTCCCAAATGTTCAAAAATTTGCAAAGCGATCAGAAGAGCATTTAAAAGGCATGTTTTTGCCAGGAACATTATTTGAGGAATTGGGTATTGACTATTTTGGACCAATTGATGGTCATGATATTTCAATATTAATTAAGACTCTTCAAAATCTAAAAAATCTTGAAAAACCTCGAATACTTCATATTATTACAAAAAAAGGGCATGGCGTTAAAGCTGCTGAAGATAATCCTTTAAAATTTCATGGTATTTCTCCACCATCAAGTTCAACTAATAATTTTCCAAGTTATAGCAGTGTTTTTGGTGAATGGCTTTGTAATACTGCAGGAAATGATGAAAGACTTATTGGGATTACACCTGCCATGTCTGAAGGATCTGGTATGGTTAACTTCTCGAATAAGTTTCCTGAGCGCTTCATTGATGTTGCAATTGCTGAGCAGCATGCAGTTACTCTTGCTGGAGGAATGGCGACAAAAGGATTAAAACCTGTGGTAGCTATTTACTCAACATTTCTTCAACGAGGATATGATCAGTTAATTCATGATATTGCCCTTCAAAATCTAAATGTTATTTTTGCAATTGATAGAGCTGGACTTGTTGGTGCAGATGGAGCAACTCATGCAGGAATCTTTGATATAAGTTTTTTAAGATGTATTCCAAATATAGTTATTTTGGCTCCTAGCTCCTCTATTGAAATGTACAAGGCGCTTAATGCTTCTCATAATTTAAATGGGCCTGTTTGTGTTAGATTCCCAAGAGGCAAGTCATCAGTTGAAGATTTTGTTACAGATGATGAAATTGAAATTGGAAAAGCTCATATTATAAGAACTGGTATTGATATTGTAATTTTTGCTTTTGGAAATATGGTAGAGCCATCAATGATTGCTGCAGAAGAGGTTAATGCAACTGTTATTGATATGAGATTTATTAAACCTTTGGATGAAAAATTAATTATTGAACTTGCAAGTGTTAATAAAAAACTGATTTCAATTGAAGATAATGTAATTTCTGGTGGTGCTGGAAGTGCAATCAATGAAGTGCTTCAAAAGAATAGTATCAAAACTCCACTCCATATCCTTGGTGTTCCAGATTTTGTTACAGAACATGGATCACAAAAAGAGCTTTATGAGCTTTATGGCTTAAATGCCAAACACATTATCAAGGTTTGTAAAAGTTAATGAAAAAGATTTTTAATAAGTACAGTCTTAAACCTGAGCAAGTTAATCTAGGATGGTTCAATAAATATTTACATAAAGAAGTAATATGGAAATGGAATAAGCAAACAATCTCTAGAGCATTTGCTATTGGACTCTTTTGTGCATTTATTCCTCTCCCAATGCATACATTATTAGCAGGAATTTTAGCTATAGCTTTCTCCGCAAATATTTTACTTGCAATGTTTTTAGTTTGGATAAACAATCCAATTACAATGGTTCCTATTTATTTCTTTGAGTATAAATTAGGCTCCTCAATTATTGGTATTGAAATGGACCCTAATATCAATTTTTCTCTAAATTATTTTATTGATAATCTTGCAACTGCAACATTTGCAATTTGGGCAGGAGGAATAATTGTATCTTCCTTAATCGGAATTATTGGATATGCGTGTATTATCTCTATTTATAAATATAAGGCATTAAAAAGACTTAAACATTGGAAATAGGGATGCGCCTTCTTATATTAGCCTCAAGTGTGTCAACTAAGGCTTTATTATCAACCTTACTGTGAGTTTTTCCATCAATATATAGTAAATTTGGTGAACCGCCAGTTACTCCAACACTAACCTCTTTAGCCTCACCAGGCCCATTAACAACGCAACCAATGACAGCTACATCAATTGGATCAGTAATGTCCTCTAAGCGTGACTCAAGCTCATTTACTACTGAAATAACATCAAATTTTTGTCTTGAGCACGATGGGCATGCAATTAAATTAACACCTTTTTTTCTTAAATTGAGTGATTTTAAGATATCAAAGCCAACCTTTATTTCATCAACTGGATCTGAAGCAAGCGAGACCCTAATAGTGTCTCCAATACCTTCGCTTAATAAAATCCCCATTCCAATTGATGATTTAACTGCCCCAGAACGAAATGATCCAGCTTCAGTTATACCTAAATGCAGAGGATTCTCAATCTGTGAAGCTAATTGTTGATATGCAAATACTGTCATGAAAACCTCAGAAGCTTTAAGGGAGACCTTATAGTTATTAAAATCCAGTTTATCAAGTATATCAATATGCCTAAAAGCAGACTCCACCATAGCCTCTGGGGTGGGCTCAGTATATTTTTTTTGTAAATCTTTTTCTAAGGAACCAGCATTAACGCCAACACGAATTGGTATTCCATTATCTTTTGCTGCAGCAACAACCTCTTTAATTCTATCTTCTTTACCAATATTTCCTGGATTAATACGTAAGCAATCTGCTCCATATTTAGCTACCTTTAAAGCAATCTTATAATCAAAATGAATATCGGTAATTAATGGAACATTAACATTTTTTTTAATTTTTTTGAAAGCTTCAGCAGCCTCCATAGTTGGTATTGAAACCCTGACCAAATCAGCTCCTGCATTCTCAAGAGAGAGTATTTGAGAAACTGTAGATTCAACATCACAAGTATCTGTATTTGTCATACTTTGAACACTAATTGGTGCGCCACCACCAATAGCTACGTCGCCTACAAATATCTGCCGAGAAACTCTTCTTTTAATTTTGTGTGTTTGTTTCATAGGTACTTATAACTTCATCAAGGTTTTCAGTTTTACTCTCAACGTTTGGTATTGAATTTGATTCATCAGATTCACCAATAACGGTATCTTGAATTTCAACTAGAGAACTAGGCTTGCTAATAATTATTGATTTTGACTTACTTTTACCAAGATCTATATCTTGAAAATAATACCAGATACTACCAAAAATTAAAAAAAACAAAAATAGCCAAATTAACCTTCTAAGAATTGGCTTCCTCTTTCTAGGATAGTAATTGATTCCGTCCAGCATTTCGTCTACTCTTATCTAGTACTTTTCCAGCAAGTTGACCACAGGCTGCATCAACATCATCACCCCTAGTTCGCCTTGTTGTCGTTCTGATTCCAGAACGAAATAAAACATCTTGGAATTTATCAATAGTACTCTCTTTTGAAGTCTGATATTTGGTTTCTGGAAATGGATTAAAGGGGATTAAATTTACCTTAGCTGATTCGCCTTTAAACCAATAATTTAGCAGTTTTGAAAGAGATCGAGCATGCTCAACAGAATCATTAACTCCTTCAAGCATAACATATTCAAACAATACATGTCTCTCTTGAGTCCCAGCATTTAAATAATAATGACAAGCCTTCATTAGCTCTTTAATTGGATATTTTTGATTAATTGGAACAAGGACATCTCTTAATTCATCATTAGAAGCATGCAAAGAAATAGCCAGACTAACTGGGACCTTGTCTGACATTCTCAATAATGCGGGAACGATACCTGAAGATGAAACAGTCACTCGCCTCCTAGATAGTCCAAAGGCCCAATCATCTAATAAAAGCTCACAAGCATCATATACTGGGCTTTCATTAAGTAAAGGTTCGCCCATTCCCATAAATACAACATTAGAAATACGTTTTTTTGATTCTTTTAGGTGATTCTGAGCAATTAATACTTGTGCAATAATTTCATACGACTTTAAATTTCGGTTAAAACCTTGATATCCAGTCGAACAAAAAGTGCAAGCAAGTGCGCAGCCAACCTGAGAAGAAATACACAATGTCCCTCTGTCTTTTTGAGGAATATAAACTGTTTCAATATGATTTTCTTCACCTAGCTTAATTACCCACTTGATAACGCCATCTTTTGAGTTATTTATGGAGACAACCTCTGGCAATTCTAATGATGCTATTGCTCTAAGTTTTTGTCTCAAATCCTTTGAAAAGTTATGCATATCATCAAAATTACTTGCACCTTGATGATATATCCATTGCATAATTTGCTTTGTACGAAATGGTTTTTCGTCTAAGTCAGAAAAAAACTTTTTAAACTGTTCTTGTGTAAGACCTAATAAGTTTTGTTTTTCTAACATATAAAGAAATTATCTCTAGTTAATTATCTAGTTCTTGGGCAAACACCATCTTCACCAAAGAAGTAAGCTATTTCAATAGCAGCATTTTCTTGAGAGTCTGAACCATGGACAGCATTCTCATCTAAAGATTCTGCAAAATCAGCTCTAATAGTTCCAGAATCAGCTTCTTTTGGATTAGTAGCACCCATTATTTCACGATGCTTAGAAACTGCATTCTCACCTTCAAGTACCTGAATCATTACTGGCCCAGATGTCATAAAACTCATTAAATCATTAAAAAAAGGTCTATCTTGATGCACAGCATAAAAGCCTCCAGCCATGTCCTTATCCAAATGAATCATTTTGGATGCAAGAATTTTAAAACCAGCATTTTCAAAGCGTGAATATATTTCACCAATTACATTCTTAGCTACTGCGTCTGGCTTAATTATTGATAAAGTTCGTTCCATGAATATCCTCCAAATATCTAAAAAGCGGCTATTTTACCATGTGGATTAATATTTCTTCAGTTTAGAAATAAAAACGATTTACTTCTTACAAAATAGTTATTAGCTTATTTATTTTTTTAAAGCTCTTTGACGTCTATAGTAGTCAAATAAATCATAAACTCTAAAGTAGATCGTTGCTAATGGAAGAAACCAAGGTATCCCAAAATAATAAGGGCGAGTTTGAAGTGATATTTCTTCAAAGACAGTAACTCTTTTTTCTGGATTTAGAATTTTTAAAGCAGCTTTATGACCAAGATATGGTGCCATAGCAACCCCATTCCCACAGTATCCTAAGGCTGCATAAACACCATCATTACAATCAAGACTTGGTAGCTTACTATAATTAAATCCAGTGAATCCAGTCCAACAATGACTTATCTTCACTGTTTCTAGGCTAGGGAAAATTTCCAACAACATCTTTCTAATAATTGGTAATGCTTCTTCAGCAGATACAGCGTGCATTGCTGCTCTAGTTCCAAGCATAATTCTGCGACCACATGGAGTTGGGCGATAGTAGCAGTATCTTTTTCTAGTTTCTACGATACAATTCGAACCAGGCAAGAGTGCCTGGACTTTTTCAACACCAATGTCTTCAGTAGTAATTATAAAACTTGGAACTGGCAGAACTCTTCTAGCTAAGTATTTGGAAAGATTATTACGAGTATATCCATTCGTAGCCATCAGAACATCACTACATAAAATTGATCCTTTTATAGTAGATATCTTAAATGTATTATGTTTAGCATTAGACTCACGTTTCACATCAAATACTTCAGACTCTCCATAGACTTTTGCACCTGCTTTAATAGCAAGCTGAAGTAATCCATAATGAAATTTTCTGGGCTGAACAGCACCATGATCCTTAAAGAGTTGACCTCCAAAGTATAAATCAGTTTTAATGGATTCAGGCATCTTTTCAGGGTTAATCATGTTTGAATTAAAATTCTCAATAGATTGTAATTTTTTTAAATTACTTGACATATCAATCTGGTCTTTAGGTAACCATGCTGTTCTTAATCGACCGCATAATTGTAATTCACATTCAATTTGATTTTCTTGAATTAAGTTAGTGGTAAAAGCTAGAGAGGCATTTGCCTCTTGATGTAATTGAGAAGCTATCTTTGGACCATATTGACGAGTTGCATCATCTGTTGAAACTTTATGCCCTGATCCTAGCATTCCACCATTTCTAGTACTTGCACCATAACCAATAGCTGCAGAATCAACTACTATTACACTTTTACCTGCTTTTGATAATGTTAGTGCAGCACTTAGACCTGTGAAGCCAGCACCAATAACAACAACATCAGATGAAAAAGGAAATTCTTTTTCATTTTTAAATTGCGGTTGCTCATCCCACCAATAAGGAGAAAATTTGGTCATAACCTTCCATTTAAACTCGTTCTAAAAAAATTAACCACTTTATCAGAAAACTCCTGAGAATACATATACTTTATATCAGAGTGCCCAGCATCTTCTGGAAACCAAGTAAGTAAATTAGCATTTTTTTGGGCACCAAGAATTTTCATGTCAATAGTGTGATGAGGCAATACTCTTGTATCAGCAGTTCCATGCATAGCAAAAATTGGCCTATTCATATGATTTATAAACGCTAGTTTAGGTGATAACTCTAAAAAGTCTTCATTACCAAATATTTCAGCCGCCCAAATTGCTCCCTGAGCTAACCATGATGGATAGCCCTCTCTTTGAAGCTCTTCTTTAATTATTATATTAAGGTCAAGATAGCCATTGTCTAGAACCAAGGATTGAATTCGTTTATCCATTCCAAAAGCTATAGCTGCAGTTGCTGCCCCCATAGAATCTCCATAAATCCCAATACTTTTATTTTCGAAGCCTTGTTCTTTAATAAGCCAATCTACACTTGCGATAACATCTTTATATTCCTTAGTACCAAGACTTACCTTGCCATCTTCAATGGTTGATTTACCATGATCTCTCAAATCAAATAACAAGACATTAAAGCCACTATGATTCAACATACCCGCAACTAACAACATATCAGGATCAAACTTACTAATTCTAAGCCCATGTGTGACCATAATTACTGGAGCATCTCCAGGACCTTCTTTACTTATTGGAATCCACCAAGCATCAATTTGGATACCTTCATCTCCACCCTTGAATTGCTTATGCTCCCAATATTGAACAGCAAATTTTTCAAATGGAAAGTTTGATATTTCTTCATTATCTTTAAAACTACTGGGAGTATTCTCACAGTTATTTGCACATCCTGGTTCAGCTCTTGCGAGTGTTGAATATATAAAATAACCAATACCAATATATGTTGAAGCTAATAAAACAATAATTATTAAAAAAATTGAAATTAACTTAATATTAAAATTATTCATTTTTTTTGAGCAATAAAAAAAGGCGCCTAAGCGCCTTAATTTAACTATCTATAAAGCTTTTTTAATTACAAGCTTCTTTCAATGCTTTACCAGCTTTAAAAGCTGCAACGTTTGAAGCTTTAATTTGAATTGTTGCTCCAGTTTGTGGGTTGCGACCAGTACGAGCTGCGCGACTTCTGACAACGAAGCTACCGAAACCAGTAAGTTGAACACCATCACCACTAGCCATTGCTGAAGTAATAGCACCAGTTGTTGCATTTAAAGCTCTTGCTGCATCAGCCTTTGATAAGTTAGCACCTGAAGCAATTGCATCTATTAATTCTGATTTATTCATTTTAATTCTCTCCAATAAAAGTTTGTTAAAAAAAAGATGAAGCGAAAGAGGTTATTTTTTATACCTGTTTCAGGAGGAAAGAATCATAAGAAACAATCTGCCTCCAACGCCTGATCTAGTGGTTATTGTACTATCAAAATAAAGTTGTTTGAAAAATAATTTAAAAAAAAATTAAAATTTACCGATTGTTGTCTTTTAATGCTCTTGCTTTATCGAGCTTCCAATCCCTATCTTTGATATCTTGACGTTTATCATGGCCCTTTTTTCCTTTAGCTAAGCCGATCTCTAATTTTACTCGACCTCTAGCCCAGTATAATTTCAATGGCACAACTGTAGCGCCCTTTTGAGTAATTTTTTCTCGGAGTCGATTTATCTCGAGCCTATTAAGAAGTAATTTTCTAGTTCTAATTGGATCACAATCGACATGACTTGATGCTGAATTAAGTGGAGATATATGCGCTCCAAAAAGAAAGAGTTCATTACTCTTATAGATAACATAACTTTCTTTAATTTGAACTTTATTATCTCTCAAACTTTTAACTTCCCAGCCTTGTAAACTTAGACCAGCCTCTAAGGTTTGTTCGATAAAATAGTCATGCCTAGCTTTTTTATTTAAAGCGATTGTATTTAAATTATCTTTTTTATTTTTTGCCATGCATCATATTTCAAAAAGTGCTATTGTTCCATATTCACCTCAGCAAATGTTTGAGCTAGTTAATAATATTAATGACTACCCTCAATTCTTAAACTGGTGTGATTCTTCATCTATTTTAAATCAAACTGAGAAACAAATCACTGCCTCGGTAAAGATTAATACAGGTGGAATGAACCAGTCATTCTCAACACTCAATACATTAACACCCTTTAATTCAATTAAGATGCAATTACTTGAAGGTCCTTTTGAGCAGCTTTCAGGTGAATGGCAGTTTGAAGCTCTTGGAAAAAATGCAACAAAAATTCATCTAACACTTCAGTTTAAATTTAAATCATTACTGGTTGATATGGCTGTTTCTCCAATCTTTAAAAAAATAGCAAACTCTCAGCTTGATGCTTTTACTTCTAGAGCAAAAGATATCTATGGCTAGACTAGTTGCTTTTAATAAGCCATATGGCGTTATATGTCAATTTAGTGGGGAAGTAAATACTCTTGCAAAGTATATTAAAATTTCTGGTATTTATCCAATAGGAAGATTGGATAAAGATTCAGAAGGACTAGTTATCTTGACTGATGATGGGAAACTTCAAAATAAAATTTCTCATCCAAAATATAAAAAATCTAAAACTTATATTGTGCAAGTTGAGGGGCTAATTAATAATAATGCATTGATTGCTCTTAATAATGGTGTTCAACTTAAAGATGGAATTAGTAAGCCTGCAAATGCTAAATTAATTGAAAAACCATCATGGCTATGGAGTAGATCTCCACCTATTAGATCTAGAAAAAACATCCCCACGTCATGGATTGAAATTTCAATTACTGAAGGGAAAAATCGTCAAGTTAGAAGGATGACAGCTGTCGTTGGGTTTCCTACTTTAAGACTTATAAGAACTAGTATTGATAAATGGAATTTAAATGATTTACCCTCTGGCTCTTATATGAGACTCTAGGTTTGCAATTATTGACTAATTTCATCCATAGCTTGATTTGCCAAAAGGTCAGCCATATCATTTCCTGGATCGTCACTATGACCTTTAACCCATATCCAATTTACTGAGAATTTTTGATTGAGTGTATCAAGTTGTTTCCATAGGTCAACATTTTTTACTGGTTTTTTATTTGCAGTTTTCCAGTTCTTAACTTTCCATCCTTCAATCCAATCATTAATCCCTTGAATTACATATTTTGAGTCAGTATATAAATCAACATTAATATCACTTGACTTAATTGATTCTAGAGCCCTAATAGATGCAGTAAGCTCCATTTTATTATTGGTAGTATTTAACTCAGAACCTTTGAGTTTTTTATCATGATCTTTATAACGAAGCCAAACTCCCCAACCACCAATTCCAGGGTTTCCACGGCATCCACCATCTGTATATATTACAATTTTTTCCATAATTTAAGTATCTATATTAATTTGCATCCAATACTCAAGAAGCGCAAGATGCCACAACCTTGACCCATTCAATGAAGTCATATAATCCCTTGGTGAATTAATCACTTTATTGATATATTTTTGGTCAAATATACCTCTATTGATGCAGGAACTTGATGAAAGTATATCAGACATAAATTCTAAAAAATCACCTTGAACGTACTTCAAAGCAGGCATTGGAAAATAACCTTTCTTTCTATCAATTACTGAACTAGGTAGAAGTTGTCGAGCGATTTGCTTAAGTGGATATTTCCCCTCTTCTTTCATCTTTAATGATGGTGGAATCTGTAAAGCCCACTCGACAAGATCTGTATCCATAAATGGTACTCTCGCTTCAAGACCCCATGCCATAGTCATATTATCTACTCGCTTAACAGGGTCATCAACTATTAATCTTGTCATATCAGTACGAAACACTTTATCAATAAAGCTATCTGCCCCAGGCTTTGAAAATTCTTTAGTTAACCATTTGTTTGTATGGTCTTCCCCCTGATAAAAAGGCATAACAGTCTGCAAAAATTCATGATGAGGTCTATCAACATAATGCTTTGAAAATCTTTCAACCTCATCGCCCTGCTCTTTGAACATCCTTGGATACCAGAAATAGCCAGCAAATGCCTCATCAGCTCCTTGACCAGATAAGACAACCTTAGTTTGTTTTGATACTTGCTCAGAGAGTAAGTAAAAAGCAATTGCATCTTGACCAACCATCGGTTCAGACATATTTTTTATTGCTTCAGAAAGTCTTGGTAGTACCTCTTTATTGCTCAATAAATATTTCTTATGATTAGTCTGAAACTTAGAGACTATTTGATCTGAATACTCAAATTCACTACCATTTTCATCATCAATATCTTCAAATCCAATAGAAAAAGTCCTAATGTCTTTATGGCCTGACTCCTTCAGAAGTGCGACAATAAGAGAGGAATCAAGGCCTCCAGATAATAAAACCCCAATAGGGACATCTGAAGCCTCCATTCTTTTAGTCACTGCTTTAGAAAGGAGTTCATGTGTTCTTGTAATATAATCATCCTCAGAAATATTACTTTCATATCTGGAAGCATTTGGATACCAATAGCTTTGCTCGTCTACAATTCCATTTTCATTTAATATAATAAAAGTACCTGGTCTTAATTTTTTAATTCCATTAATAATAGTATTTGGAGCAGGAACAACACCATGCAGTGATAACTGCTGCTGTAAGGCAATAGGATTTATACTTTTATCAAGATTTTGAGTTAATAATGCTTGACTGTTTGAAGCAAAGGTAAAAGCTTTATCAGTCAAATTATAGTAGAGAGGCTTGATTCCCATTCGATCTCTTGCTATAAAAAGATTTTTTGATAAGCTATCCCAAATTGCAAAAGCAAACATACCATCTAAGTGTTTAACACAGTCCTTTCCCCAGAAATGGTATGACTTAATAATTACCTCAGTATCTGAACTAGAAAAAAAACTATAACCTTTATCAATTAATTTAGAACGGAGTTCTTTATAGTTATAAATTGTGCCATTAAAAACTAGTGTTAAATTTAAAGTATTATCTTTCATTGGCTGGGAGCCAGAATTAGATAAATCAATAATACTTAATCTCTGATGACCAAAACCAACAGAGCCCTCAAACCATTGTCCACTTGAATCTGGACCTCTTCTCGAGAGTTTACTCATCATATTTTTTATAGAATTTGAAGAAGGAGTTCCTCTATCAAATCTTAATTGACCACAAATACCACACATAAACTCAAACCTTAATATTAATTTCTAATTCAAAACAACCACATATTGACAAAATACTCTTTAGTGTATTTCTATAATTGAAGTTACCTTTGAAATGTAAAATAGTCATTTTATCAAGTATTAGTTAGTAATAATGTCAGAAACTCTTTACGACAAACTAATGAGGGCTCATATAGTTCTTGAACAGGATGGTGCAACCCTTATTTATGTTGATCGGCAACTCATTCATGAGGTCACTTCTCCTCAAGCATTTGAAGGCCTTTCTATTTCAGGAAGAAAAGTTTGGCGCAACCAATCAAATCTTGCTGTGCCTGATCATAATGTACCAACAACTGAAAGATCAAGTGGAATAAGTAGTATTAGTGATCCTGTATCTAGGCTTCAAGTTGAAACCTTAGATAAGAATTGTGAAATATTTGATATTGAAGAAATAACAATGAATGATATTCGTCAGGGGATTGTCCATGTAATGGGACCTGAACAAGGAGCAACTCTTCCAGGGATGACTATTGTATGCGGTGACTCACATACAACAACTCATGGGGCTCTAGGAGCTTTAGCATTTGGGATTGGCACCTCAGAAGTAGAACATGTTTTAGCAACTGGGTGTCTTTGGCAAAACAAAGCTAAGAATATGAAAATTGAAATTAAAGGTGATCTACATAATGATGTTAGTGCCAAAGATTTAGCTTTGTATGTAATTGGAGAAATTGGAACTGCCGGTGGAACTGGATTTGCAATTGAATTCTGCGGAACCGCTATAGAATCAATGAGCATTGAAGGAAGAATGACTCTTTGTAATATGTCAATCGAAGCAGGAGCAAAAGTTGGTATCGTAGCTGTTGATAACAAAACAATTGATTATGTAAGAGGCAGACCATTTGCTCCTAAAGATAAAAATTGGGATTTAGCACTTGAATATTGGAGAACACTTCATAGTGATGAAGGCGCAAATTTTGATGAATCAATTGTTATAGATGCAAGCATTATTAAGCCTCAGGTTACTTGGGGAACATCGCCAGAAATGGTAGTTGATATAAATGGATCAACGCCTGATCCAGAAAAAGAAAAGGATCTAGTAAAAGCAGAAAGTATTCGTAATGCCCTAAAATATATTCATCTAGAACCAAATACTTCATTAAGTACAGTTTCTATAGATAAAGTTTTTATTGGTTCTTGCACGAACTCAAGAATTGAAGATCTTCGAATGGCAGCTTCAGTTGCTAAGGGTAAAAAAATTGCTAAAAATATCAAGCTTGCCCTAGTTGTTCCGGGTTCTGGTCTTGTAAAGCAACAGGCTGAAGCTGAAGGTCTTGACCAAATTTTTACTGATGCTGGTTTTGAATGGCGTGAACCAGGATGTTCAATGTGTTTAGCAATGAATGCTGACAAATTAGAGCCAGGAGAAAGATGCGCAAGTACTTCAAACAGAAACTTTGAAGGTAGACAAGGACAGGGTTCCTTTACTCACCTAGTTAGTCCAGCAATTGCAGCAGCTAGCGCTATTGCAGGTCATTTTTCAGCAGTGAAATCATGAAAAAATTTACGTCATTAAGCTCAATTGCTATGCCACTTGATCGAGCAAATATAGATACAGATGCAATTATTCCAAAGCAATTTTTAAAATCAATTAAACGAAGTGGTTTTGGACCAAATCTTTTTGATGAATGGCGTTATTTAGATCATGGAGAAGTAGGAATGGATAATTCAAAACGTCCTATTAATCCTGATTTTGTTTTAAACAATCCAGTCTTTAAAGGTGCAAAAATTCTATTAACTAGAAGAAATTTTGGATGTGGATCATCTCGAGAACATGCACCATGGGCTCTAGAGGATTTTGGATTTCGTGCAATAATTGCTCCTAGTTTTGCCGATATTTTTTACAATAATTGCTTTAAGAATGGCATTCTTCCAATTGTTTTGAGTCATGATATTGTTGATAGTTTATTTAGTTATTCAGGTGAAATAGTCATTGATCTTCAAGATCAAACAGTTACCACAGAAAGTCAGGTATTTAATTTTGATGTTGACCCTGAAAGAAAGCGAAGACTTCTTCATGGTCTTGATGATATTGGTTTAACATTACAATATGAAAATCAGATTCGCTCTTTTGAAAACAATCACTTTAATAAGTTTCCCTGGTTATGATTGGTCATCTTAAAGGTCAAATAATTAGTAAAAATCCACCTGAAATCTTGCTAGAAGTTTCTGGTATTGGTTATGAGCTACTTTGTCCAATGTCAACATTTTATGAACTTGGAAATTTAAATGATGAAATCTTACTTTTTACTCATCTTAGTATTAAAGAGGATGCTCATACTTTATTTGGATTCATCTCAAAAGATGAAAAAAATATTTTTCGAGAGTTAATAAGAGTAAATGGTGTTGGCCCTAAAGTAGCCCTTGCAATATTATCACACCTAGCTGTTCCATCACTTATTGAATGTATTGCTAATGAAGACTCTGATCTTCTAGCAAAAACTCCAGGGATTGGAAAAAAGACTGCTTTAAAGCTCATTGTTGAACTTCAAGATAGGTTAAGTAAGGTCGAACTAACTAGCTCTTCTATTTCAAACAATGCAATTCAAAAGAGTAGCAACCCTAATACTCAGCAAGCTATTGAAGCACTTCAATCGCTTGGTTTCAAAACTAAGGAGGCCAATAATATGGTTTCAAAAATTAAAGACAAAGACCTTTCAACAGAGCAGCTTATTCGCCAAGCTCTTCAAAACAAGTAATTATCCAACTGCCTTTTTTCTTGAAAACTTCGCTCGTATCCTTCCAAGCATATTAATAAAGTCATGATTCATCAAATACATACATGGCAGGAGAATAAGAGTCAGCACTGTTCCAAATATTAATCCATAACCAAGAGCAAGAACCATTGGCTGCAAGAATACATCTGTTCCACCAATACCATAAGCAAGAGGCAAAACACCAGCCATTGTTGTAAGTGTCGTAAGGACAACTGCTCTTAAACGATCTCGAGAACCTCGAGCTATCCAAACAATTTTATCTTCAAGTTCTGCACTCTTTGCCTTAATATAGTTTAAATGACTCACCATCACCAAGGAGTCATTTACAATCACCCCCATCAAAGCTAATGAACCAGTCAATGCAAAGAAACTTAGTGGCTCACCATGAAAATAAAATGCCCAAACAACTCCAATTAAAGAAAATGGAACTGCGGCCAATACAAGCATTGGTTGTGAGTATGAATTAAAGAGTATTGCTAGTAAAAGATAAATACCACATATTGCTACAACAAAAGCCCTCAGAAAATCTTGAAGCGAATCAATAGACTCTTGTGCTCCTCCAGCAGTAATAATTGATACTTGAGGAAAATCAACTGAAACATTAAGCTCTTTCAAAGCCTGGGCCAATATTATTGCCTTAGAAGGTGGTCGGCCTCCTCCTCTTGCTTTTGGAGCCTCTTCAGGCTTTTGGGCTATGGATTCATCTTCAATTGAGTTTTGATTTTGGCTTTGATCTTGCTCAACATTACTTGGCCTACCTCTAGGGCGCCCATCAGCAATACTTGCTGTAACTTTAATAGAGCGATCTCCATCTAAATGGTTATAGTCTGGCTCACCTGCAATCTCTCGAAGTGCTGAGAACTGACTCATAGGAATTGAATTGCCTTGACGGTTCTTTACAGTTGTATTCTTTATAAAGTTTTCAGTGTAGTCATTTTCACCAATGTAAATCCTAATATCCTCATCCTTTCCTGCAATAGTTGCATCTGTTACATAAGACCCAGAAAAAGCAGTTCTAAGATGACGGTATACTGCAGAATAATCAACGCCTAGACGTGCCATTTCATCAAAATCAAGCACTGTTTCAATTCTAGGTTTTCCAATCTCATCATTACGATTAATATTATCAACACCCTTAATTGTTCTTAGTATTTCTTCAAGCCTATCGGCAGCAAGGCTTCTCTGAGAATCATTATCAGATACGAGTGTTACCTCAATATCAGCCCCTTGCGGAGGCCCAGGACGAAGTAATGAAACTTTAATTTCTTCAGCACCTTCCACTTCTGCCACTAAGGCTTTAAGTTTTTCCTGCATATCTTCTGCAGTTCTTTCCCTATCACTTGTTGGTGTTAAAGCGATTTCAATATCAGCCCTATTGGTAAAATAGCTACCAATAGTACTTGTATAAGACTTAAGATCCTCACCAATTTCATTGACGATATGGTTTTCAACATCTATAACAATATTTTCAGTATAGGATGCAGAACTCCCATTTGGAGCCTCAATATTTGCAAACATTACTGTTGCTCCCCTTGAAGGGAACAAGTTAAATGGAATATTTTTCATCGCGAACATTGCTGAGTAAACTAAAAGAGCAATGAAAATAGGGACAATCAAGTAGCGCCATCTTAAAAAACGATGCATGCATTTATTGTAAAAATTTTCAATAGGTATAAACCATGTTTTTTGCTTACTACTTTTCTTGGTTGCTAAGTGAGCAGGTAAAGCAAATGTAATCTCTAAAAATGATATTCCAAGAGCAAAAATAACAACTACAGGCAAAACGTAAATAAATTTTCCTAGAACTCCACCCATTAAGAAAAAAGAAGACATTACCAGCATGGTAGATATAATTGTTGTTATAACTGGCAAAATTACTCGTTTTAATCCTGTTACAACATTTTTATAGAGATTTCCTTCTTTGGATTTATAGTGATGAATACTCTCAGCAATAACGATACTATCGTCCACTACAATCCCTAAAACAAGAATAAAGCCTGATAGAGAAATAAGGTTAATAGTATTTCCAGTTAGACCTAATCCAAAAACTGTCCCAAGTAATGTAA
Organism: Candidatus Thioglobus sp. NP1; assembly: GCF_003326015.1. Classification (NCBI taxonomy): domain Bacteria; kingdom Pseudomonadati; phylum Pseudomonadota; class Gammaproteobacteria; family Pseudothioglobaceae (SeqCode); genus Candidatus Thioglobus; species Candidatus Thioglobus sp. NP1. Next base: position 1,429,185 of record NZ_CP023860.1, read on the forward strand.
CTGGGATACTAACTGCAACCCAGAAAGCAGTCTTAATTGAAAGGAAGACACCCAAAACAATTAATACTAAGGCAAGACCAATATAGCCATTTTTAATAATAATATCCAACCTATTTTCAACTGCCTCAGAAGAATCATCAGTATAAAAAATATTTATATCATCTGGAACATTCACTTGAATGTCTGAAACTTTCGCTCTAACTCTTTTAACTGTTCTAATAATATCAGCTTGCGCTTGCTTTCTAACTTTAAGGACAAAGCCCTTAGTTCCATTTACCCTAGTAATAGAGGTTTCCTCTTCTTGCCCTCTAAAAACCTCAGCAATATCATCTAACCTAATTACTGGACCATCAAAACTTGACTTAATAACAACATTTTTAATATCATCAATACTTTCGAACTCAGAAAGTATTACAATATTTTTCTCCAAACTTTCTTGATTATTACCACCAACAGTAAAACGTGCATTTCGACTTGATATTGCAGATATAACCTCATTAATTGACATGTTATATTTATCAAGCTTAAGAGGATTAACTTTTATCTGTATTTCGCTTTCAAGATAGCTAGGATTATCAACTGCAGCGACTCCCTTAATTCTAGATAATGCCACCTGCAGCTCATCTGTAACTTGCCTTGCCTGATCAAAATTTCCTGAAGTACTATCAATATTAACAGTAATAACTGGGAAATCACTGACATTAAAATCAACTACTACAGGTAGGTCTGTGACTTCTTCAGGGAAAGCTTTAACACGACTTACTGCATTTCGAACATCATTTTTTACTGTTGTTACATCTTTAAGATCTGCCTCCAGTGTAACAATAATGCTAGATATGCCTTCTCTGGATGTTGATGTAACTTCTTTAATTCCACTTACGCCTAGTAGTTCGTCTTCAATAACATTTGTAACAGCTTTCTCAACATCCTCTGGAGAAGCCCCAGGATATGCAGTTGTAACACTTAATACTTCAAAGTCAACTGTAGGAAACTGATCTCTTTGCATCCCAACCACTGACAAAACACCAATTGCAATAAATGCTAGTGAGAAAACAAGAGCAAACTTTTTTTGCTTTACTAAAAACTCTAGGAAAGATTCCATAAAAAACTATTAATTAATTTAAAAGGGCTGATTATATCGTCAAAAAACAAATAAATAGTGGAGATTCTATGAATTCCTAGAGCGCTTCCTTTGATTCTCAGTAAGTAATCTTTTTCGAATTCTAATATTATGTGGCGTAACTTCAACTAATTCATCATCATCAATAAATTCCAGTGCTTGCTCTAAATCAAGCGTAATTTTAGGAGTTAAAGCGACTGCTTCATCTGTGCCTGAAGCCCTAACATTAGTAAGTTGTTTTCCCTTCATTACGTTTATAACTAAGTCTTTATCTCTGGTATTGATACCAACTACCATGCCTTCATAAATATCTTCGCCATGGCCAACAAAAAACTTACCACTTTTTTGCAAATTAAATATTGCATAAGCTACTGATTTTCCTTGATTCATTGATATAAGAGAGCCATTTGTTCTTTGACCAATCTTGCCTTCTTTCTGAGGTTTGTATGAATTAAAAGTGGAATACATAAGGCCAGTTCCGGTAGTTGATGTTAAGAATTCAGTGCGGAAGCCAATTAAACCTCTTGCAGGAATTATAAAATCAAGTTTCACTCGCCCCTTACCATCTGGAGTCATATTAGTAAGCTCAGCTTTTCTTTCGCCTAACTTCTCCATTACAGTACCTTGATGAATAGATTCAACATCAACTGTTAAGTCTTCAAAAGGTTCACAGACTTTACCATCAATATCTTTTAAAATAACCTGAGGTCTTCCAACAGATAATTCAAAACCCTCTCTTCTCATTGTTTCGATTAATATAGAAAGGTGCAGCTCTCCCCTACCTGATACAACAAACTCAGATGAATCTTCAGTATTTTCTACTCTTAAAGCAACGTTATAAATTAGCTCCTTATCAAGACGCTCCCTTATGTTTCTTGATGTTATATATTTACCATCTAGGCCAGCAAATGGAGAATCATTAACACGAAATGCCATGCTTACTGTTGGCTCGTCAACGCTTAAAGGGGGTAGTGCTTCAACTTTTGAAGAGTCGCAAATGGTATCTGAAATTGAAATATTCTCGATACCCACAATTCCAACTATATCTCCTGCATTGGCAGAGCTAACTTCATGCCTTTCAAGGCCATTAAACCCCAGTAATTGAACAATCTTAACATTACGCCTTGAACCATCAGGGGAAACTAAGACATTCTGTATATTTTTTTTAGCGATACCTCTTTCAATCCTTCCAATACCAATAGCACCTACAAATGATGAATAATCTAAAGAAGTAATTTGCATTTGGAATGGGCCATCAAGGTCAACATTAGGAGCTGGTGCTTTATCTACAATTACCTCAAACATTGGGGTCATATCGCCCTCACTTACATTGTCATCATCAGAAGCATAACCAGCTAATGCTGAGGCATATATGACAGGGAAATCTAATTGTTCTTCAGTTGCTCCAAGCTGATCAAAAAGGTCAAAAACTTGATCAATAACCCAATCTGGTCTAGCGCTAGGTCTGTCAATTTTATTGATCACTACTATTGGATTAAGGCCTTGTTCAAAAGCTTTTTTAGTAACAAATCGAGTTTGTGGCATTGGCCCATCAACTGCATCAACTAATAATAAAACACTATCAACCATAGATAAAACTCTTTCGACCTCTCCACCAAAGTCAGCATGTCCAGGAGTATCAACAATATTAATCCTATAATCGCGCCACTTGATTGCAGTATTTTTAGAACTGATCGTGATCCCTCTTTCCTTTTCTAAGTCATTAGAGTCCATCATTCTCTCAGTAGCCTTAAAACGGTCATCAAAAGTTTGAGATTGAGAAAGCAACTTATCTACAAGTGTCGTTTTTCCATGATCTACGTGGGCTATTATTGCTATATTTCTTAAATTATTGCTCATCGAATATAGTTGCTATTAAATTTGATGGCACATTATCCCGTAAAAACTAACTAAAGCTCAATCTAATTCAAAATCAATTTAACTGAACTAGAAGCTTTAGTCTTATAAAATATATACAATTTCTTTTTAATAAATTATGATTGTGGCAAAAAAAGGCAGTTCACGTCGTTGGATGCATGAGCATTTAAATGATGAGTATGTTAAAAAAGCGCAAAAAGAAGGTTATAGATGTAGGGCTGTTTATAAATTACTTGAAATAATAGAAAAAAAACATATTATTAATAAAGGTGATACCGTATTAGATCTTGGAGCTGCTCCTGGTGGTTGGTCTCAAGTTGCAGTAAAAATTACTGGTAAATCTGGACAAGTTATTGCTAGTGATATTCTTCCAATTGAGGAAATCAATGGGGTTAATTTCATCCAGGGAGACTTTACTGAGCAATCTGTTTATGACGAACTAATGAATCTAATAAAAAGAAGCTCTATTGATGTAGTGTTATCAGATATGGCGCCAAATATGAGTGGACAGTTATCTGTTGATCAACCTAAGTCAATGTATCTAGCAGATCTTGCTATAGATTTTGCACTTAAAATATTATCCAGAAATGGGCATTTTATTGTTAAAGTCTTTCAAGGTGATGGTTTTGATGAATATGTTAAAAAATCACGCAGCAGTTTTAGAAAAGTTTCGATCATAAAACCAAAGGCATCTCGCCCAAGATCTAAAGAAGTATATCTACTTGCAAGTCAGTTAAAATAAATCCTTATGCAAAATTTCTCTGAAATTCAGACTCTTATGAAGAGCGATCTTGAGATGATGGATGGCATCCTAACCAAGCGCTTAGACTCCAATGTTGACTTAATTAATCAAATGAGTCAGTACATTATTAATTCTGGTGGAAAGCGTATTAGACCACTTCTACTTTTATTGTGCGCAAGAGCAACAAACTATAATGGTAGTGATCATTATTCTATGGCTGTAGTAATAGAATTGATTCACACTGCAACATTACTTCACGATGATGTTGTTGATGCCTCATCCACTCGTCGAGGACAAGAAACATCAAATGAAATATGGGGTAATGCTCCAAGCGTCCTTGTTGGTGATTTTTTATACTCAAGGGCATTTGAAATTATGGTTGAGCCGAATTCAATGCAAATTATGAAGGTTCTATCAAAAGCAACTAATCAGATATCAGAGGGGGAAGTCCTCCAATTACTCAACATAAAAAATGCTAAGGTTTCTCAGTCAGAATATTTTGAAGTGATTGAAGAAAAGACTGCTTGTCTTTTTAAGGCAGCATGTGAAATAGGAGGAATTTTAGCCAAGTCTGATATTAAAACAATAAGTGCGTTAGGAATTTATGGACTCCATCTTGGTAACGCATTTCAAATCATAGACGATACTCTTGATTATGAGTCGGACTCTTCAATTATAGGAAAAGAAATTGGTCACGATTTATCTGAAGGTAAAGTTACTTTACCAATGATTTATGCTCTTGAAACAACGTCAGGTAATGACAAGAAAATACTAATCAATGCAATAACTAATGCAGACTCCTCAAATATTGATTCTATCGTTGACATATTACTTAGCGTAAAAGCATTTGAATATAGTCGAAAAATTGCAAGAGAGCAGTCTTTAAAAGCATTAGATTCGCTAAATACTATTCCTGAATCTGACTATCGAAGCGCACTTAAACTTTTATGCGAACTTTCATTACAGCGACAATCTTAACTGATATAAATGCTCACTTCTTCCATTAAAACGCAAATTCGTTCTTCATTCGAGGAAGCAAAGAAACAGCTTCCTAATTACTCTAATCGCTCATCTCAAAATAAAATGATTGCTGAAATAGCAAAAACATTGACTGGGGAATATCCAAAATCAAACCCCATTATTTGTGTTGAAGCACCAACTGGAACTGGAAAAACAATGGCATATTTAGTAAGTTGTCTTCCAATTGCCAAAGCTTCAAAGAAAAAACTAGTTATTGCATCAGCTAATGTGGCACTTCAGGAGCAAATTCTTAATAAAGATATTGTAGATGCAAAAAAATACTGCTCTATTGATTTTGAATTTGCACTAGCTAAAGGAAGATCACGCTATGTATGTATTAGGAACTTAATTAACTTAACAGAGGAAAATTCAAATTCGCCAGCAATTTTCGAAGATGCTCTTCTTTGGGATGAAAAGCCAAGCCAAAATGACCTTGATGTATTGACTGAGATGTCTGAAAATTATTCTGCTACAAGATGGAGTGGTGAGATTGATGATCTTATTAGCCCTCCAACAAGTTCACTATGGCAAAAAATTGCCTGCAACCGCTTTACATGTAATGCCAAAAACTGTGAATTTTATGATGATTGTGCTTTCTTTAAAGCTCGAAAAAAAATCTCTCAAGCTGAAGTCATAATTGCAAATCATGATTTAGTTTTAGCAGACATTATAAATGGCAATAACGTTCTTCCAGATGTAGAGGATTGCATTTTTATATTTGATGAGGCTCACCATTTATCACAAAAGGCGCTTTCTCATTTCTCCATAAGTGCTAGTACAGAATTTATGAAAACTTCAATTCGCCAATGTCAGGGTGCTATTGATCAAATTAATAAAATTATAAAAAATGACTCAACTGAAAATTATATTGAAAAAATTGATGAGTCGATTGACGAATTAATTGAAGTAATTTCAGATCTTGAATACTCTGATGATCTTTATTTATTCTCTATTTCTGGGATCTCTAGTGAAATTAAGAATCTTAGTAAAAATATATTAAACATTTTTACTAATGCATTTAATAATTTTTCTAAACAAAAAGAGTCTTGGGAAGATTTCTGTAAAAGTAATAAAATTGATCAATCAATAGCTGATAACCTGAACAATATCGTAGGTCAAAACAATCAAAATTTATCTTCTATATTGTCACTTTTAAATACATTTAATGAAAATCAACTTCCTGATCAACCCCCTATTAGTAACTGGATAAGTAAATCAACACTGGCTAATAAAAAAACGAATTACCATTTAAATACAGCAAAAATTGATGTCTCAAACTTACTTGATAAACTTATTTGGTCAAGAGCAGATGGGGCTGTCTTAACATCTGCCACACTAACTGCATTAGGAAGTTTTGATAGACTAAACAACCAATTAGGATTGAACGCCAAAGATAATCAATATCTTCGACTCGCTTCACCTTTTAATCACAAAGAAGTAGACTTTGTTATAGCTAAAGTTAAGGCGAGTCCTACTGATACGTTTGAACATACTCAAGAAATTGCCCTTGAATTAATAAAAAGAGTCGATTCAAATTCTGCAACATTAGTGCTTTTTGCATCAAATCATCAAATGCAAGCAGTCGCTGATTTAATTGAAAAATCTATTGACTGTCAGCTTTTGCTTCAAGGGGAATATAGTAAAAAAAATATCTTAGAAAGACATATAGAAACTAGAAGTAAAGGAAAAGGAAGTGTTATCTTTGGGCTTGATAGTTTTGCTGAAGGGGTTGACCTCAAGGGGGATAATTTAAATCATGTAATAATTGCTAAATTAAGATTTAATGTTCCAAGCTCTCCAATTGAAAAAACGACACAATCTTATCTTGAGTCTTTAAATAGAAATTCTTTTATGGAAATTTCATTACCAGACGCATCATTAAGGTTAATTCAAGCCTGTGGAAGGCTTATTAGAACAGAAACTGATACAGGAAAAATTACAATCTTTGATAACAGGCTTGTTTCAAAGTTTTATGGGAAGCACCTTATAAAGGCGCTTCCAGACTTCAACATTGTAATTGAATAAAAAAAACCACCTAATTACAAGTTCTCAGCATTTTTTGAGAGATATTCAGCAACACTTTCAGCTGACTCTTTCATACCATCATCACCTTTATTCCATCCAGCAGGGCAAACTTCGCCATGCTCAGTATGAAAATCAAGTGCGTCAACCATTCTTAACATTTCATCAACATTTCTTCCTAAGGGGTGATCATTAACAACTTGATGACGGACAACAAAATTCTCATCAATTAAAAAAGATGCTCTCAAAGCTGTTCCCTCAGGATGAACGATTCCATAGGCATCCATAATGGCATGATCCATATCAGATACTAATGGAAAATCAATTGCACCAATACCGCCATCATTCACGTCAGTATTTCGCCAGGCATTATGAGTATGCCTTGAATCTATAGAAACTCCAACTAATTGGGCACCACGTTCTGCAAATGCTGCAACTCTATGGTGATGGGCTAATATTTCTGAAGGACATACAAATGTAAAATCTAGTGGGTAGAAGAATAAAACAATTTTTTGTCCTTTAAGACTAGAAAGTTGAAAATCTTCTACAATTTGTCCATCTGCAAGAACTGCGGTTGAATGAAAATCTGGTGCTTGTTGTGTTACTAATACGCTCATAATTTTTCCTTTAAATAATTAATAATTAATTCTCTTTACTTTTTAAACTTAGCTGCTTCTTCAGAACCACCTGTTGCAGTTCCTTTTGAGTATGAATGCGCTCCCATTCCTGCAAGATCTCCATTTTGCACGATAAGATATTCATTTCTAATTTCATCTCCAGCGAAGAAACACTCTAATATTTCTCTAACACCATCAGCATATCTTGCTTGTGCTGTTAAAGAAGTTCCACTTGTATGAGGAGTCATACCATGATTTGGCATTGTTCTCCATACATGATCATTTGGTGGTGGCTGTGGAAACCAAACATCACCAGCATATCCAGACAATTGACCAGATTCACATGCACGAGCAATAGCGTCCTTGTCACATATCTTACCTCGTGCTGTATTAATTATATAAGCACCTTTTTTACACTTTGAAATCAACTCATCATTGAACATATGCTCTGTCTCAGGGTGAAGTGGACAACTAATATTAATAACATCACAAACGGAAACAAGCGACTCTACTGTCTCATGAAAGGTAAGACCTAGCTCTTGCTCAATTGATTCAGGTAATCTATGTCTGTCCATGTAGTGTAAATGAACATCAAATGGCTTCATCTTTCTTAACATATCTAAACCAATACGACCCGCAGCAATAGTCCCAATATGCATACCTTCAACATCATAGGACCTTGATACAGCATCGGCAATATGCCATCCACCATCATTAACAATATTATGCTGCGTAGTAAAATCTCTTACTAAAACTAGAATTTGCATAACAATATGTTCTGCAACAGATCTCGAGTTACAATAAGTTACCTCAACAACATCAACACCATGATCCATTGCAGCTTGTAAATCAACATGGTCTGAGCCAATACCAGCAGTGATTGCCATTTTAAGATTTGGAGCGGACTCCATCTTCTCCCTAGTTACATAGTAAGGAAAGAATGGTTGAGAAATAACAATATCGGCATCAACCAATTCCATATCAGCAACACAACCCTCTCCATCTTTATCAGATGTTACTATTAGTGTATGGCCCGAATCCTCAAGATATTTTCTTAAACCTAACTCTCCTGATACACAGCCCAATAATTCACCAGGCGTAAAGTCCCTTCCTTTTGGAGTGGGCAAAGACATCCCATCAGGGTATTTTTCTAAAGCAGGAAGTTCATTTAGAGGGTAATTTGAAGGCATACCACCTTTTGGATCATCGTATAAGATACAAAGTATTTTCATCTCATTCTCCTAATTATTATTGAATTGATTTCCAAAAAAGTTGACATTAATAAGTGACGCATTAATTATTTTTGGATTAGTTATATTTATAGCTATGGCTTGAAGGATTTTCCTTAAGTCTAAAATCATTTATTACTTCATCTAAGATGACCTTCCCAATTATTTTTTTAGGAATGCCCAACTGCCTCATCGAATTAAAATCAAGTCGATTAGTTTTTTTTAAATAAAATAATTTGTAGCTGTACCAATATTTCATATTTTTTATTAACTCTTAAAATTTAAAAATAAGTAAATATTAAAAAAAGGTCCTATGCAAGGAGTGAGGCATAGGACTGAATTAATCGCAGACATAATTATTAAAGGAAGTAAATGTCATACGTCTACAATTAATTTATCACTCTTTTCAAAACTCCTTTGATATCTGCTTCATTATAGTTCGGAGGGCTATTTTGAAGCATTTGAAACGATCATAATTTTTAAACATTGCGATGTATTAATCGCTTGAGGATGTTTTAAAAAAATAATCAATTTCAAATTTTTCTTTGTTGTTAAATCTATTTAATGAGAATGATACTCATTTGCATTTGATAATGCAAGTGTTTTATAAAAAAAAGATAAAAATAATTTTGATAGGAAAAAAAAATTAATTATTTAACTTAAAATAGCGCTATAAATGCTATTAAATCTGGTTTTTCGGAGGACCATTTTGAATAAAATAAAGTCACTATCCCGTTCCAAAGAAAGTCAAAAGGTTGCTGTTATTGGAGCTCTTGTTGATTTTTTATTATCTGCAGTGAAAATTATTATTGGAATAATAGGCCAGTCTGGTGCACTTATAGCAGATGGTGTGCACTCTTTATCAGACTTAATTACAGACTGGGGAACTTGGTATGCTGTTAGAATTTCTGGTGAAGCACCTGATAGTGAGCATCCATATGGTCATGAAAGATTTGAAACCGTTGCAACTCTTGGTTTAAGTATTTTTTTAGCTATTGTTGGAACCATTATTATCTTTGATGGCATTACTCGATTCACAGATGCAAGTACTCTAAAGTATGAAGGTTGGCTAATTGCTGCTGCTGCATTATCTATTCTAAGTAAAGAGGGACTGTATTGGTATACCGTTTTAGTTGCTCGAAAGATAAAATCAGAATTACTCAAAGCAAATGCCTGGCATCACCGGACTGATGCATTCTCTTCAATTGTAGTAATTATTGGAATTATTGGTGCAGCTAATGGATTCTTCTTCTTAGATAGTGTTGCTGCAATTATAGTTGGGATAATGATTATCTATATCGGTTGGAGATTAGGCTTTGAGGCAACAAAAGAATTAGTTGATACTTCAATTGATCCTGAAGATATAAAAATTCTTCATTCTGCACTTGAAGATATCAAAGGCGTTAAGAGTGTTCATACTCTCAGAACAAGAAAAATTGGCCATAAAAAATCTGCTGACGTACATGTTCAGGTAGCTCCCTTCTTATCGGTAAGTGAGGGTCATATTATTAGCGTTAGTGTTGAGCGAGTTGCTAAAGAATGTTTTGAAGATCTTGATGATGTTACTGTTCATATAGATCCCGAAAATGACGAAGAAAAAGAAGATGCTCCCTATAAAAACCTACCTGAGAGAGCGCAGGCTTTAAAAATAATTAGTCAGTCGCTTAAACTTGAGGATTGTAAATACGAGATTCAAAAAACTCAACTTCACTATCTAGATGGAGAAATATTAGTGGATATTTATCTGTCTGCAAACTATTTAGAAAAAAATGACGTCAAAGAAATCCAATCATATTTCACTGAAATTTTAAAAAAATTATCAGATTTTGGTGAAATTAAAGTTTATTTTAGTTAAAACTTTAAAGTGCATGATAGGCATGGCAAATTGCACCAGCTAATGCATCACCGGCATCTTCTTGTGGTGCTTTATTTAATTTTAATAGCTGTTGAACCATAAAAGAAACCTGCTCTTTACTGGCATGCCCCCTTCCAACAACAGCTTTTTTAATTTGATTGGCTGTATAGTCTACTATTGGAAGATTTAGGCCTCCTGCAGCTGAGATAATTGCCCCTCGAGCATGTCCAAGCTTTATTGCAGCATCAGGATTTGGTCTGTCTGGTCGCATAAAAACCCTTTCAATAACAACTATATCAATATCATGCTTAGAAATAATTTCTTTGATCCCAGAGTATATGGTTACTACTCTTTCATTTAAATCGCCTTGAGTTCTAATACATCCACTATTGATATAAGTAAATTTAAGTTTGTCAGCATTGATTAAGCCAAATCCTGTAATCCTTGAACCAGGATCTACACCAAGTATATTCATGAAGCTATTCTATCAGCTAAGGAAAAACAAGCCAGTTTTTTAGTAAAAAAGTTATAATGTTTTTCAAAAAATCATTACAAGGGGAAATTTATGGCAGTTATAGAGCTTTCAGAATCAAATTTTGATGAAACAATTACAAATAATGAAATTGTAATTATAGATTTTTGGGCACCATGGTGTGGCCCATGTCTGCAATTTGCCCCAACCTTTAAAGAGACCTCTGAGAAAGTTGAAGGGGTGACATTTGCAAAAATTAACACAGAGGATGAGCAAACACTTGGCGCGCACTTTCAAATTCGCTCAATCCCAACTTTAATGATTTTTCGTGATGGAATTGGTATCTTTTCCCAACCTGGTGCAATTTCTGCAAAGGACTTGGAAGATCTCCTAGAAAAAGCTAAAACTATAGATATGGATGAAGTCAGAAAGGAAGTTGAAAAGCAGTAGTTTATTCGAATTAATTTACTAAAAAATTAGCGTATTCCTTCTCATTAAAGCCCACCATAATTCTCTTATCCTGAACTAAAACAGGTCTTTTTATTAAAGTAGGAAACTTTAATACTAACTCATAGTTAATATTTTTTTTTTCATATTCTGTTAATGAACGAAATGTTGTTGAACGTTTGTTTATTAAGATCTCTAAACCAATTACATCCAGCATAGTTTTAAACTCATTCTCAGATATTGAATCAGTCCTTAAATCAATATATTGATGAGGGATATTTTTATTAATTAAATACTTTAGTGCCTTTTTAACAGTGTCACAGTTTCTAATTCCATAGATTTTTATAATACTCATGATTTTCTAAGCATCCAGTAGAAATGTAACAGGGCCATCATTTACCAATGAAACCTTCATTTCAGCTCCAAAAATACCACACTGAGTATCTATTTTTAATGCTTTTATTTTCTCCACAATATAATCATAAATACTTTCAGCTTGAATTGGGGGCATAGCAGTTGAAAAACCAGCTCTTGTTCCATTTTTGGTATCTGCAGCAAGGGTAAATTGGGAAACAATTAAAATACTACCACCAATATCCTTCAGGTTTAAATTCATTTTTCCATCTGGGTCTGAAAAGACTCGATAAGAGATAATTCGTTCAATCATTTTGTCTGCATTTAAAAGATCATCTTGTTTTTCAATACCCACAAAGACTAATAATCCAGAATCAATTTGACCAACTATTTTGTCATCGACCTCGACCATTGAAGATGTAACCCTCTGAATTAGAGCCTTCATATTTTTATGAAGATAGGAAGGATATATCAGCAACTGATAAAAATAAACTCCTAACGCGACTTATGAGCATTAATCGAGCTCTCCTCAGATCTGGATCCTCCACATTAACCATAATATTCTCAAAGAAGTTATCTATATCATCTTTTAAATTAACTAAGGACTCCATAATGATGTTGTAGTCTTTATTATTTTCTAATTTCTTAGTAATTAGCTCAGTTGCTTTAAAAAGTTTTTGTTCAGACTCTTCTAAAAGCATTTCTGAATTTAATTCTTTGTGGCTTCCATTAAAATCTTTCAGAATATTTGCTATTCGCTTGTTAGACTCTATTAGACTCCTAGCCTCAATTTTTTTATTAAATTCGCTAAGTACCTCAACTCTTTGATGAAAATCAAGGGGGGATTCTGGACTAACTGCCAGAACTGCCTCATAAATACTTCCATCTATATTTATATCTTTGTAGTATGCCTTTAGTCGATCCATCATAAATTGATAAATAGATTCAGAGGAGTCTCTATCAACTTCCTTTAAGTGGAGATCTAAAGAGACATCTATCAACTTTTTAAGATTAATTTCAATTTTAGCTTCCAATAATATTCTCATCAAGCCTAACGCCAATCTTCTTAATGCATAAGGATCCTTAGAGCCTGTTGGCGCCTGACCAATGCCATAGATACCCGAAATTGTGTCTATCTTATCTGCAATTGCAACAACTAGGCCTTCATTTGTAGAGGGCAGTTTATCTCCTGCGAATCTTGGTTGGTAATGCTCCTTAATAGCAATTGCTACAGCTTCAGACTCGCCATCATTTAGGGCATAATAACCCCCCATAATGCCCTGTAAATCAGCAAACTCTCCAACCATTTCACTTACTAGATCAGCCTTAGCTAATAAGCCAGCACGTGATGCAACAGTAGCATCAAAACCAATTAAATCAGCAATGTAAGAGCTAAGATGCTCTATTCGTTTTACTTTTTGACCCATAGAGCCAAGTGACTTCATAAACAAAACATTGTCTAAATCATTCAATCTCTTATCAAGCCTCAAAGTTTTATCTTGATTCCAAAAAAATTCAGAGTCTGCAAGCCTTGGATGAATAACCCTCTCATTACCTTTAACAACAGTCTCAATATCACTAGACTCACCATTAGCTACTGATATAAAGAATGGCATTAGATTTCCCTTATTATCAACAAGATGAAAATATTTTTGATGAGACTTCATGGCAGATATCAGAGCCTCTTCTGGAACTGCTAAAAACCTTTCATCAAATTTTCCATAAAAAGCTTTAGGAATTTCAACTAAAGCACAAACCTCACTAAGCAAAGATTCATCAATAATAACTTCTGCATTTATATCTTTAGCTACTGATAAGACTTGTTTACGAATAAGTTCTTTACGCTTATTAAAATCAACTTCAATATGAGCATGTTCTGACATAAATGACTCATAGTCTTTAGCATTAGAAAACTCTAGTTCTGAGTTATCTTTAGACCTTAGACCTTTTGATTTATTTCCACTCTCAAGGCCCATAATATTGGCACTTACAATCTTAGAATCAAGCATCATAATTAGCCAATGAACTGGTCTTACAAATGAATAATCGGCACTTCCCCACTTCATTGCTCTTGTTATTGGAATATTATTTATTGAGCTTTCAATAATCGCAGGAAGAAGGTCTTTTATATTTTGTCCACTCTCTTTATTTGAATAAAAGTAATACTCTTTGTCTCCAATAGAGCGCTTTTCAAGATTACTAACTTCTATACCACAGGATTTAGAGAATCCTTTAATTGCCATTTCTGGAGAATCAATTGAAGGACCTTTTTTTTCAATGATTTGTTCTTCTTGCTTACTTTGTAACTGTGAAATAGTTACAGCAAGACGCCTTGGAGTTGCGAATTCACTAACCTCTCCAAACGAAATACCTAGTTTCTCTAGCTCAGTGATAATATTATTTTTTAGAGATTTTGAAAGCCCCATTAAAAGCTTTGGAGGGAGCTCTTCAGTTCCTAATTCTAATAAAAAGTCGTGCGATTTCATACTCAATATTTTAACTTATTGTTTTGTTTGGTAATTGATTTGATAAAGCTTTAAAGATACTTAGTTTAATTTGCAACAAATATAAAGTAAATTTCTGGATCAAAGATAGCCTCATCAGGTGCTGCAGGTAATGGTGATGCTTTATAAACTGCTCTTTCTATTGAATTCATAAATGCTGCAGCCTTATTACTATTTCCAACATTAGAATTTCTAACATTTACTGATAGAACCTTACCTTCCCTATCTTGAGTAACATATACTTCTGCCATCCATTCATCTTCTGGAGCTGAATATCTCCACACCGACCTAACTCTTGCAGCAATATTACTTACCCAGGCATTTTGAAGGATAGTTCGCTGATCAGCTATACGTGTTTCTCTTTCTAAGTCTTGCTCATCCTGAATGTCCTGAACAAGTGATCGTTTATATTGTTCTGTCTCATAGGCTAATTGCACAGCAGTTCTTTCAGCCTCAAGCTCATCTAATTTGATACGCTCTTCTTCAGTCAGTTTTTTAGCTATATCAGTTTGCTCTTCGGCCTCTTTAACCTTTTCTTCTTCAAGCTTAAGTTTTTCCTCTTCAAGCTTAAGCTTCTCTTCGGCCTCTTTAACCTTTTCTTCTTCAAGCTTAAGTTTTTCCTCTTCAAGCTTACGTTTTTCTGCAACCTCTTTTGCTTCTTTAACAGCTTCATTTGCTTTAATTTCTTCAGCTATACGCTTTTCCTCAGCCTCTTTAGCTTTGAGTTCTTCAGCTTTAGTTTTTGCTTCAGCCTCCTCAACTTCGAGTGCAGCCTCTTTAGCTAATATCTCTGCTTCTTTTGTTCTTTTTTCTTCTGCAATCCTTTTTAATTCTGCAAGTTTTGTTTTAACTTCTTCAGCCTTACGAACTGCCTCAGCAAGTTCTTTTTGCTTTTCAGCCTCTTTTACAAGAATTTCAGCTTCTTTAGTTTTAGCCTCTTCTGCCTTTCGTTTGGTTTCTGCCTCTTTCGCTTTTGTTTGCTCAACTTTTGTTTGAGTTTTAGCTTCTGCAATTTTCTTAGTAGCTTCTTTGGCCTCTAATTCAGCTTGTTTTGTTTTGGCCTCTTCTGATTTTCTCTGAATTTCTGCCATTACTTTTTTAGCCTTAGCTTTTAAGGCCTCTTGTTCAGCAACTTTCTGATCTTTTTTAGCAGTTTCAGAACGCTTTTCTTCATTCTTGATTTTTAGTTGTTTTTGTTTTTCTACATCTTTTAAACGATCTTGTTCTGCCTCAATTATTTCCATATCGATCATAACAGCCTGGATTGGTGCAGCCTGAGATACTGCAGAACTCCTGTCAGGAGACTCCCAGCGCTCAACATTAGCATAAAGTAATGCAAAAAGAATAGCTGCATGCAAAGTAACAGCCACCCAAAAAGCTATTGGATGCTTTTTGGATATTCTGATCATTGGCTGCATCATTGTATGAATAAGGCCAAATATATAGACTACAAATTTTTTAAGATATTTATATATTAATTTGAAAATTTTGATAACAAGAAATTTAAATTTAGAAAACCTTGAAATCTCAGATTCACTTGATTTATCAAGTTTTTTTTGATCAGGAACCTCACTTGAATTTTTAGAGAACAACCCTCTAAAAAATTGAGCAATCTTTTTAAAAAAATTCATAACTTAAAATTGATTAATTAGGGTTTTCAGTCATAAAACCAACCTTATCAATCTTGCTGTATTGTTTCAATATAGCAATAATCTCTATGACTTTTTCATATTCAACTTTTTTATCACCTCTAACAAAAACCTGCATATCAGGAAAGATTTCTTTTCTTGCAAGAACTTGATTAATGGCTACATTTAATGACACAGGTTCTAGATCTTCAATTTCTTCAACGCCAGGACTTGTCATTGGATTAATAAAATAATTACCATCAACGTCTACTGAAATGATTGAAGGCTGTTGGTCTTGATAATCTACAACACTGGCAGGAGCACTTGGTAAATCAACTTCGACTCCTTGTTCAATAATTGGGGTAGTCATCATAAAGATCACCAGCAGAACAAGCATTACATCAATATACGGAACAATATTGATATCTGCATGAATATCTGGTCTTGAACGCTTTGGTAATTCAATCATTTTTGTCTTTGTAGAATCACAAATATTTCTTCAACAAATGCAGTGTACTTATTGCCTATTTCCTCAACGTGAGAAACTAATCGGTTGTAGGCAATAGTTGCTGGAATAGCGGCAAATAATCCAAAAGCGGTTGCAATAAGAGCTTCTGCAATACCTGGTGCAACAATTGCTATAGTCGCTTGCTTGACTGAGGCAAGGCCAATGAAAGAGTGCATAATTCCCCAAACGGTTCCAAAGAGACCAATATAGGGACTCGATGAGGCAATCATCGCCAGTATTGATAGACTAGAATCTAGGCGATCAATCTCATTACTAGCTGAAGTATTCATAGATCTGTATGCTCTTTCTGAGTTCATAATAAGAGCTTGACTTGAGGTAGACTTGGTATGAGTAAATTCTTTATAACCAGAACCAAATATATCTTCCATTGCGGTTCGATCAGAGGCAAGAGGAGGAAGATTTTTATAGAGAACTGATAATTTTTCTTCTCTCTCAAAAACCTGGTGAAAGTTTTCAACATCATTAGATGCATCCAACAAAATCTTTTTCTTCGACATTATTACTGTCCAAGAGTATATCGACATTAAAACCAATATTACCATCACCAGTTGAACAACTAGTCCTGCACTAAATATTAGACCAACGATTGATAAACTACTTTCTTCCATTTAGTTTCTCCAAGATTTCTTGCGGTAATGCGCAAGGTTTTAAGTTATTATTAAATACAGAAACTACCTTAACTATGGCATTAAATAATACCGTACTTTTGTCTATATTCACTATTTTCTGAGTAAAAATAAGGCTTGCATGATTTACTTTTTCAATAACTGTCTCAACTTCTATTAAGTCATCAAGAAAGGCAGGTGATAAATAATTAGCTTCAACAGACTTGACTATAAAAACCATCCCATAATTCTCTAAAAGATTAATTTGTTCAAAACCTAATTCACGAAGATATTCAGTTCTAGCTCGCTCAACATACTTTAAATAATTAGCATAATAAACAACTCCTCCAGCATCAGTATCTTCATAATAGACCCTGACAGTTAGATTGCTCATTTTCCGAATAAATCTTGACTCTGATTCACTCTAACTTCACCCAAATGGGAGAATGCTAAATCTGTGGCAATCCTTCCTCGAGGTGTTCTCATAATAAAACCTTGTTGCAGTAGGTAAGGCTCAATCATATCCTCTAAGGTAAGTCTTTCCTCACCAAGCGCTGTTGCTAAAGTATCTAAACCAACCGGACCAGCTGCAAATTTATTAATAATTAAACTTAAGTAATCCCTATCAAGCTGCTCTAAACCAGCTTCATCTACTTTTAAGGCCTCAAGCGCTTCTTTAGCAATTAATTTATCTATAACACCATTATTTTTAACATCCGCAAAATCGCGAACTCTTCTCAAGAGTCTGTTAGCAATTCTAGGAGTACCTCTTGATCTTTTAGAAATTTCTTCAGAACCCTCTTTTTCAATTTTAATAGCCAAAATTGAGGCTGATCTTTCAATGATCTCTTGGAGCTCTTTCAAATTGTAAAAAGATAGACGGTGAACTATCCCAAACCTATCCCTTAGAGGCGAGGTCAGCATTCCTGCGCGAGTTGTTGCACCGATTAGGGTGAATGGAGGTAATTCTAATTGAACTGAGTGCGCTGCAACACCCTCACCAACTAAAATATCAAGCTTAAAATCCTCAAGAGCTGGATATAGAATTTCCTCAACTACAGGATTCAGTCTATGAATTTCATCAATAAAAAGTATGTCAAAAGGCTCTAGTTTAGTTAGAATTGCTGCCAAGTCTCCAGATCGTTCAAGAACAGGTCCAGACGTTTGTTTAATTCCAGCATTCATTTGGTTTGCAATGACATTTGCCAGCGTGGTTTTACCAAGGCCTGGTGGACCATATATTAAGCAATGATCAAGTACATCCCCACGTGATTTTGCAGCTTGAATAAATAAGGACATTTGTGACTTAATATCTTCCTGACCGATATACTCATCAAATGTATTTGGTCTAACCGAGGCAACCTTTAAATCTTCATTATTTTGGCTTTCTCCACCAACTAGGCTATCCTCTTCAATCATAAAAAAAATTAGTAGTAAATTATTAACTTTATTTTAGACCAATAGGCTGTTGGAATTATTAATAATATAAAACTATCAATATTTCAAAAAAAATTTTATCATTTGATGAACTTATTTGACACTGTATAATGTATCGGAATAATTTATTATGATTTTTTTAAATGTCAAATATTGCAATATTGAGTGTAAATCATCAGCTTGCTCCTGTAGCTATTAGAGAAAGAGTTGCGTTTGCTAAAAGTGAGCTAGCACCAGCTATTTCCTCTCTAATGTTGTTCAAAGAAATTACTGGCTGTGTTATTTTTTCTACGTGTAATCGTTCAGAAATATATGTAACTCATAATTCTAAAAACATTCGTACAGTTCTAACCAAATTTCTAGCTACTAGTCATGATTTTGAATACGATTCATTACTGCAATACATATCTTTCTATGAAGACAATGATGCCATAAATCATATTTGTAATGTTGCATGTGGGATTGACTCATTGGTTTTAGGTGAGCCTCAAATTTTTGGGCAACTTAAAGACGCTTATCAGTTCTCAAAAACCCAAAATGCTTTAGACAAAATTCTTGAAAAACTTTTTCAGCATGCATTTAAAACTGCAAAGAAAGTTCGAACTGATACTAACTTAGGCTCATCACCAGTTTCTGTTGCCTATTGTGCAGTGAAACTTAGTGAAAAAATATTTACTGATTTATCAACACAAACAGCTTTATTAATTGGTACTGGAGAAATGATTGAGCTAAGTGCTAAACATCTTTCAAAGAGAGGTGTTAAAAGCATGATTTTTGCTAATAGAACTTTAGAAAATGCCCAGTCTATTGCAAATATGTATGATGCAGAAGCCATTACACTTAAGAGTCTATCAGAGCATCTTTACCGAGCTGATATTGTGATCTCTTCTACTGCTGCTCCAATACCAATTATTGGAAAAGGTCTTATTGAAACAGTTCTTATTCATAGGAAGCATCAACCAATGCTCTTAATAGATTTAGCAATTCCTAGGGATATTGAGCCTGAGGCAAATCAATTAGAGGATGTTTTTCTATACACAGTTGATGATTTACAACAAGTTGCTGATAGTAATTTAGAAGAAAGAATTAAAGAAAAAGATATAGCTCAAAAAATTATCCAAAATCAAAGCTTAGATTTTATCAATTGGTTGAATAATGTACCAAACGAAGAAGTCATTAAAAATTACCGTAGTCAAGCAAACTTAATTAAAGATGAGCTTTTACAAATTGCCCTACGTAAACTTGAGTCTGGCTCTAATCCTGATCTAGTAGTTGAAGAGCTTGCAGATAAACTGACCAATAAATTACTTCATAAAACTTTTCAAGATATTAAAAAATCTAAAAATAATCAACTAGAACCTTCAAAATTTAAAGATAAAGACAAAAAAAAATCATCCAATATTAGTAGTTAATGAATCAATCAATACTTACTAAATTAGAGCAATTATCCATGCGCCTTGAAGAAATCAATGCGTTACTTTCTGAACAATCTGTTGCTAGTGATCAAAATAGATTCAGAGAACTTTCTATAGAGCATTCGCAGTTAAGTCCAGTTAATGATAAATATAATGAGTATTTATCAACATCGAGAGATATTGAGGCTGCAACAAAACTTCTAGATGAAGAAGATAAAGACATTAAAGAAATGGCTGAAGAAGAAATCACTACAGGCCAAAACAGATTAAATGAATTAGAATTAGAATTAAAGAAATCACTTCTTCCAAAAGATCCAAATGATTCTCGAGATATTATTATTGAAATTCGAGCAGGAACAGGTGGAGATGAGGCTAGTATATTTTCAGGAGATCTTTATAGAATGTATACTCGATATGTAGAGAAATCAAAGTGGCAAATTGAGGTGTTAAGTTCAAATCTGGGAGAACATGGAGGATTCAAAGAAATTATTGCAAGAATCTCTGGTTCAAATGTCTATTCAAAACTTAAATTTGAATCTGGAGCACATAGAGTTCAAAGAGTTCCTGAAACTGAGTCACAAGGGAGAGTTCATACTTCGGCCTGTACAGTAGCTGTGATGCCTGAGGTTTCGAGCATTGAGGAAGTTGATATTAATATGAATGATGTTAGGGTTGATACTTTTAGAGCCTCTGGTGCAGGAGGACAACATGTAAATAAAACAGATTCAGCAGTGAGAGTTACTCATTTACCTACTGGAACAGTAGTAGAGTGCCAAGATGGTCGATCGCAACATAAAAATAAAGCCCAAGCTTTATCTGTTCTTGCATCTAGAATCCTTGATGTTCAACAACAAGAGCAACAGCAAGAACAAGCCTCGCAGAGGAGAGAGCTAGTCGGAAGTGGGGATCGTTCTCAGAGAATAAGAACTTATAATTACCCTCAAGGAAGAGTAACTGAGCATCGAATTAATTTAACACTTTACAAGCTTAGTGAAGTTATGGAAGGAGACTTAGAGTCAATAATTGATCCACTAATACTTGAACAACAAACAAATCAACTAACAGAACTTAACGAAAATCTTTGATCACTTCTTACTTGGAATTAACTGCCCAGTAAAAAATAAAGCACCTAAGGTAATTACAATTGCTGGTCCAGTAGCAACGTCAAATACCATTGAAATATAGAGTCCTAGTAATACAGATGCAACAGAAACGATTATTGAACTAATAATCATCCTAACAGGCGAACTTGAAAATAGGCGAGCAATTGCTGGCGGGATAATAAGAAGTGAAGTAATCAGTAAAACTCCTACTATCTGAACTGAAACAGATACTGCAAGAGCTATAAGCAACATAAATAATAACTCATAAAAAATCTTATTAATACCTTCAGCTTTAGCTAATTCTTCGTTTAAAGTAAGGAGCAATAATTTTTTCCAGTTCACAACTAACAAAAAAATAACAATAAACATTACAAAAAATATCCAATATATATCGCTTGTTGTAATTGAAAGTATATCTCCAAATAAATAAGAAAAATAGTCCGTATTCTGATCCCCTATAAAGCCCAGCACAACAATTCCTAATGATAATGAGACATGCGAGAAGATTCCTAAAACAGCATCACTCGACCAAAAATCTTTTTGCTGCAAGATGACTATTAGTATTGAAAATAAAGCACCAACTAAAACTAATCCAAAATTAATTCCTAATCCAGTTGCTAAGCCTAAGGCTACTCCAAGTAAAGCACTATGTGAAATTGAATCAGAGAAATAAGATAATCGCTTCCAGATGACAAAACACCCAAGCGAGCCAGCAATTACAGATACCCCAAATGAGGCCAGTAAAGCTCTATAAATAAAATCTTCCATATCTTATTAAAACCCTATTGAGTTAATTAACAATCGTTACATAACCCATAAAGGTAAAGAGAATGATCTGTTAACTCAAAGCCGTGTTTTTTTGCAATCTGTTCTTGATGTTGCTCAATAACATCATCTTGAAATTCAATAATTTTATTACATTTAACACATACCAGATGGTCGTGATGTTCAACTCCACACAACTCAAAAACAGCCTGATTATTTTCAAAGTTTAATTTATTAACAATGCCTGACTCTTCAAATTGAGATAGGACTCGGTAGATTGTTGCAACACCAACCTCTTCATTTTGGTCAATAAGTGCTCGATAAATATCTTCTGCACTCAAATGATGGTTTGGGGATTTTTCTAAAACCTCTAAAATCTTTAGCCTTGGTAAAGTAACTTTAAGTCCAGCACTTTTTAAATCTTCTGCATCCATTTAAAAATCCTTAAGGTAAAATCTTATCTTTATTTTATATGTTTTAACTTCGGATGAGAAGATTTACTTTTATTCTAATAACTATTGTTTTTTTAAGTGGGTGTTCAAACTCACTTCCAAAGGCTCCTGAGTTGCCTAAACTCCCAAAATTCTCAATGCCTGAGCTTCCTAAAATGCCTAAACTATCTTTACCAAGCTGGGCTAAACCTAAGATACCATCGATAGAAACCTACAAACCATCAATATCTCAAGGATCGGTTCTTAATATTGAGGATGTTAACAAACTCAGATTAGGTATAAATAAAACTGATGTCATAAATTTAATCGGGTCTCCAAGTATTAGTGACCCTTTCCATCAGTATCAATGGGATTATATTAATTATTCAACTAATGATCGTGGTGAAAAAATTTATTACCGTTTGAGGCTAGTTTTTAGTGGTAATATTTTATCTGAAATAGACAAAAGTGAATTAGAACAACTCATAAATAAATAGTTAAGTTTCTTTTAGAATTTTAAGTTTGCTTTTCAGATTATTTCGCCTTTATAAGACTTATCCTCTAAAATAGTGTTATGTCTAATCTAATCATTAATAACCTGAGTTGTATAAGGGGCTATAACCAACTCTTTACAGATCTTTCTTTTGAGCTCAGACCTGGTGAGATACTAAAGATTTCTGGAACTAACGGGACTGGAAAAACTTCATTATTAAAGATAATCGCTGGCCTAAATTCGGCTGAATCAGGCTCTATTTTCTTTAAGAATTATGATATTAATGATATTAATAATAAGCTTGATATTTTTTATCTTGGGCATCTAAATGCCCTTAGTCCTGAACTTAGTTGTATTGAAAATCTTAACTTTCTTTTAGAACTTGGGACTGAAAATTTTAATTCTAGCTATGTAGATGCGCTATCAATGGTTGGATTGAATAATTATGAAAATGAACTTGTAGCAAATCTATCAGCTGGTCAAAAACGCAGAGTGGCCTTGGCTGCACTTTTTATTACTCCGTCAAAATTATGGCTACTTGATGAGCCTTTTACATCTCTTGATTCCAAAGGAATAGAGATTGTTGAAAATCAAATAAAAAAACACCGTGATAGTGGTGGGCTTTGTATCTTAACCACTCATCAAGTATGTAATATCACAAACCTAAGGGAACTTAATTTGTGAACATTTTTATAAAAACTCTTAAGAGAGACTTAAAGATGGCGCTTCGGAATCCCTCAAGTTTTCTTAATCCACTATTATTTTTTGTTATTTCCATTTCTTTATTCCCAATAGCTATTAGTCCAGAATCTCAAACTTTATCTAATATTGCTCCAGGAATTATTTGGGTAACTGTAATGCTCTCTGCACTTCTTTCCCTTAATACATTATTTCACTTTGACTATGAAAATGGTATTCTTGAACAGATGGTAATTTCTCATCATTCATTAGCATTAATTCTTCTCGCTAAGACAGCTGCTCATTGGATTCTTACTGGACTTCCAATAATATTACTTTCACCACTTGTTGGTACAGTGCTTTTTCTAGACTATGAAAGTATCTTAATTCTTATGCTTACATTGCTAATAGCAACTCCTTGTCTAAGCTTAATAGGAGCGATAGGTGCTTCTTTAATTGTTGGCATTAAAAACTCTGGAATGCTTTTATCGTTATTAGTTCTCCCTTTATATGTTCCTATATTAATTTTTGGAACAAGTGCAGTCTCTCAGACACAATTTAACCTACCAATTAATGGTCAAATCTATTTTCTAAGCTTTATGCTTGTACTAAGCTTAATAACAGCACCATTTATAAGTGCATATTCACTGAGGATAAGCATCGAATAGAGTTCACATTTTTAAATAAATGTTTATAATAACTGGACGCTGATTTGTTTCGATTGCTAGCGTTGTCACTGCAAGTGACTAAAACAAGCTAAAGGTGGTGTTTTCCGGAGAAACCCAACTTTTAGGTTTTTTAATTTTTTATAGGACTTCACTATGATTTTTACATCAGAATCTGTTTCAGCTGGTCATCCAGACAAAGTTTGTGATCAAATTTCCGACGCTATACTTGATGCTGCTCTAGCTCAAGATAAAGACTCTAGAGTTGCTGTCGAAACTTTAGTAAAAGATAATCAAGTAGTGCTTGCTGGTGAAATAACTACCAATGCAAATATTGATTATGATCAAGTTGTAAGAAAAACTATTCTTGGAATTGGTTATGATAAAGAAGAATATGGTTTTAATGGAGGCACTTGCTCAATAACTAATCTTCTTGGAAGACAATCCCAAGATATTTCTATGGGTGTCACTGAAAGTGAAAATCATGAGCAAGGAGCTGGTGATCAAGGTCTAATGTTTGGTTATGCAGAAGACTCTACAGATGAGTTAATGCCGGCACCTATAATGCTTTCTCATCAATTAGTACGGCAGCAAGCTGATCTTATGCTAAATGGATCTATTCCTTGGCTTAGACCTGATGCAAAGTCTCAAGTCTCATGCATATACGAAGGTAACCAAATTGTTGGTATTGATGCAGTTGTTTTATCTACTCAGCATGATGGTGATATTTCACTGGAAGAACTTAGAGCAACAGTTCTTGAAAAAATAATTAAACCAATCCTTCCAGAAAAATGGCTAACAAATAATACGCAATATCATATTAATCCAACTGGAAACTTTGAAATAGGTGGGCCGGTTGGAGATGCTGGTTTAACAGGTAGAAAAATTATTGTTGATACTTATGGAGGCATGGCAAGGCATGGTGGTGGGGCATTCTCTGGCAAAGACCCTTCTAAGGTTGACAGAAGTGCAGCCTATGCAACTCGCTATGTTGCCAAAAATATTGTTGCAGCAGGAATTGCTGAGCGCTGTGAAATCCAAGTTTCTTATGCAATTGGTGTTGCAGAGCCTACCAGTATTAGTGTTGACACTTTTGGGACTGGTAAATTAGATAATCATGAAATTGAAGCACTAATCAGAGAACATTTTGATCTTCGCCCTAAGGGTCTTATTGCAATGCTAGATTTGAAGCGCCCAATATATCAACAGACTGCAAGTTATGGTCATTTTGGAAGGAATGAGGACTCAATAAGCTGGGAGAAAACTAATAAGGCTGAGCTTCTAAAATAGTTTCTTTTTTATTTTTTTTTTTGTATAATACATAACTTGCCAAGGAGCGTTGCATTGAGAATTTTTTCAATCAGGCTTGGTAATCAAAACGACGCTCATTTTTTTCAACTTAACAGGGAATAAAAATGAGCGAATCAACAATAGATAATGCTGGCTTTAAAGTTTCTGATCTCAACCTTGACTATAAGGTTGCTGATATTAATTTAGCAGACTTTGGTCGTAAAGAGATTGAACTTGCAGAAGATGAAATGCCTGCATTAATGGCTCTTAGAGCAAAGTATAGTAAAGAACAGCCACTTAAGGGTGCAAGAATCATGGGTTGTATTCACATGACAATTCAGACTGCTGTCCTGATGGAAACACTTATAGATCTTGGGGCTGAAATACGCTGGTCATCTTGTAATATCTTTTCAACTCAAGATCATGCAGCATCAGCTATGGCTGCAAAAAACATACCAGTTTTTGCCTGGAAAGGTGAAACTGAAGAAGAATTTTTATGGTGTATTGAACAAACTATTCTTCACAATGGTAAACCATGGGATGCCAATATGATTTTAGATGATGGCGGAGACTTAACAGGCATGGTTCATGACAAGTATCCAGAAATGCTTGATAAAATTCATGGTATCAGTGAGGAAACTACAACTGGTGTTCATCGCCTTTTAGAAATGATTGAGAGTGGTGAGCTTAAAGTTCCTGCTATAAATGTCAATGATGCTGTAACGAAGGCTAAAAATGATAATAAATATGGCTGTCGTCACTCCTTAAACGATGCCATTAAGCGTGGTACTGATATGCTGATGTCAGGTAAAAAAGCCCTTCTTATAGGCTATGGTGATGTTGGAAAAGGTTCTGCTATGTCACTTCGACAAGAAGGAATGATTGTGAAGATTACTGAGGTAGATCCTATTTGCGCTTTTCAAGCATGTATGGACGGCTTTGAAGTTGTATCACCCTACATAGATGGCATAAATACGGGCTCAATAGATTGCATTAACAAAGAATTATTAAGTACTACTGATTTAATTGTAACAACAACTGGTAATACAAATGTTTGTGATTCAGCAATGCTTAGAAGCCTCAAGTCTGGCTCAGTAGTATGTAATATTGGTCATTTTGATAATGAAATTGACACTTTGTACATGAGAGATAATTGGAAATGGGACGAAGTGAAGCCCCAGGTTCACCGTATCTATCGCTCTGAAGACAACAATGACTATCTAATACTTCTTTCTGAAGGAAGATTAGTTAATCTAGGAAATGCAACCGGTCATCCTTCTAGAATTATGGATGGTTCTTTTGCAAACCAAGTACTTGCTCAAATGCATCTTTTTGAAAAGAAATTTGCTGACTTACCAAAAGATCAGAAAGCTGAGAATGTTTCAGTTGAAATTCTTCCAAAGAAACTTGATGAAGAAGTTGCTGCTGGAATGGTTAGTGGGTTTGGTGGTGTAATGACTATTTTGACTGATACTCAGGCAAAATATATCAATACTCCAAAAGAAGGTCCATTTAAATCAGAAACTTATAAATATTAAGTTTTTTTCTAAATCATATGAAAAATGCGGGATTTCTTCCCGCATTTTTTTTACTTTCATTTAATAGAAAAAATAAATGCCGCCCTCTAAACTAGTTGGTGAGGTAAAATTTTTGTTAATTGTTATTTTTAGTTTAAATTAATGTCAGTTTCAGAACTCGATACTACTAAATCATTTCAAAATCTAATCCTTAAATTACAAAATTATTGGGCAGAAAAAGGATGCGCAATTGCCCAACCCTTTGATATGGAAGTTGGAGCTGGAACCTTTCATCCTGCTACTTTTCTTAGATCTATTGGCCCTGAACCATGGAAAGCTGCTTATGTTCAACCGTCAAGAAGGCCCAGTGATGGTCGATATGGTGAAAATCCTAATCGTCTTCAGCACTATTATCAATTTCAAGTTTTACTAAAGCCATCGCCAAGTGATATTCAAGATTTATATCTTGACTCATTAGCAGCAATTGGAATTGATTTAAAAATTCATGATGTAAGATTCGTAGAAGATAACTGGGAATCACCTTCATTAGGTGCCTGGGGCTTAGGTTGGGAAGTTTGGTTAAATGGGATGGAAGTAAGTCAATTCACTTACTTTCAACAAGTTGGAGGCCTGCCATGTAAGCCAATTTCTGGAGAATTAACTTATGGTTTAGAAAGATTAGCAATGTATCTCCAAGGAGTTGATAGTGTTTATGATTTAATATGGACAGAAGGGCTAACTTATGGAGATGTTTATCATCAGAATGAAGTTGAACAATCAAAATTTAACTTTGAGATTGCTAATACTGATGTTCTTTTTAGGCAATTTGATGAAGCTGAAGAAATGAACTCTAAACTTATTAAAGAAGAGCTTTCTTTTCCAGCATATGAGCAAACTATGAAAGCCTCTCACATATTCAATCTTTTAGATGCTAGGCGCGCAATAAGTGTAACAGATAGAGCAAGGTTTATAAGGAGAGTAAGGGCTATGAGTCAAAAGGTTGCTCAAGCTTATTATGATTCTAGAGAGCGCCTAGGCTTTCCAATGTTAAAGAAATAAAAAGTTACTCATTTATGAGACCTTTTCATACTCTTTACAATAAGGTTTTAGACTGGTCATCTAGTCGTTTTGCCATTTTTTGGTTATCTTTAATTAGTTTTTTAGAATCCTCAATACTACCCTATCCAATCCAAGATCTTTTATTAGCATCTATGTCACTTAAGAATAGGTCAAAAGCGTTTTATTTTGCGACAATTTGTACTATAAGCTCAGTTCTTGGTGCCGTTGCTGGATACTATATTGGAATCTATGCAATTAATTTAATTATGCCGTTACTAGAAAAACTTAATTACTTGCCAGAACTCTATATTGCAGAAGATTACTTTAATACTTATGGGATTTGGATAATATTAATTGCTGGCTTTAGTCCAGTTCCCTATAAACTTTTCACAATTTCAGCTGGAATGATGGCTATGCCACTTATTCCTTTTGTAGTCTTTTCATTAATTGCGAGAGGTGCTAGATATTTTTTGCTTTCTTATCTTGTAATAAAATTTGGAAAAAAAGCTGATGCGTGGTTAAATAAATATATAGATAGATTGGGTTATCTTCTTATTATCATTGTTGCATTTGGAATTTGGTATGTCTATTAAATATTTAATTTTTATTTTATGTATATTTTTATCAGGCTGCTTTACTAATAGTCCAGGTCAAGTAACTGTTGTTGAAAAATCATTCAACAAGATTGAAGTTAATCAAGAAAATACATCTAAGGTTAACAAAGTTAAAGTAAATAAAAATTGGTCATTACCAGTTGAAGCCTCAATACTTAAAAACTACTCAAAAGAGGATAATCACCTCGGTTTAACTTTTAATAATAGTGAGGGTCAAGAGGTTCGTGCTGTTAGAAATGGAGAGGTAGTTTATAGTGGGGATAAAATGACAAGTTATGGGAAAATGATTATTATCAAACATGCTTATGGTTTTTATAGTGTCTATAATCAAAATCAATCACTATTAGTTAGTGAGGGAGATGTAATTGAAAAGGGTCAATTAATAGCTATCACTGGCAATAAGCCATTTTATTTTGAAATGAAAAAATACGAAGAACCCATTAATCCTTTAAAATATCTCTAATGATAGATTTTATCGAACAAATAAGCCCACTTCAGATGATAGTTGCTCTTGTAGTTATCGCCATTATTGCTCATATAGCTCTAGGCTTCATACTCAAGCAAATAACCAAGCATTCTGATAGCACTGAAACCCAAATAGATGATCATCTTATAAATGCTATTGCTGCTCCACTGAAACTTCTAATTTGGTATGGATGGTTTTACTTTTCATTAGCAGAGCTTACTTCAGAAATTCAAGCTTTAACTCAAATTCTTGGGTATATAAGCATCACACCAGTTTTTATATTAACCTGGGGAATTCTAAGACTAATATCTAGTATTGAAAACTATATGCTAGATAAAGAAGGTAGCGTTGATAAAGATTCAGTTAGGTTATTTACTCGCCTCATCAAAATTCTTTTTGTTTTTGCAATTATTTTAGGTGTTGCGCAGTATTATGGCTATGCTGTATCCTCAATTTTAACTTTAGGTGGTGTCGGTGGAATTGTTGTTGGTTTTGCAGCCAAAGACATGCTTGCTAACGTTTTTGGTGGCCTAATGATTCAAATGGATAAACCATTCTCAACAGGTGATTGGATTCGCACGACAGATAAAAGTATAGAGGGTGTAGTTGAGAAAATTGGCTGGAGAATGACTCGTATTCGAACATTTAATAAAAACCCTGTATATGTTCCAAATGGGATATTTGCAACAATACCTATTGAGACGCCCTCTCGAATGACAAATCGTCAAATTTATGAAGTTATTGGAATTCGTTATGATGATATTGCTCAAATGGAAAGTATTATTAAAAAAGTTGAAGCACTGTTAGCGAGTAAAGACAATATTGATCAAGATCAGCCTTGTCGAGTATATTTTGATTTATTCAATGCATCATCTCTTGACTTTGTAATTTGGGCATTTAGTTCTTTAACTGATGCAGGTAAGTTCAAAAAGTTTAAAGGAAAATTATTACTTGATATAGCCCAAATTATTGATGATCATGGTGCTGAAATAGCCTATCCAACTCAAACTCTTCATATTCAAAAAACTGAGTAATGAGTATCTCTAAACTTCACATACGTACCTTTGGGTGCCAAATGAATGAGTATGACTCTAACAAAATGAGTGATGTTTTAAAAGACTCTCACGGATTGAATCTAACTGATGACATTAGTCAGGCTGATGTTTTACTCATCAATACTTGCTCAATCCGAGAGAAAGCTGAAGAGAAACTCTTTCATCAATTAGGTCGGTGGAGAAAATTAAAAGCAAAAAACCCTAATCTTGTAATAGGAGTCGGTGGTTGTGTTGCCTCACAAGAAGGCGATCTTATTCTTAAAAGAGCGCCATATGTTGATATGATTTTTGGCCCTCAAACCCTTCATAGACTTCCAAATATGCTTAATGATGCACTAAATAGTAGAGCTACAAGTATTGACATCTCTTTCCCTGAAATTGAGAAATTTGATCATTTACCTGAACCTCATAGCGATGGTGCGTCAGCATTTGTATCAATAATGGAGGGATGCAGTAAATACTGTACATTTTGTGTCGTTCCTTACACAAGAGGTGAGGAAATTTCTAGACCCTTTAATGATGTGATAGAAGAAGTTGAATCTCTTGCTAGACAGGGAGTTAAAGAAATTAATCTTCTAGGTCAAAATGTAAATTCCTTTAGAGGACTCATGGATGATGGTGATGTTGCTGATTTAGCACTTTTAATAGCGATTGTTGCTCAAATTGAAGGGATTGAGAGAATAAGATATACGACTTCTCATCCGGTTGAATTTACTGATCGGCTGATTCAAGCCTATGCAGAAGTTCCAGAACTTGTCTCTCATCTTCACCTTCCAGTTCAGAGTGGCTCTGATAAGATTCTAGGATTAATGAAGCGAGGACATACTGCAATTGAATATAAATCTAAAATTCGTAATTTAAAAAAAATTAGACCAGATATTTCTATTTCATCTGATTTTATCATTGGCTTTCCTGGGGAAACTGAAGAAGATTTCAATAACACCATGCGTCTTATTGATGAGGTTGGCTTCGATAAATCATTTAGTTTTATATATTCAAAGCGTCCAGGCACTATTGCAGCAGGCTTTCCAGATGATGTGGACCTATCCATTAAAAAAAATAGACTTGCAAAAACCCAAGACAAGCTCAATAAAAATACTGAAGAAATTTCTAAATCTATGATTGGAAGTGTTCAAAAAGTTCTTGTTGAGGGCCTTTCTAAAAAAGGATCAACTCTATCTGGAAGGACTGAGAATATGCGTACTGCTCACTTTCTAGGAAGTGATGACTTAATTGGAGAGATTGTTTCTGTGAAAATTATGGATGGCTTTGGTAACTCTCTTAAGGCAGAATTAATCTAAACCTATTGCCTTAACCAAAGTTTGGAATACCAGAAATAACGACCTTTTTTGCTTGAGGGCATCGTGCAGTTATAACGACTTCTTCCAATTTGAAGTGGTTCTTTGGATTTAACTGATAATGATTGAGAAGATAGCCAGTTAATCTTTGGTTGATCTTGACCAGAAATAAAGCACGAAAAATTATTTTTTTCATAAGCTGATAATGGTCTAGAAAAATTAAGAACTAGTTTTGGTTTAAAATCTCCAAAAATAATTAAAGATTTAGGATTTTCTGACTCAATAGGCATATGCACAGTTTTAATCTTTAAAGAAAAACTATCCATTTTTGCATATGGTCCTGACATTGAAAATCTTGGTATATTCAGCAGATCACTTGAAATCCCAGCAACTCCAGAATGTTGGCCAAATCCAACATACTCAAGCTCTTCCAAAAGTGAATAAGTATTATCATCAAACTCACCATATGGATATGCAAAAAATTTATCAATAATATTTAATTCTTTATAAAGTCTTTGTTGGGCTATATTTATTTCATTTTTTATAGTTAAATTATTTAAATCAACCATATGAAGATGGCTCACACTATGGTTATATATATCAACTAAAGGACTCATGTCCCTTAACTGTTCCCAAGACATCATTACCTTATATTTTTTATCAATAGGTTCAGTTGAAATAAAAACCGACATTGGAAGTTGATATTTTTTTAGCAATGGATAAGCCTCAGTATAGAATGATAAAAAACCATCATCAGCTGTTAAACTGACACATTTTTCAGGAAAAGAGCTTTTTAATTTAAGTCTTTTTACAACCTCATTCAAT
This sequence comes from Candidatus Thioglobus sp. NP1, assembly GCF_003326015.1. NCBI lineage: Bacteria > Pseudomonadati > Pseudomonadota > Gammaproteobacteria > Pseudothioglobaceae (SeqCode) > Candidatus Thioglobus > Candidatus Thioglobus sp. NP1. The sequence goes on from NZ_CP023860.1 coordinate 1,461,318, forward strand.
GGGAGTACTTTATATTTATTATCAACCAAGTATTCCAAATGCTGATTAAAAATACTTGGAGAAGTACTCGTTGATTTTGGCTCTTCATCTGAAAAACGATGATATAAAAGTATCACACAACCATTATCATCTGCAGTTGCAATTGATGGAAAAAAGCAACATATTATTAAAAAAAAATTTATAAGAATCTTTAGTCTCTTCATAATATAAATGATAAATTAAATATTGTCTTAAATCATGCAACTTATCATTTGTTTTATATCTAATTCAGTAAAATAATAATTATGAAATTTACTCTTGATATTCAAAGTTCAGAACAATTAGCTAATATCTGTGGAACTTTTGATAAAAACCTTGAAAATATTGCAAAAAATCTTGATCTTAAAGTATCTAACAAGGGCTCTGATTTTAATATAAAAGGTGAGAATGCCTCATTGGCAGTTTCAGTTCTTCAAGATCTGCTTGTCCTATCCGAAAGCAAAGCAATTGATTTTAGTGATATTGATCTTTGCATTAAATCTCTTAATAGTCCAAATGGAGAAACAAAGTCTGTTACGATCAAAATGAGTAAAAAACATATTCATATAAGAAGCACTAATCAACAAAATTATGTCAACTCAATAATTGATAATGACGCTGTTTTTGCTGTGGGTCCAGCGGGTACAGGAAAAACATATTTAGCAGTTGCAAGGGCTGTTGAGGCACTTGAAAATTCAAGCATTAAAAGGTTAGTTCTTGTTAGACCAGCTGTTGAGGCAGGAGAAAAGCTAGGTTTTCTTCCTGGTGATCTAAGCGAAAAAGTTGACCCTTATCTTCGCCCTATTTATGATGCTCTGTATGAGTTTGTAGGGTTTGAGAGAGTAAATAGACTAATAGAGAAACGTGTTATTGAGGTTGCTCCATTAGCATTCATGAGAGGTCGTACTTTAAATGAATCCTATATTATTCTAGATGAAGCTCAAAATACTACAATTCCTCAAATGAAAATGTTTTTAACGCGCATGGGCTTTGGATCTAAAATGGTTATTACAGGAGATATTACGCAAATTGATCTTCCTAAAGTAAGTGAATCAGGACTCATACATGCAATTAAAATCCTTAGTAGTATAGATAATATTGCATTTTGCAATTTTGATACTAAAGATGTAGTGAGACATCAGTTAGTTAAAAAAATTGTTAGTGCTTATGATCATACGTAATGGGTGTCAATGATGACAAAATAATTGTTGGCCTATCTGGAGGAGTTGACTCATCAGTAACAGCCTACCTCCTTCTTGAACAAGGCTATAACGTTGAAGCTTTATTCATGAAAAACTGGGATGAAGCTGATGATGACAAATACTGCACTGCATCTAAAGATTTAGAGGATGCTCAAAAAGTTTCAGATCAGCTTGGCATTAAACTTCATACAGTCAATTTTTCACATGAATACTGGGAAGATGTTTTTGAGCACTTTTTATCTGAGCATAAAAAGGGTAGAACGCCAAACCCAGATGTATTATGTAATCAAAGAATTAAATTTAAAGCTTTCTTGAATTATGCAAAAAATCTTGGTGCAAAAAAAATTGCTACTGGACACTATGCAAGAATCTCTAAAGTAAATGGGAGTTTTCTTCTAAAGTGTGGATTAGATAAAAATAAAGATCAGAGCTATTTTCTCCACTTATTGGATAAAAATCAGCTTTCTCAAAGTTTATTTCCATTAGGTGAAATAGATAAAAATCAAGTTCGAGAAATTGCAAAAAATAATAACTTTGTAAATGCTGATAAAAAAGACTCTACTGGAATTTGTTTTATTGGTGAAAGACCATTTGCAGATTTTTTAACCACTTTTCTCCCTAAAGAACAAGGAAATATAATTAATAAGAATGGTGACTTTATTAAGCATCATCATGGCTTGCCTTTTTATACAATTGGTCAAAGAAAAGGGCTTGAAATTGGAGGTGGCTTTAGTGATTCACAAGAACCATGGTTTGTTGCAGAGAAAATCTTAGAGTCAAATGAAATAGTTGCTGTTCAAGGAGACGACCCTCTTCTTTATCATAATACTCTTATTGCAGATAATATACATTGGGTAGATATTGTCCCTCAATTTCCTCTTAAATGCACTGCTAAAATTCGATATCGTCAAGCTTCTCAAGATTGTAAGGTTATTATGTTAGAGAATAATTGCCTAGAAGTTAACTTTAGTGAAAGTCAAAGAGCAATAACACCAGGTCAATCAGTAGTTTTTTATCAGGATGATATCTGTCTTGGTGGTAGCGTTATTAAATCAAAATCTAATGAATAAAACAGCAAAACAAACTCTAGCTTTAGCCAGCATTTTTCAATCTAGCAGTTTAGTCCAACAACTTGCCTCAACTGGTCAGTGCGATAGTCACAGCAATAAAATGAGTTTAAATAGTATAGTAATTGATAGTGATTCTATTGATGAAATTTTTACCTCTCCTGAAGATTTACAAATAGGCTTTAACTCTTTAAAAGATGTTCTTGAGAAAAAATCTATTGATATGCATAATGTAATGTTATATGTTACTGCTTTAATAAATCTTGAAAAGAAATTGATGAAGAAACCGCAACTTCTTAAGTTAATTACTACAGAGATAGAGCTCATTAATAGACAAGAATTTTTTGATATTAATCATAGTAATTCAATTGCAAGACTTGCCGAACTATATAAGAATACTTTAGGTAGTCTCAGTCCTACTATTATGGTTAGAGGGGAACAAATCTACCTATCAAACCAAAAAACTGCAAATCATATTAGAGCCCTTCTATTGGCAGGTATTAGAGCAGTTTCATTATGGAAGTCTCAGGGGGGTAAAACCTGGCATCTTCTTCTTAATAAGAAAAAAACTCTCCAATATATTCAGTCTTTAGCAAATTAACACAATACAAACTAATACTTGCATAAATTCAGACGAGACTCTATAATTCATCTTTTTGTAATATAGCACTAAATAAAAGTATATGGCCAATTCAGCAGGTTCAAAAAAACGCGCAAGACAGGCAGTTAAAAGAAATAAACATAACTCTCAAATCAGGGCCAAGGTCCGTACATTCGTTAAAAAAGTTGTTGCAGCCATTGCTTCTGGAGATAAAAAAGAAGCCACAGGCGACTTTATAAAGATGCAAAAAAATATTGATCAAGCTGTTAGCAAAGGTTTAATGCATAGAAATCAAGCTGCTAGAAAAAAATCTCGCCTCAGCTCTCAAATCAAAGTTCTATAAGAAAGAGAATTTATAAATTTCCTTTGAATGTAATATTCAATAGTAAAAATCACAGTTATAATTAAAACCCTCTTCGAGGGTTTTTTTATGTTTAAATTTTTACTACTATGGTAAATGAAAGTGACAAATTATTATTTCGTGAAACTATCGATAAACAAATAACTATCGATAAAGATAATAATAAGAATAATGCCTTCTCGATTTCAAAGCCTGATAAGCCTTTTGAAGGTTATAGTTATTTATATGAGCCAAATATCTTAGGATCAGAACCTGTAATACATGCAAAAGCAGGATTATCTGCAAAAATTGTTAAAAAAATGAAGCAGGGAAATATAGGATCAACACCATCTATTGATCTTCATGGACATAAGATTGAAGAGGCCTGTCAAGCATTATCAAGGTTTATTCATTTTCACTCTGATGAGCGATTTATTCATATAATTCATGGTAAAGGATATCATTCAGATAATGGCTTATCAATAATAAAATCTCAAGTTGTTAATTATCTTAAACAACATCCTCAAGTTCTAGGATTTTGCTCTTGCCCTCAAGCGATGGGTGGAACTGGAGCAGTATTTGCCTGCCTAAAAAAAGCTAATGTTTAATCTTGATGAAATTTATTCAGTTTCTAATTTTTTAAAATTATGTAAGAATACAATTGAGAAAAATGTACCTTCTTGTTGGATTCAAGGTGAAATTTCAAATTTATCTAGGCCCTCCTCTGGACACTGGTATTTCTCATTAAAAGACACAAGTGGACAAATAAGGTGTGCATTTTTCCGACTTAATCAGCGCAAGATACAATTTACTCCTGAAAATGGCATGTCTGTTGTAATCAGAGGTGCTGTTACTTTATACGAACAAAGAGGAGACTTTCAACTGATAGTTCAAGAAATGGAACCAGCTGGAATAGGTAATCTTCAACTTGCATTTGACCAGCTTAAAAATAAATTAAGAAGTGAAGGTTTATTTGATATAGAGAATAAAAAAAATATACCCATATCTCCAAAAACTATTGGTGTCATTTCTTCTTCCAATGGGGCAGTAATTCAAGACATTATCAAAGTTTTAAAATTAAGGTACCCTTTTGCTGACATACTTCTGTTTGACACTATTGTTCAGGGTGATCAAGCCCATATAAAAATTATTAAAGCACTTCAAGCTGCAGATAATTCTAAACGCTGTGATGTCCTAATATTAGCCAGGGGAGGTGGATCAATGGAGGACTTGTGGGCATTTAATGAGGAAGAACTTGTAAGAGCAATATTTAGTTGTTCAACACCTATAATTAGCTCTATAGGACATGAAACTGACACCACAATTGCAGACTTTGTTTCTGACTTGAGAGCACCAACCCCATCAGCTGCAGCTGTCAGTGCAACCCCAGATCGCCAAGTGATTATTTATCAATTATCTAAACTTATTAATCAATTAAAAGGCTTTATTGAGCAGTCAATTGAAAAGAAAAGACTGTCACTAAATCTTCTTCAACTAAGAATCATTGATCCAAGTCAACAATTACAAATAAATGCTCAAAAACTTGATGAGTATGAGTTACGTTTATTTAGAATAATAAACTTATTAATTGAACAAAGTCAATCCAAGTTGAAGCAGCTGTTTATAGAACTTAATAATAACTCAAAAAATCTTATTAAAAATCATTTAGATGATTTGAGTAATAAAGCTAATCTTTTAAATCTTCTTTCACCACTTAATACTCTTTCAAGAGGCTATAGTATTTCGCATAATGAAAAGGGAGGGGTTATAGTATCAATCAAGAAAATTAACAAAGGTGATATTATTGTCTCTCAATTCAATGATGGAAAAGTTACTTCAAAAGTTACCAATAAAGAGGATAATTAGTTTTCATAAATCAAATCATTTAAAGAAAATTTAAATATGAAATCTAATGTCTCATTTCTTCGACGCTTAGGCTCAATTATGTATGATTTATTACTAGTTTTTTCTTTTGTGTTTTTTATCGCAGGGGTAGTAATTCTAATTAACAAAAAAGAACCTATTACTAATAGTTTATTTTTTTACTTCCTTACGCTTCCAGTAATTTTTGGATATTTTTCCTTCTCTTGGGTTAAAGGCAAGCAAACTCTTGGCATGAGGGCTTGGAAATTCGAAATTTCTCAATTTGATGGTGATAATATAACCTATAGACAGTCGCTAACCCGAATGATATTAGCTCTTATTTCTTTAACTGGGCTTGGATTTTTATTTCAGTTTTTTAATCAGTACAAACTTCCAATTCATGATTATTATTCAAAAACATATCTTTCCTCACTTTATAAATAAACGATCATAGATTCTATGAATAACAATTCAAAAGGATTATTTGGATTTATTCTTAAATATAAAGTTTCACTGTTACTTTCAATTATTTTGTTTTTTTTAATAAAGCAAAATATTTTTGAAAATAATTTTCCTAATGTGATTTTAAAAAAACAAAGTGTTATTAAAGAGATAGAAAATAAAAATCTTAACCTCCAAAAAAATAATGCTTTACTTTTCAATCAAATCACTAACTATACAGAAGAAGATATGTCACTAATTGAGTCTAAAGCAAGATACAAGTATGGCTTAGTAAAGGAAGGGGAAGTTTTTTTTAAGGTAAATAAGATTATTAATAATGATAATTTAGTTGACTCTTCTAACTCTGCTCTATAATTAAGTTCATTGATTTCAAAGCTTGAGAAAAGGACCACATAGCTACGATGAATACTGATAATTGCTTCTTAATCATTCCAGCTAGCGGAATTGGTAAGCGTATGAATGAGATAATGCCAAAGCAATACCTAAAACTTGATAATGGTAAGTCAATCATTGACCAGTGTCTTAAGACCCTTCTATCTATTGATAGAATTACAGCCTGTGTTGTTGCTGTAGCTGCTGAAGATGACCAATTTAAATTATCATCTTATTTTAATCACCCAAAAATACTTTCTATTGTTACAGGAGGAAAAGAAAGGCATCTTTCGGTTTTTAATGCACTAAATTCATTAAGTAATATAGCAAATAATAATGATTGGATTTTAGTTCATGATGCAGTTCGACCATGTATTCTAAGCGAAGACATTGAAAACTTAATCGACCAAGTTTTTGATCATCCTGTTGGTGGCATTCTAGCAACAAGAATTATTGACACAGTTAAACAAATTAGTTCTCAAAAAGAGCTATCAACGATTGATCGAAAAACACTTTACCATGCTCAAACGCCACAAATGTTTCGATTTGGTATTTTAAATGAGGCCCTAAAAAAATCTATTGAATTTGATAATATCATCACTGATGAATCTGAGGCTATTGAAAACTTAGGTCATTCTATAAAAATTGTTAAAGGATCTAAAAGCAATATTAAAATTACTCAAACAGATGATCTTAAATTAGCTAATTATTATTTAAAATAAATTATGGAAATAAAAACAGGTATTGGACAGGATTCACATGCATTTGAAAAAAAACCAGGAAAGCTATTAGTTCTTGCAGGTATTGAAGTCAATCATCCTTTTGGCCTCAAAGGAAATAGTGATGCAGATGTAATTTTTCATGCTATGACTAATGCTATTTCTAGTATCACTGGTAAAAATGTTTTAGGTTTTCAGGCTGATCAACTAGTTAAGCAAGGAGTAATTGATAGTCAAGCATATTTGCAAGTTGCTTTAGATGACCTCAGTGATTGGAAAATAAATCATATTGCCATAAGCATTGAGTGTTTGAATCCAAAAATATCTCCTTTGATTGAACTTATGAAGGAAAATATTTCTAAAATCTGTAATGTAACTTTATCAGATATTGGCATAACTGCAACTTCAGGGGAAGGCTTAACTGCCTTTGGAAAAGGCAAAGGGATTCAAGCAATTACCATTATAACTGTAAATAAAACATGACTTTAATCAATAATCCTACTCGTTCAAAAATAAATAAAATTCACTTTATCGGCATTGGGGGTTCTGGGATGAGTGGAATTGCTGAAGTGCTTGCTAATTTAGGTTATGAAATTTCTGGATCAGATATTCAGTCAAACACAGCTACTGAGAAACTTGAAAAACTAGGTTGTAAAATTATTTATACTCAAAAAGCTGAAAATGTTTTGGGAAAGCAAGCTGTGGTTGTCTCTTCAGCAATTAATAAAAATAATCCCGAACTCCAAGAAGCCAGACACCAAAAATTATTAATCGTTCCAAGAGCAGAAATGTTAGCTGAAATTATGCGCTTTCGTTTTGGAATAGCGATATCAGGAACGCATGGAAAGACTACAACTACAAGTCTTATTGTGCAAATAATGACTGAAGCTAAACTTGATCCAACCTATATTATTGGTGGGATTATCAATGCAACAGGTATGAATGCTAAGTTAGGCAAAAGTGATTACTTAATTGCTGAAGCAGATGAGAGTGACGCATCCTTTCTTCATCTTCAACCAATGCTTAGTGTCATTACAAATATTGACGAAGATCACATGAGCACCTACAGTCACAATTATGATAATCTTACTGATGCCTTTATTAAATTTACATCAAATTTGCCGTTTTATGGCATATGCGTTGCTTGCATTGATGATAATGGAGTTAAAGATATCCTTAAAAAAATTCATCGGCCTGTTTTGAGCTATGGTTTTAGTGAAAATGCTGATGTAAAAGCATCTAATATTCAGCAAAATGAATTAAGAATGACCTTTGATGTTAACTGCTCTAAATACGATAAAAAATTTCCAGTTATATTAAATTTAATTGGAAATCATAATATTCTAAATGCGCTCGCAGCTATAAGTGTTGCGATTGAGCTTGAAATAAAAATAGAAGACATTCAAAAGGCTTTATTGAACTTTAGTGGCGTTTCAAGAAGATTAGACTTTCATCAATATTTATCTATAAACGTTTATAAAGTCCCTCTCTTTGATGACTATGGTCACCATCCAAATGAGATTTCTGCAGTTGTTAGTTCACTTAGAAATACATATCCAGACAAAAGACTTTTAGTAATTTTTCAACCTCATAGGTATTCTCGCACTAGAGATTTATTTAATGATTTTGTAAGTTGCCTATCCAAAGTTGATGCATTAGTATTGTTGAATATTTATTCAGCAAATGAAGCCCCAATAAATACTGTTAGCTCATCTACTCTTGCTGACTCTATTAGAAGAAGAAGTTCAATTGATCCTATAGTTGTTAAAAATATTGACGAAATAATAGAAATACTACCCAATATAGCTTCTGAAGATGATGTCATACTTACTCTTGGTGCTGGTGATGTTCATAAAATACCACATCAATTGAAAGATCATTTTTCTAAATAAATATGATTAAATTAAATGAGCCAATGTCAAAACACTGCTCTTTAAGAACAGGGGGTCAGACAAGTCAATTCTTTGTTCCTGAAGATGAAGCAGCTTTATCTAATTTTTTAAAAAATAACAAAACACAACTTTTATTTGTTGGTCTTGGTAGCAATCTTTTAGTTAGGGACAGGGGCTTTGATGGAACAACCATACATACTAAAAATTTTAATAGCCTTGATATTTCAAGAAATTTTATTGACTCTGGAGCTGGGACTTCTCTAGCAAAGTTATCAAGATTTTCTCAAGCTAATTTGAAATATGGTGCTGAATTTTTAAGTGCTATACCAGGAAGTGTTGGTGGTGCTCTCGCTATGAATGCTGGTGCTTTTGGCTCTGAAATTTGGCAATATGTTGTCTCTGTCAAAACTATTAATTTAACTGGAGATATTCAAGAAAGATTTCCAGGTGATTATAAAATTAATTACCGTTCAGTTATTCATCACTTCAGTGGTGAATTTTTTATTAGCGCTCGATTTAATTTTGATTTAAAACAACCCCAAGATAATGTTCGTGACCTTCTTCATAAACGAAACTCAACACAACCCATTGGATTAGCTAGTTGTGGAAGTGTCTTTAAAAACCCAAAGGATACTTATGCAGCTAAACTAATAGAATCTAGTGGTCTTAAAGGTTTTTGTATCGGTGGAGCTTGTGTTTCTGAAAAGCATGCAAATTATATTATTAATCAAAATAATGCGAGTGCTATGGATATTGAAAACCTAATTGCTCATATTCAAAATACAATTAAAGATAAGCACAATATTGAACTTGAAACTGAAATTATAATCGTATGATTGCTGTTTTAATGGGTGGCTATTCTGCAGAAAGAGACATATCTCTATTAAGTGGGAATGCTGTATATGAGTCTTTAGTTAAAAGTAATATTAAATGCTTTAAATTTGATCTTAATAAAGATAATATTACTGATCTTTGGTGCGAAAAAATTGATAAAGCATTTATTGTATTGCATGGCAGAGGTGGTGAAGATGGATTCATTCAAAGTGAACTTAAAAAAAGAAATATTCCTTTTACTGGTTCTGATGAAAAAGCTTCTAACCTTTGCATGAATAAAGCAGCTACTAAAGAGATGTGGAATAAATATGATTTACCATTATCACCATCAATTGTTGCTAAAAAAGGTGATGAACTTAATCCAATTTACTTTTCGCTTCCATGGGCGATAAAGCCAACTTTAGAAGGATCAAGTATTGGTATTAGTAAAGTGAGTGATAAAAAAAATTTAGAACAAGCCCTGGAAAACGCATGGCAATATAATGATGAAGCTTTAATTGAGAAGTGGATTGAGGGAGATGAATACACTGTTTCAATCCTTAATAATAAAACTCTTCCTAGTATAAAAATTTCATCTGATCATGATATCTATGACTATCATTCCAAGTATTTTAGTGAAAAAACTGAATATCTATGTCCATCTGATCTTAGTAATGCACAAGAGAAAAAGATTCAGATGATTGCCCTGAAGGCCTTTAATGTTATGGGAGCATCTGGTTGGGGCAGAGTTGACTTTATTCTTGATAGTAAGAAGAATCCTTACCTATTAGAAATTAATACCGTTCCAGGCATGACATCTCATTCACTAGTTCCAATGGCTGCAAAAGCCTCTAACATTTCCTTTGAACAATTAATTTTAAAAATTCTTAATGGCTAAATTAAGAAGAAATTATTTAAAAAAACAAAGAAAACCAATTAAGGTTATTTTAGTTAAGATTCTGAAAGGTTTGTTTTATTTAATTATAATTTTGTCATTTGCAAGTTCGATATATTTAATAAATAATTCAAAATTATTTGAACCAAGTATTACTTGGGAAATTAGAGGTGATTTTGAAACTTTGACTAATCAAAATAATGAAATTAACAACTCATCTATTATTAATAAATATTTTGTAGAAACTATAACCCATCAATATGATGATTTAATAAAGTCAGTTCTAGAAAATAAATATTTAATAGAACTTTCTCAAATCAATAAAAATGTGGAAAAACACCCATGGGTTTCCAAAGCTAATGCAGAGAGAATATTTTGGAATAAGATTAGAGTTACAGTTGAAAATCATGATATAGCAATGCAATGGGGGTCAGAAGGATTTATTTCTTCTAAAGGTATTTTATATCTACCCAGATTTTTAATTTCCTCAGATACTCCTATTGGAATTGTTTCAAAAGATAATATTAAACAGTTTTATATAGATTTTAAAAAATATCAAGCAACATTAGGATCATTAAAAATTGCCCGCTTTGAGAGGTCAGCTATTGACCAATTAATACTTGAAAATAATATAAAAGTAATTTTAGGCTATCAAAAACAAAGTGAACGACTTGATCTATTTATCAAGGTCTATAAAAATTTTAAAAAATGTAAAAAAGATAGGCCAACATGTATTTTTGATATGAGATATCCAAGAGACTTTGCATTTAGTTATTCGCCATTATAACTCTGTAACAAAGAGAAAAGCTGATTGCCATCCAGTAGATTATCATGACTATTGCTGTCCAAAATAAAAACTCATTTGCTCCAAGAAGGATTAATAGGCCTATTAAAATGCATGGAATTCCGAGCTTTAGAGAGAAGATACTGAATTGAACTCCTAACTTTAATTTATTTTTCCTATATGGAATATCATTTGCAATTGAAACTAAATTAAGTGATATAGGGATGAGGAGAAAATAAATTACAGGTATTAAAAATGGTGAAATAAATATTGGAAACTGGGTTGCAATTGACAGAAAAATAGACAAAAGAAAAAAACGTCCAAATCTTAGACTTGGAAGAACGACTCCTAAACGAGCAACAGAGTTATTTCCATTTACCACCATACGATAAATATTAATAACAAGTGCAATGTGGCCATATTCAAAAAATAATAAATAGAATCCATAATTATCTGGATTAGCTTGAATCTCTCCATTTCCAAGAAGCTGAGCTTGCATAACAACTATAACCTCTGGCAAGATTGTTATGAATGGAATCATCATAAGCAATGGAAAGATACTAACCTCAAGCAACTTTTGCCAATTATTAATAGCAAAAGCTAAACTTGCGAGGATTGTTTTAAGTATTGGTATTGTTTTCATGATAAATTTGAATTTACTACATTAATTGTTATAGTTAATTTGTCACCTGGTTGCAAAATATGTTTTTCATTTAAATCATTCCAAGATTGTATGTCAGCTACTTTAACTTGATACTTTTGAGCAATCTTTGAAAGGTTATCACCAATTTTAACTGTATAAACTATTTTTCTACTAATATCGATTCCAGTATTTGCTATTTTAGCTAACTCTGTTCTACTTTTATTATTAAGCAAGATAACTAATTCTTTTCCAATTGAAAGTGACTCTGATGGATTGATTTGATTCCATCTAACAAGATTATTAATAGAAGTATTATAAATTTTTGCAATTTTCCAAAGGCTATCTCCTGCAACAACCATGTAAGTAATTTTTTCAGAATTTTTTTGAATATTTAACCGACTTTTTTCTCTTTGATTCTCTGATAAAGAATAGTAACCTTCATTTTGTTCAGCAAGAGGCACAATTAGATAATCTCCTATTCTAATAATATCATCTCTTAACTCATTGACATTTTGAATTTGTAAAGTTGTCGTATTGTATTTATTGGCAATTAAACTCAAGCTATCGCCTTTTTTAATTCTATATCGAGCCCAGCTAATTTTTGGTCTCTCGCCAGACTTTGATAAATTTATTTCAAAGTCTTCAACAACATTTAAAGGTAAGAGCAAAGAATATGGTAATAAAACTGGAGTAGCCCATCTTCGTAGTCCAGGATTAAAGGTATAAATTTCTTCAATAGTAAGGCCTGTCCATTGAGCAATTAAAGCTAAATCAAATTGCGAATTTAGCTCTATTTTTTTTAAAAACGGCTCATTATTTATTTTGACTAAGCTTTGGTTAAAGCTTGATGGCGCCTTTATAACTTCAGCTAATGCCAAAAGTTTTGGAACATATTTTTCAGTTTCATTTGGTAAATCAAGACTCCAGTAATCTGTATTTAGTCCAAGTTCAATATTTTTATCTATTGCTCTTTGAATTCGCCCTGGTCCGGCATTATAGGCCGCTATTGCTAATAGCCAATCACCATCAAACATATTATTAAGATCTTTTAAATATAAAGCTGCTGCTTGAGTTGAAGTTAATACACCTCTTCTATCTTCATGCCACCAACTCTCTTTGAGGCCATACATTTTTCCTGTTGATGGGATAAATTGCCATAGACCAACTGCAGTTCCATGGGAATAAGAAAAGGGATAATAATCTGACTCTACAATTGGTAATAACGCAATTTCAATTGGTAAACCTTGTTTTTCTAGCTCAGAAACTACTAAATATAAGTAGGGCTTGGCCCTCTTTGATATTATAGATAAATATTCAGGATTATTTTTAATCCTATTAATTTGACTTTGAATCCTTGGATTAATCTCACTATTTATTTGCTGATTATTTGCAATTAAAGTCCATAAATTAGATTCATCAATAACTTGATAAGGGCTATCTGATTTAGACTTAAAAGTGCTTAATTTTTTATTATTATCAACAACACTTTGACACGCGGAAAGAAATATAACAATCAATAAAAGTAACCCTTTCACCTCTATGACTTAGAAGAACATTTAGGAGAATCTGGAGCACCTTGACGCTTTTGCCATTCATCAATTGTATAAGTATGCATTGCTAATGCATGAATATGCTGAAGTTCTTCAGCAAAAAGTTTATTGATAAAGCGATGCCTATCAATGAGCTTCATCTTATCAAATTTTGAGCTAACAACCACAATCTTAAAGTGTGATTCTGTGGCAGGTCCTGAATGTTGACTTGATTCATTTACTACCTCAAGATACTCTGGACTTAAAGCAATTTTGAGTTGTATATTTATGTGTTCTTCCATATTATTCATTTTCACTAATCACATTTGCATATTCAAAGGCATCAGAAAAGAAGTTCTCTTTTGGCAGTTTATACTCTAGGCAACTTTTATGTGATGCGTTTACCATTACAGGTGGGCCACAGGAATATACCTCATAATCCGTTAAATCTTGAAAATCATCCACTACAGATTCATGGACATATCCTTTTTTGCCACTCCAGGACTGATCTGCTTCTGATAATACTGGTTCAAAAGAGATATTGCCATACATTTCGCTCCATTCAGATGGAAGACTTGAATATAAATCTTCTTCGCTTCTTACACCCCAGTATAAATGAATAACTCTATTTGAGCTTATGTTAATAAGATGTTCTATTATTGCTTTGATTGGCCCAAATCCTGTGCCACCAGCTATAAATATAATTGGACATTCACTATCCTCTCTAAGAAAAAAACTTCCCTTTGGGCCTTCAATTCTTAGAATAGATTTTTCAGTCAGTGAATTAAATAAAAAGTTTGTAAGCTTACCCCCATCAACTAATCGGATATGTAGCTCAATCAAATTTGAATTAATTGGTGCATTGGCAATTGAATATGATCTTGGCTCATAATCTGAATGCTCTAACTCAAGATACTGTCCTGCCAAATACTGCAGTGATTGTGCTCCTGGAATCTTTAATATAATTGCTATTACATCATGATTTAAACGATTAATCTCCTCGACACGACAAGGCATACTTCTGACCTCTATAGTTGCCAAAGAATCAAGCTCATCCACTGCAATATATAAATCAGTTTTTGCCTTGCATTGACAAAGTAATGCCATATTTGCTTCAGCATCATCTTTACTTATTGCAGAGGGAACATCTCCATCATACTCAATTTCACCGTTTAATATAATGGCTTTACATTGACCACAAAAACCATTTTGACAACCGTATGGGAAATTTAATCCACTCTCAAGAGCACCATTAAGAACTGGCTTTTGGCCGCTACTTTCAAATGACTTTCCAGTAACTTGATTTAAAACTGTAAACATCGTTTTGGAGATACAATTTATAAAGCTGACATTATAATGTAGGTATTAGTTATATAAGCCTAGTATTCTTATGACAATAGAATCAAATAATTCAGTAGTTTTCCTTATGGGTCCTACAGCTTCGGGTAAGACTGATTTAGCCATTGAGATATCCAAGCATCTTGATTCTAAAATAATTAGTGTGGATTCAGCTTTAATATATCGTGGAATGGATATTGGTACTGCAAAACCTAGCAAAGAATTACTTAAGAACTATCCTCATGAAATTATTGATATTTGTGAACCACATGAAGGCTTCTCTGTTAAACAATTTGTTCAGCTTGCTAACAAACATATAGAGTCTGCTCTAAATGATAAAAAACTACCAATTTTAGTTGGTGGTACTTCGTTTTATTTTAATGCTTTAGAGCATGGCTTATCTGCACTTCCTGCATCAACAAATCAGTCTCGTAAACACTTCAATAATCTTTTACAAAAAATGGGAAGTGAAAAATTACATAAAGAATTGCAAGAGATTGATCCAAAATCAGCAAAAAGAATTCATCCTAATGACTCTCAAAGGATTACAAGAGCTCTTGAAGTACACAAACTGTCTGGTGAAACTTTAAGTGCACTTCAAGGCAATAAAAATCAAAACAAGCTAGATCTTAAAATAAAAAAAATTGTTCTTATGCCTGAACGATCAAATCTACATATTAGAATTGAGAGGCGATTTATTGAAATGATAAAAAATGGCTTTCTTGATGAAGTTAAATCCTTGAGAGAAAATCAAAAACTTAATTTAGATTTAGCGTCTATGAGGTGTGTTGGCTATAGACAGGCATGGAATTATTTTGATGGAGTCTACAATAAAAAGGAGATGATTGAAAAGGCTATCGTAGCAACAAGGCAGTTGTGCAAGAGACAATGTACTTGGCTAAGAAATGAAAAGGAAGCGCTTATCCTTACTGAAAATGATATTAATAAGGTGATTAATTTTCTTGAAGAACAAAATACTTAAAAGTCTCTCCTCTTTCACTAAAATTATTAAACATATCAAAGCTTGCACATCCTGGTGAAAGCAAAATAGCGCCCTCTAAGGCGATAGTTTTAGATAGAGCAACAGCATGCTCCATTGTCTCAACAATATGAACTGGACAACTGTTTATCTTCTTAGAAAACATAGCACTAGACTGGCCAATTAAGATTAAGGTGTCAATTTTTGTATTTATTAATTGAAAAAGCTCTGAATAGTCTTCTTTTTTTGCAATTCCTCCAGCAATTAGAATTACAGATTTATATTTATCAGCTATAGCTTTAATAGCTGTAATAGTTGAAATACCATTAGTGGACTTCGAATCATTGAAAAAATCTACTCCATTAAGACTTACAACCCATTCTAAGCGATGCTCTATTCCCTTAAACTTTTTCGAGGTTATAACCATTGATTTAAGTGAAAGGCCTATCTGATGACCAAGAGTTAGAGCTGCAAGAATATTTTCTACATTGTGACGACCTATAACCAATAACTCCTCAGATGACATTAAAGTTTGGCTGCCATGAAAAAAAATAAATTTATCACCATCTTTATTAGCATGGAATTCACAATTTATTCCGTGTTTATCAATTGCATAGCAAGCATTCAAATCAATTTTACTAACTAGAGATTCATTTAAATTAACAATATTACTCGAACAATAAGAATAGAGTGATAATTTAGATTCTATATAGGCATTGAAATCTTCATATCTATCAAGATGATCAGGGGTAATGTTTGTAATCACTCCTGTTAATAAATTAATCTTATTTGTATAATCTAATTGATAGCTTGAAATTTCAACAATATAAACGTCTGCATCATCACTCAAGCTATCCATAACAGGTTTGCCAATATTTCCACAGACAACTGCATTTTTCCCATCATTATGAGCCATTTCACCTAATAATTGAGTTACAGTAGACTTGCCATTTGAGCCTGAAATACCAACAATAGGTGCTTTGGCATATCGACCAAATAATTCAATATCACTAATAATAGGAATACTTTTTTTACGAGACCAAGATACTATTTTTTCAGATTCAGCAATACCAGGGCTGATAATAATTTCAGAAATATCATCTAATAAATTCTTGTTCCATTCTCCAAGATGGAAGTCAATCAATAAGTTTTCTTGCTTCATTATTTGAAGCATAGGTGGTGATAACCGAGAATCAGCAATACGAAAATCAATATTTTTTTTCGAATAAAAGCGTGCAACTGATAAGCCAGTTAAACCCATACCCAAAATAAGTTTCATGAAAGCCTTGTAATTTCGACCAAAATTGACTATATTTTACACTTTTACTTTACTTTAATATTATGCCTACAAATGTTCAAACAACTTCTAGTTCGATTACTATAAATCGAACACTAAGAAATACTTATCAACTTCTATCAGCAACTCTTTTATTTAGTGGCTTGATGGCGTATCTTTCGATGTATCTTAACTTACCTTACTTTGGGCTATTAATAACCCTGGGTGGCTATTTTGGTCTGTTATTTTTGGTCACAAAACTTAGAAATTCAGCTTTGGGAATTCTTGCTGTTTTTGCTCTTACTGGCTTTATGGGTCTTACTTTAGGGCCAATAATTGGAGCTTATATGGGTGCATTCTCTAATGGCTCTGAGCTTGTAGCGATGGCTATGACTGGAACTGCAGTAATCTTTTTGTCACTTTCTTTTTATGCAATTGTTTCGCAAAAAGACTTTAGTTTTATGGCTGGATTTCTTACTGCTGGTATTGTAGTTGCATTTTTAGCTGGTATAGCTGCATATTTTTTCCAGATGCCTGCTTTATCTCTTGCAGTTTCGTCTGCGTTTATTTTACTAATGAGTGGTCTTATATTATTTGAAACAAGTAATATTATCCATGGTGGTGAAACGAACTACATTATGGCAACAGTTACTCTTTATATTTCTATTTATAATCTTTTCTTAAGCCTTCTTCACCTATTAGGTGTATTTTCAGGCGATGACTAGTGATTGATAGCGATGGTTATCGTGCTAACGTTGGAATTGTAATTACTAATGAAAAAAAACAAATCCTTTTAGCAAAGCGATTCAAACAAGATGCATGGCAACTTCCACAGGGTGGTATTGATAAAGATGAGTCTGAGTTAGATGCTCTTTATAGAGAGCTTGAGGAAGAGGTCGGACTCTCATCAGCTCAGGTCACTCTGCTTGCTAAAACACCGAAATGGCTTCGCTATGAATTACCCTTAGAACACATTAGAAGGCGTCAAAAGCCCAAATGTATTGGACAAAAGCAAGTATGGTTTCTCTTAAAACTTGACTCAAGTGATGATCATATTTCTCTTGACTTGCATAATGATATTGAATTTGATGATTGGAAATGGGTTGATTATTGGCGACCTGTTGACGAAGTAATAAAATTTAAACGTGAGGTATATGAGGATATGTTAAAAGCACTTGCACCAATACTTTTTAACAATGAACATAGCATACCAACTAAGTTATCTAGACCACTTCAATTTAGTGCAATAAAGTTATAGATACAATGACTCCTAAAAATATTCTAAATATTGGCTTTGATATTAGTAATCATAATAATAATTCTAGACTTCAAGTTGTTAGACTTTCTAAAAAAACTATCCAAGAATTCTCCAAGCAGATTATTGGTCATGATGTTCAGTCAATAGAATATAAACCTTTTTTAAGATTTTTCCTAGCGAATTGTCTTAATAAGTCAACGGAGGATACACTTGGTCATTATCTCTTAGATACTATAAAGGATCGCTCTAGAGGTGCTGTATTACTTGAGTGTGAATCATTAGAAGCCTCAACTCTTAATGGAATAGATTTTATTGATTTTAATATTTTACTTTCAACAGCGATTTCACATCTTATAGGCGTTCCAAATCTTGACTCTATGTCAGGAAAATTTTATGCTAGATTTAGTGTTAAAAATGAGGATGATAGCGATAGCTATCTCCGCCAAGCACATCGAAGAATGGAGCTGCATACAGATGGTACCTACGTAAATGAAATCACTGATTGGGTGATAATGCAAAAAATTTTAGAAGTAGATGTTGAGGGTGGAGACTCCCTACTTCTTCATCTTGATGATTGGCAAGATTTAGATAAATTTTATAATAACCCATTAGCAAAGCAAAAATTTCAGTGGGGCTCGCCTGCAAGTAAAAATATTAGTTATAAAAACTTTCACCCTATTTTTATTAACGATAATAGTGATTCTCAGCCTAGAATATCTTTTATTGATCAATTTGTTGAGCCCCTTAATATTGAGCAAGGGATGTATCTTTTTGAAGTTGGAGAATCATTGGAAAACGAAGTAAATACATCTAATGTGAAATTATTAGAAGGGAGTATGATCATTATCAATAATTATTTTTGGCTTCATGGAAGAGATAAATTTATTGCTAATAAAAAACTTCATAGAGAGCTTCTTCGTCAGCGAGGTGCTTTTGAAGAGAATGCTGGTTCTAATAATTAATTAAAGACCTTTTAACATAATGAATAAAGATGAAATTTATGACTATGTCGTTTTAGGAGGTGGGATTGTTGGTGTCTCAACGGCACTTGCACTTATTACAAAACATCCAAGTAAACGAGTATTACTTTTAGAAAAAGAGAAATCTTTTGCATCTCACCAAACTGGTCATAATAGTGGGGTTATTCATGCAGGTGTTTATTATCAACCAGGAAGCTTAAAGGCTCAGTTTTGTAAAGAAGGCCTCAATGAAACTATTAATTTTTGTAAACTTCATAATATTCCCTATGAGCAATGTGGAAAGTTATTAGTTGCGACTTCTGATCTAGAATTATCCAGAATGAATGAGTTACATGAAAAGTGTAAAAAAAATAAAATTAATGTTAAAGTTTTAGACCAAAAACAACTAAATAAACTTGAACCGAATGTTATTGGATTAGGCGCTCTCCTAGTTAAATCAACTGGTATTGTTAACTATAAGCTGATTACAAAAAAAATGTCAGAACAATACGAGTCTTTAGGTGGTGAATCTATTCTTGATACTGAGGTCATAAATCTTAAGGAGGATACAGATAAGATTGAGATAATAACTAAGAATGAGCGCTTTAAATCTAAATATCTAGTATGTTGCGCAGGGTTAATGGCTGATCGAATAGCAAGACTTCTTAGTATTAAAATTGATTTTCAGATTGTCCCATTTCGGGGTGAATATTTTAAACTAGCAAGCACTCATAATAAACTTGTAAAACATTTGATTTATCCAATACCTGATCCTTCAATGCCCTTCTTGGGAGTTCACTTGACTCGAATGATAGATGGCAGTATCACAGTTGGACCTAATGCTGTTCTTGGTTTTAAAAGAGAAGGTTACAATAAATTTAATTTTAATTTTAAGGATACTTTTCAAATGATTTCATTCATAGGACTTTATAGAGTATTGCTAAAAAATATTAAGTCGGGCTTATATGAAATGAAAAATTCATTATTTAAAAGTGGCTATTTAAAAGAAGTTCAAAAATATAGTCCTTCTATAAAACTTAATGATCTTGAACCATATCCAGCAGGAGTTCGCGCCCAAGCAGTTCTAAAAGATGGCAGTCTTGTTCATGATTTTCTTTTTGCTGAGAGCAGACGCTCCATACATGTTTGTAATGCGCCCTCACCAGCTGCTACTTCCGCCATACCAATTGGGAGGTATATAACAGACAAGGCGACAAAGGCATCCAATCAGCTTAACTAGTTTAAGAAAAACCGCCTTATAGTCTCAGCAAATTGATTGGATTGAACACTATCAGGATGACTTTTGAGTCCAATTAAAGCTGGGTCAACAAATTGCTTTGGAATAGTCACATCTCTTCGAGCTGTTAGAAGAGCCTTTATAAAATCAACTAAAAATTCAGGATGAGCTTGCATAGTTAGAACCTTATCTTTTATATAGAACCCAGCATTTTCACAAAAATCAGATTTAGCGTAAACAGTAGCTCCATTTGGAGGACTTAAAACTTGATCCTGATGACAGATATTCAAGGTGACTTCACTTGATAAATTACCCATATAGTTAGTCTTATTATTAATTTGATAGGTATGAAGTCCCAATCCCCAACCTTTTGTTGATTTTTCAACATTACCACCTAAAGCTTGTGCAATAAGTTGATGCCCAAAACAAACACCAAAAATTGGAAGTTTATTATCATAAATATCTTTAATTAGTTGACTCACAATTGGAATCCAAGAATGCTCTTCATACACTCCATGAGGAGAGCCTGTGACGATCCATCCATCACAATCGTTATGATTTAAAGGGAAAATTCCATCAAGGATATTAAATGTTTTGAATTCAAATAATTTCTCATCAGAATTAATTAAATTGATTAACATTTCAGCATAGGTACCATACTTATCCACTAAATCTTCTGAAGCCCTTCCTACAAGTAATATTCCTATTTTCATAATGGTATTTAAAGTTAGATTTTTATTTTATTTTTTTGCTGAGCTCTAAGTACTAAATAATCATGAGCGATTGTCGCTGCTAATATAGCCGTAATTTCTGCATGATCATAGGCAGGTGCCACCTCAACGACATCTGCACCAATAAAATTTAAATCACCTAAACCTCTAATTATTCCTAAAGCTTGAGCAGATGTTAATCCTCCAGCAACTGGAGTTCCAGTTCCAGGAGCGTATGCTGGATCAAGTCCATCAATATCAAATGTTAGATAAGCAGGTCGATCTTTAACAACATCAATTATTTTTTTTATTACTTTTTTGACACCATTCTCATGAACCCATGGTGCATCTAAAATAGTAGTTCCCTTGGTATTACTGTTATGAGTTCTTATCCCAATCTGAATAGAATGCTCAGTATCAATTAAATTTTCTTTTATAGCTCTTGAAAACATAGTTCCATGATCGAGCCTACCATCCTCATCAGGCCATGAATCTGTATGAGCATCAAAATGAACAAGAGCAATTGGTCCATGTTTTGCGGCATGTGCTCTTAAAAGTGGATAAGTTACGAAATGATCACCACCAAAAGTTAACATCTCAACACCAGCATTTAAAATAGTTGTGGCATGAGCCTCAATTTGCGAGACTACATTTCCGTGAAAACCATAGTCAAGTTCACAATCTCCATAATCTGAAACTGCCAAAGTTTTAAAAGGGTCTATTCCATCAGGAAAGGCTAATAATTCTGCAAGTTGAACAGAGGCTTCTCTTATCGCCTTTGGACCAAATCTTGCGCCTGGTCGAAAACTAGTAGCAGCATCATAGGGAATACCACTAACAGCAATATCAACTCCCTTTAAATCTTTTGTATACTTTCGCCTCAGAAAACTTAGCGCTCCGCCATAGGTCATTTCATTGGCCCTTCCATAAAGACTTTTTTTTGTAAAAGCCTGATCAGTATCTAAATCCTCAAAATCATCAATACTCATACAATCTCTCTATTTAAAAATAGTAAACAACATTATATTCTGTCTAATAACGAATAGTAAAGCATACCAATCTTCATACTTGGATTTCGTAAAAATCTTCCACCTGGAAAGCTTTGCCTTGGGATTTTAGCCATTAGATCAAAAGTCTCACCACTACCTAATATTTTTTCAGAAATGATCTTGCCAGAATAACTTGCCAAGGCAACACCTTGGCCTGAATAACCTTGAGCAGATATTACTCTATCATTTTTAAGGGTTGTAAAAAAAGGTAGCCGGTTCAATGTAATCGCAAGCTTACCACCCCAGGCATAATCAATTTTAACTCCCTTAAGAAATGGATAAATTTTTTCTAAAGGTTTAGTAACTATAGGTACAATATTTTTTGATAATTCTTGAGAATAGTTCTCTCCACCCCCAAAAAGCAAGCGCTTATCTGCACTCATCCTAAAGTAATTAATTACGAATCTTGAATCTGCAAAAGCTATATCCCTTGGATTTATTTTTTTAACTACTTCATCACTCAAAGGCTTTGTTGCAACAATATAATTATTCATTGGCAAAATTTTTGAAGTCAAGCTTTTTTCAAGATTACCAAGATAACCATTGCATGCAAGCACAATACGATCTGCTTTCACGGATCCATTCTTAGTAATTACCTTTACATGATCATCTAAAACCTTATAACCACTTGCGGCAGTATTTTCGTATATTTTTGCGCCTGCAGATAATGCTGCTTGAGCAATTCCAAGAGCGTAATTAAGAGGATGACAGTGGGCCTCACCTTCATCATAACTTCCTCCATAATATGAGCTTGATCCTGTTACCTCTCTCATTTCATTATCATTTAGATAATCCATATCCTCATAATCATAGTTTTTTTTCATATGATCAACATATTGCTTTGATTCATCACAATATTTCTGTTTGTGATTTGGATGAGCAATACCCTTTTTATAGTCACACTGAATTTGGTATTTATCAATAAGCTCTTTTGCATGATATTTTGATTTTTCACCAATTTTCCACAATACCTTAGCATAATCAAAGCCTAAAGCCTTTTCTAAATAAAATTGATCTCTTCGCATCCCACCTGATACTTGCCCCCCATTAGCCCCAGATGCTCCAGAAGCAATCTTATTAGACTCAATAAGTACTACATTGACACCTTTTTTAGCAAGATAAAGAGCAGTTGATAAACCTGTATACCCACCACCAATAACACAGATATCAGCTAAAACATCTTCAGTAAGTGGTGACTGCTCGATTTCTTTATTTCTACTAGCCTGATAGTAAGATTGCACTTGTAAAAAACTACTTTATAGATTGGGCCGTTAGATCAAGACACTTCCAAACCTTCTCTATAATTTCATCAATATGCTCATTATTACAAATTAATGGAGGAGAAATAACCATCTTATTTTTAATTGCCCGCATTACTATGCCATTCTCATAACAAAGATCACGACATTTTCCAACAATCTCTCCACTATTATCAAAGCGCTTACAATTTTCTTTATCTTCAACAATTTCTATTGCTGCAAGCATTCCAAGTTGTCTTGCTTCACCAACTAAGGAGTGGCTCTCTAAATCCTTCCACTTACTTCCCAAGTATGGGGCAGTATTATTTTTGACTTGGTGAATTATATTAGTGCTCTCCATTAACTCAAGGTTAGCTATAGCTGCAGCCATACAGGCTGGATGTCCTGAATAGGTATAACCATGATTAAACTCTTCCTTAGCTGAGGCTAATACATCAACAATATCATCATCAACAATAACACCTCCAACTGGAAGATAACCCGAAGTTACTCCCTTTGCAAATGCCATCAAATCTGGCTTAAAGTTAAAGTGTCCAGAACCAAACCATTCACCCGTCCTTCCAAATCCACATATGACCTCATCTGCAACTAAAAGGATATTTCTTTCCTTGCAAATTCGACTTATTTCTGGCCAATAAGTTTTTGGAGGAATAATAACACCACCCGCGCCCTGAATAGGTTCAGCTATAAATGCTGCAACACGATCTTCACCAAGTTCATCAATTTTTTTAGCAAGAGTTTGAGCTACTTTAATTCCAAAATCATCTTCATCAATTTTGCCACCTGCCTCAACACAAGCATCATAATAGTAGGGCTGATCTATATGCTCAATATCAGCTATTGGTAAACCACCTTGCGCATGCATAGCACTCATCCCTCCCAAACTAGCCCCAGCCATAGTAGAACCATGGTATGCATTTTTACGACTAATAATCACAGACTTGGAGGGTTTACCTTTTGCTGCCCAGTAGTGTCTTGATAACCTAACAACAGTATCATTAGCTTCAGATCCAGAACCACAAAAATAAACTTTATTCATTCCATCTGGAGTTTTATCAGCAATCATTTCAGATAATTTAATCGCAGCTGGATGGCTTGAACCAAAGAAATTATTATAGTAAACAAGTTCTTTCATTTGCTCATTAACTGCCTTAATAATTGATTGTTGGCCATAACCCATGTTGACACACCATAGCCCTGACATACTATCTAAAATTTTCTTACCATCATTATCATAAATATAAACACCGTCTGCACGGCTAATAATATGAGTTTCCTCAGGATTATTCATATAACTTAAATCGCTAAATGATTGAATGAGATGCTTTGCATTTTTTTGTTGGAGTGCTGAAGTACTTGCAGTCATATTCTTTCCTTTAAAATTAATTATCAATTACCATTTTAATAACAAAACTAATGAATGTAGCTTGTCATTTGTCTTTAGATGATATAGTGTAATCCATTTTTACTTTTTCACAATAATTAATTTAATATTTGCCGATAAAATTAAGGTATTGTTAAAAAAATAATCAAAAAAGATAGTTTATGAAAAATATTGCTACAAAGTTTCTTGATGAAAATCCTGAACTAGAAAAAATTGAGTTCATTTATGTCGATTTTAATGGCATTCCCAGAGGTAAGAATGCATCGCCCAAAACCCTAATTAAAGCCTCTGAAGGTGGTTTAAAAATGCCTATTTCTAGTTATGTTCTTGATGTCTGGGGAGACAACCCTAAAGGTACAGGATTAGTTATGAGTGGTGATGGTGATGCGATATGTAGAATTGTTGAAAGCTCACTAGCAATTACTCCTTGGAGCTCTCGAAATACCGCCCAATGCATAGTCAGCATGGAAGATGGAAATGGCGATGCTATATATGCTGATCCAAGGAATGTTTTGAATTCAATTCTTAGTCGATTCAAAAATCTTGGTTTGAGACCAGTGATAGCTCCAGAAATGGAGTTTTATCTAATAGATAAGCAGCTTCAAAAAAATGGACATCCTCAAATGCCATTGATTCCAGGAACAAATAGACGTTATGAAGAGGTTCAATTACTTAACTTAAGTGAGATGGATGACTTTGAAGAGTTCTTTGAGCTAGTGGAAAAAAGTGCTATTTCCTTAGGGATTCCAGCTGAAACAGCAATTAAAGAGTGTGCTCCAGGACAGTTTGAAATTAATTTGCTCCATCATGATGATGCTTTATTAATGGCAGATCAAGCTTTCTTAATGAAACGTTTAATTAAAAACTGTGCTCGTAAGTTTAATTTGAATGCAACATTTATGGCCAAACCATTTTCAGAAGAAGCCGGTAATGGGATGCATGCCCATTTAAGTATTATTGATAAAGATGGTAAAAATATATTTAAAGTTAATAAAAATAAACAACCACAAGGCGTTTTTGCAAGTGCTATCGCTGGATTATTAAAAAATGCTCCAGACTTTCTTTCTTTTTATGCGCCTCATTCAAATTCTTATAGAAGATTAGTTCATAATGCTGATCATGCCCCAACTACATTAAGCTGGGGAAATGAAAACAGAACTGCCCTTGTAAGACTTCCAGAAGCCTCTAATAATGCAACAAGATTGGAATTTAGACTACCCAGTGCAGACTCAAATCCATATTTAGTTTTTGCATCAATCCTGGCAAGTGTTCTCAATGGAATAGAAAACGAATTTAATCTTGAAAAAGAAACAATTGGAAACGCTCATGCACAACACGAACCAGAATTAGGAATAACATGGCGTGAAGCTGTGCATAAAACAAGTGTATCATCAGTGGTTAAAGAATTCTTTGGTGATAGATTTCAACAGTCTTATCAATGCGTTAAAGAATCAGAAATAAAAAGATTTGAAAGTACAATTACAGATTTTGAATACAATTCATACTTAAGACATCTTTAAATATGTTTGTTTTTGTGATTTCAAAAAAGGTGATTAAAATAAAAAATTACCAATTAATAAAGTAAAAAAAATAAAGGAGAAATAATGAAAAATAAATTAAATAATCTACTCGTTGCTGGTGCATTAACTTTTTCAGCGCAAGTTGCAATTGCAGACGAAGTAGTAAATGTTCTTAACTGGTCAGACTACATTGATGAACAGGTCAATACTGATTTTACCGCTGCAACTGGCATCAAAGTTGTTTATGATGTATTTGATTCAAACGAAGTCCTTGAGGCTAAGCTTTTAGCAGGTGGCTCAGGATATGATGTTGTGGTTCCTTCAAGTAGCTTTTTAGCTCGTCAAATAGAAGCAGGCGTTTTCCAAAAACTTGATAAGTCAAAATTATCCAATATTGGTAATATGTGGAGTGATATTGAAGATCAAGTCGCTCAATTTGGTCCGCTTAATGACTATTCTGTTAACTATATGTGGGGAACAACAGGAATTGGTTATAACGAAGGTCTAATTGGTGAAAGAATGGCAGATGCGCCAACAACTTCTTTGGCGATGGTTTTTGATCCAGATGTTGTTTCTAAATTTGCTGACTGTGGCGTTCATTTACTTAACGCGCCAACCGAAATAATTCCTGCTGCCTTAGCATATCTTGGAGAGGATCCTAGAAGTACTGACGCTGATGTGATTAAAAAAGCTGAAGAAGTTCTTATGAAGGTTCGTCCTTATATTCAAAAATTCCATTCATCCCAATACATTGATGCACTTGCAAATGGTGATATTTGCTTAGTAGTTGGTTGGTCAGGTGATATCTTTATGGCTCAATACGCAGCTTGGGATGCAGAAAATGATGTTGAAATCGTTTATGCAATTCCAGAAGAAGGTGCACTAATGTGGTTTGATCAATTAGCAGTTCCAAAAGATGCTCCAAATGCAAGTAACGCGCATAAGTACATCAATTGGATTATGGATCCTGAGCAGATTGCAACAGCAACAAATTACGTTTGGTATGCTAATGGTAACCTAGCGTCACAACCATTATTAGAAGAAGATCTGTTGAATGATCCAGCAGTTTATCCAACACCTGAGGTAATGGAGGGTTTATATATTAGCCCAACTTATGATTCAAAATCCCAAAGAGTGGTAACACGTACTTGGACTAAAATTACTACAGGTCAATAATTCTTAATCCACATAACCCTTCTTGATGCTTATCATCAGGAAGGGTTATGTTTTATTGCCTTTAAAAAAATATGTCAGAATCTACTTCATTCAGCCCATGGCTGGACCCAACTCAAGTACCTTATATTCAAATTCAAAATGTAACAAAGAAATTTGGAGAATTCACTGCTATAGATAATCTAACTTTAGATATCTATAAGAATGAGTTTTTTTCCTTATTAGGCCCATCTGGTTGTGGAAAAACAACTCTACTTAGGATGCTAGCAGGTTTTGAGAAAATTACAAATGGTAAAATTCTTCTCGATGGAGAGGATATATCAGAAATACCTCCGCACCTAAGGCCTATCAATATGATGTTTCAGTCATATGCTCTTTTTCCTCATATGACTGTAGAAAAGAATATAGCCTTTGGACTCAAACAAGACAATCTGCCTACTAATGAAATTGATCAAAGAGTTGAGGAGATGCTAGAGCTAGTTGAACTTACTGATTTTGCAAAACGTAAACCAAACCAACTCTCTGGAGGACAAAGTCAACGAGTAGCTCTTGCAAGAAGTCTAGCAAAACGTCCAAAACTATTACTTTTAGATGAGCCATTAGGAGCTCTAGATAAAAGACTAAGGGAGCAAACTCAATTTGAACTAATGGATATCCAAGAAAAATTAGAAGTTACTTTTGTTATTGTTACCCATGATCAAGAGGAGGCAATGACCGTTTCAAGCAGAATTGGTGTGATGGATTCTGGAAACTTGGTTCAAGTTGCAACGCCTGCAGAAATCTATGAGGCACCCATTAATAAAGATGTTGCTGACTTTATAGGTGACGTTAATATATTAAAAGGAATCTATAAAGGACAAAATAAAATTGGTACTCAATTACTCTCTGAAGATTCAAATTCAATAGTATTTGCAACTCAAGAGGTTGGTGCTGAGATTGAAGATGAGATGTGGTTTGCTGTTAGACCTGAGAAACTTGAAATATCTAAAAATCCACCCTCAAATGATCATAATATATTGAAAGGAACTATTGAAGATATTGCTTATGGAGGAAGCTTTTCAACTTATCATGTTAAACTTGATAATGGTCGAATTCTTAAGGCAATTCGTGCAAATCGTGTGAGAACTAAAGAACATCATTTAACCTGGGAAGATGAAGTTTTTCTTCAGTGGGCACCCCATTCCGCAGTTGTTCTTCTTTCTTAGTTTCTAGTGAATAATTCAAGAAAAAAATCTAACTATTTTCAAAGCATATTTAATGGAAGAAATGCTGTAATCGCTATTCCATATATTTGGCTTTTATTGCTCTTTTTACTGCCTTTTATTTTTGTTCTCAAGATTAGTCTTGCTGAGCCAATTATGGCAATACCACCATACACCTCTCTACTTAAGTGGAGTGACTCATGGTTACCTTCAATTGCTGCAAGTCTTGATAGCTACTTATTTCTTTTTAGTGATTCTTTATATATCAAAGCTTATCTTTCAAGTTTAAAAATAGCTATTATTTCTACAATACTGACCTTAATAATAGGCTATTCAATTGCTTACAGCGTAGCAAGAGCTCCAACCCGATGGAGAGGCATATTATTAATGCTTGTAATCCTTCCTTTTTGGACTTCTTTCCTAATAAGAGTTTATGCATGGATTGGTATATTAAAAACAGAAGGATTGCTAAATTTAGCTTTAATGAGTATTGGCATTATTGATAAACCGTTAATGATAATGAATACAGATCTTGCAGTCTATATTGGTATTGTCTACTCTTATCTCCCTTTCATGATTTTACCTCTTTATGCAAATCTTGAAAAGATGGATATGAGTTTATTGGAGGCTGCTGCTGATTTGGGTTGTAGGCCTTTTAAAACTTTTTGGACAGTTACAGTTCCTCTCTCAATTCCTGGAATTTTAGCTGGCTGTTTCTTAGTTTTTATTCCGGTAATGGGTGAGTTTGTTATACCAGATCTGTTGGGTGGATCTGATACATTAATGATAGGAAAGGTCCTTTGGACAGAATTTTTCTATAATCGTGACTGGCCTGTTGCTTCTGCAGTAGCAATAATCCTTCTTGCCCTTCTAGTCGTTCCAATAATGCTTTATCAAAAATCACAAGAGAGGGCAATCTCATGAAAAAGTTTGGTAACTTCAACCTCTTTGCTTTAATCGTTGGATTCTCATTTTTATATATCCCTATTATCTTGCTTATATTATTTAGCTTCAATGAGTCTAGATTAGTAACAGTTTGGGGAGGTTTTTCCACAAAATGGTATGGTGAACTCATGCAAAATCAAGGCATCAAAGATGCAGCATGGGTAACTATAAAGGTCGCCTTTGTATCTTCGACTATCGCAACAATTTTAGGAACAATTGCTGGACTAGTGATGACTCGTTTTGGAAACTTTAGAGGTAGAACTCTTTTTTCAGGAATGATCTATGCACCTATGGTAATGCCAGAAGTTATTATTGGACTCTCAACCTTACTTATGTTTGTAGCACTTGCTATTGATCGCGGAGTTTTTACAGTAACTCTAGCTCATATAACTTTTTCGATGTGCTATGTTGCAGTGGTTATTCAATCTAGAATGTCCAGTTATGATGATAGCATCACTGAGGCTGCTCTTGACTTGGGTTGCACCCCTTTTAGGACATTTATATTAATCACTCTACCTATTATTCTTCCTGCAGTGATTGCTGGTTGGTTACTATCCTTCACCTTATCACTTGATGATTTAGTCATTGCAAGCTTTACATCTGGACCAGGATCAACCACCCTACCAATGAAGATATATTCAATGGTTAGACTTGGAGTGACCCCTGAAATAAATGCAGTCTCAACTATATTGGTTGGAGTAGTTACCCTTGGTGTTGTTAGTGCTTCATTAATTGGCAGAAGACAAAAAAACCTAGTCAAAGTATCCCAAACTTAAAAGACATAATATTTATTACACTATTATAATTAGCACCTTTAATATCAATTATTAATAAGGGTAAGTTATGCTGAAAAATTTAAATCTTCTTAAAACTCATGGTTATATTAATGGACAGTGGGTTGGAGATAACGTTAAATCACGCTTTGATGTCACTAATGCCTATACAAATGAAGTTATTAGTACACTACCTGATATGGGTAAAAAAGAAACTGATGAGGCTATTTTAGCAGCAAATGCTGCCTGGCCAGAATGGCGCAGTCGAACTGCTAAAGAAAGAGCTGCTATCTTAAAGAAATGGTTTGATTTAATAATGTCTAACCAAGAAGATTTAGCAATGTTAATGACAGCAGAACAGGGAAAGCCACTAGCTGAAGCTAGAGGTGAAGTTGGTTATGGTGCTTCTTTTATTGAATGGTTTGCTGAAGAGGGTAAGAGGACTTATGGTGACGTAATCCCGACTCCTGCAAATGATAGGAGAATACTTGTAATAAAACAACCTATTGGTGTTGTTGCTTCAATAACACCATGGAACTTCCCAATTGCTATGATCACAAGAAAGTGTGCTCCAGCTCTTGCTGCTGGATGTCCAGTTGTTATTAAACCTGCAGCAGAAACCCCTTTGTCTGCTTTAGCAATTGCTGAACTTGCCGATCAAGCAGGTATACCAAAAGGAATTATTAATGTAATTGTAGGAACAAATTCTAGTGAAATTGGTTTAGCATTAACGGATAGTAAAATTGTTCGAAAACTTTCATTTACTGGATCAACAGCAGTTGGAAAAATTTTGACTCGCAATTGTGCCGATACAATGAAAAAAGTTTCAATGGAGCTTGGAGGGAATGCTCCGTTTATAGTTTTTGATGATGCTGATATAGATGCAGCAGTTGCAGGAGCAATGATATCAAAATTTAGAAATACAGGGCAAACCTGCGTTTGTACTAATCGTTTTCTAGTTCAAGAAGGAATTTATGAAGAGTTTGTAAAACGACTTGCTGATGCTGTCAAAACATTAAATGTTGGGAATGGAATGGATGAAGGAGTTAATCAGGGACCTTTAATAAGTTTAAAAGCGCTTGATAAAGTTAAGGATCACTTATCAGATGCAGTTGATCGAGGTGCTGTAATTGTTGCAGGAGGAAAGCCTCATCAAAATGGTGGAACAATGTTTGAGCCAACTGTTGTTAGTAATGTCGATAGCTCAATGAAAATTGCATCAGAAGAAACATTTGGACCACTTGCCCCTATTTTTAAGTTTTCAACAGAGCAGGAGGCTATTGATATGGCAAATGATACTGAGTTTGGGCTTGCATCTTATTTCTTTACAAACGATATTAATAGAATATGGAGAGTTTCAGAAGCACTTGAATATGGCATGGTTGGTGTTAATGAAGGTGTAATCTCTAACGAAGTTGCTCCATTTGGAGGTATTAAAGAATCAGGCTTAGGAAGAGAGGGCTCTCATTATGGAATTGATGACTTCCTTGAATTAAAATATATTTGCATGGGTGGCTTGAAATAAATTTTTTTTCTGTAGTTAATATAACTTATTAAACCTAAAACATTTTAAAAATGATTTCTATTGCGTCATTTCACTGATTGGTATAATGACGCATTCGATTTTATAAAAAAAATAATGAAAGTTGGAATTCTTGGACTAGGCACTGTTGGTGGTGGTGTAGTAAATGTCTTACAAAAAAATAGTGAATCTATTCAAAGACGAACTGGAGTTAAAATAGAGCTTGTAATTGCTGGTGTTCGAAATAAAACAAAAAAACGTATTTGTGATACTTCAGATATCAAACTAACTGAGGATCCATTTGAAGTTGTTAATCATCCTGATATTGATGTAGTCCTTGAACTTATAGGGGGTTTTGGCCTTGCTAAGGAACTAATTGAGACTGCTATAAACAATGGTAAACACATCATTACTGCCAATAAAGCACTTATTGGAAATCATGGTAATGAATTAATTAAACTTGCAAACAAGAAAGAAGTACGCTTTTTATTTGAAGCTTCTGTGGCTGGAGGAATTCCAATTATTAAAGCTTTGGAGCAAGGTCTCAGTGCTAATAATATTGAATCAGTTGCTGGAATAATTAATGGAACTGGTAACTTTATCCTAACTGATATGAAGGAAAAGGGTAGAGACTTTGATGATGTCCTAAAAGAAGCTCAAGCACTTGGTTACGCTGAAGAGGATCCTACATTTGACATTGAAGGAATTGATGCTGCTCATAAACTTTCAATTTTAGCTGCAATTGCCTTTGGAACTAAAATTCAGTTTGATAAAGTTTATACAAAAGGGATCAGTGACATTACGACTGAAGATATCCTTCATGCTACCGAGTTAGGATATACAATTAAACATTTAGGTATTGCCAAAAGAGTTGAAAATGGAATTGAGCTTCGCGTTCACCCTACTCTAGTTTCTAATAAACAATTGATTGCGCAAGTTGATGGGGTCATGAATGCTGTGATGGTAAAAAGTGATGCTCTCGGGACTAGCCTATATTATGGTCCTGGTGCTGGTGATGAAGCTACTGCTTCTGCAGTTATTGCTGATCTTAATGACATTATTAATAATCAAACCAGTAATCATACTTTAGGATGGAAATCTCAGCAAAAAATTAATGTTATTGATAATGACTCAATAAATAGTGAATTCTTTTTAAGGCTTTTAGTTTCTGATGTAAAGGGAGTTCTTTCAAAAGTAACTGGAATTTTTAATGACCATAATGTCAGTATTGAAGCACTTATTCAAAAACAAGTGGATGAGAATAAAAATGCCCATATTGCCATAACAACAGATCGAGTAAGTACTAAAACAGTTATGAGTATCAAAGCTGCAATAGAGGCAAGAGAGTTTAATCAAGCAGATGTTCAAATTATTCATATTGAATTACTAGACTAAATTTAAAAAAATTAATATGAGATATACAGGCCTAATTGAAAAATATAGAGATACACTTCCTGTGAGTGATAAAACTCGCATTATTAGTCTTGGTGAAGGCAATACCCCGCTAATAAGATTAGAAAACATCCCATGCAAAATGGGTACGCAAGTAAAACTTTATATTAAATATGAAGGGCTTAATCCTACAGGCTCTTTCAAAGATCGTGGAATGACAATGGCGGTTACAAAAGCCTTTGAAAGTGGCTCTAAAGCAATTATTTGTGCATCTACAGGAAACACATCAGCTGCTGCAGCTGCATATGCAGCTAGGGCGGGAATTAAAGCATTTGTAGTTATCCCAGAAGGCAAAATTGCCTTGGGGAAACTTGCTCAAGCAATGATTCATGGCTCTACTATCATTCAAATTAAGGGTAACTTTGATGATGGAATGCAGCTCGTCAAAGAAGTAGCTGACTTTGCTCCAGTTTCAATTGTTAATTCAATTAATCCGTTTAGACTTCAAGGACAGAAAACAGCTGCTTTTGAAATTATTGAAGAGTTAGGTCATGCACCAGACTATCATTGCCTACCAGTTGGTAATGCTGGAAATATTACAGCTCATTGGATGGGATACACTGAATATCATGAGGCAGGTAAGTCAAAATCAACACCTATTATGCTTGGCTATCAAGCTGCAGGTGCTGCTCCTTTTGTTAGTGGTTCTCGAGTTAAAAAACCCGAAACAATTGCAACTGCAATTAGAATTGGTAATCCTCAAAGTTGGGATCAAGCATTAAAACTTAGTAAAGATTCAAATGGCTGGTTTGATAGTTTTTCAGATAAAGAAATTTTAGCAACTCAAAAAATGCTTACCGAACAAGAAGGTATTTTTTGTGAGCCAGCTTCAGCAATTTCAGTGGCAGGTGCTTTAAGAGATATAAAATCAGGAAAGATACCTGATGGCTCTAGTGTTGTATGCACTCTAACTGGGCATGGACTGAAAGATCCAGATACAGCTATCGCTCAATGTGATCAGAGTGCTATGATTAATATTAACCCAACATTGGATGAAGTTAAAAAAGCCATATTAGATAATATGTAGTTCTAGTTGGCTCTAAGTTTAATAAAAAACTATCTATTTATGAGCAAGCAGAACTATAAAACTATTGAACTATGTGTTGGTAATACTCCATTAGTTCGTCTTCAACGTTTAAACCCAAATCCTTCAAATATTATTCTTGGAAAACTTGAGGGTAATAATCCGGCTGGCTCTGTAAAAGATCGTGCTGCTCTTAAAATGATTTCAGAAGCAGAGATTAGAGGTGAAATTAATCCAGGTGATACCTTAATAGAAGCAACCAGTGGTAATACAGGTATTGCCCTCGCTATGGTTGCAGCAATAAAGGGCTACAAGATGATTCTTGTAATGCAAGAAAATCTCTCTCAGGAACGAAAAGATGCAATGACTGCTTATGGTGCTGAATTAATTTTAGTTTCTAAAAAGCAAGGTATGGAAGGTGCTCGTGATCTTGTAAATCAAATGAGTGCCCAAGGAAAAGGATTCCAACTTAATCAGTTTGCTAATGTGGATAACCCAAAAGCGCATATTATTTCTACCGCCAAAGAGATTTGGAAAGATACTAATGGTGAAGTAAGTCATTTTGTAAGCTCAATGGGAACTACAGGAACTATTATGGGAGTATCAAGTTATCTTAAAGAAAAAAATCCAGCAATACAAATTATTGGAATTCAGCCTGATAAAGACTCCCATATTCCTGGGATTCGACGCTGGCCTAAAGATTATCTTCCAACTATTTTTGATTCATCAAAGGTCGATAGAATAATGGATATTTCGCAGATAGAAGCTGAAAGAACAACAAGAGAATTAGCTACTAAAGAGGGTATTTTTTGTGGTGTATCTGCTGGAGGAGCTGTTGCCTCTGCGATTGAACTTTCAAAAGAAGTTGAAAATGCCACGATTGTTACAATTATCTGTGATCGAGGAGATCGTTACCTTTCAACAGGTATTTTTAAAGACTCGAACCTTTAAATATTAGTAATTTTCATCTTATTTAATCAATGATTTTCTAGTAAATTTAGGCTAAAAATATGTGTACAATTGTAATTTCATAAATTCTTAAACACATAAAGGAGAGATAAATGAGTATTAAATTAGGCTTTAAAAAGTCGTCAATTGCATTTACAGTTGCATTTTTATCATTAGCTATGACTGCACAAGCGGGTGTAGTTTATGATTACATTAAATCAAATAATGAATTAATGATTGCAACGGATGCAAACTGGGCACCATATTCTTATATAAATGATGCTGGTGAAATGGAAGGTTTTGATGTAGATGTAGCTAGAGAAATTGCTAAGAGAATGGGTGTTGAAGCTCGCTTCATTACGCCTTCATGGGATATCATAACATCAGGTAACTGGAATATGCGATGGGATGTATCGGTTGGATCAATGACTCCAACAGAATCTCGTTCTGAAGTATTAAATTTCCCTGCAGTATACTATTACACCCCTGCTGGATTTGCAGTTCACACTGACTCACCAATAACTACATTAGCTGGTCTAAATGGCAAGAATGTTTGTACTACTACAGCCTCTACATGGGAAATGTATCTTCAAGGTAACCTTGATATGATAGATGCTCCAGCGTTTTCATATAAAGTAACGCCAGGAACTATTACTTCTCTGGTTGACGGTTCAGCATGTCTTGATGACACTCGCCTAGGTGCAGGTGTTCGTAATGACGGTATTATTGACTCTATTCCAATGCTTCAAAATGCAATTGAAGCTGGCTACCCAATTAAATTCTTGGGTGATCCAGCTTTCCATGAGCCTCTTTCAATAGCTACTGACAAAGGTAATAATGATCCTGAGCTAGATGCTGAGATTGCTAGAATTATTGCTCAGATGCAAAAAGACTACACATTGACTTCAATGTCTATGAAGTGGTTTAAAAATGCAGATGGCAGCTCCAACGATTATACGATTGCATACTAATATTAGCTAAAAGTTAGAGAAAGGTATGTTCGTCGATACCGTTATTGAAGATAAGGCACTGCATAAGCCAGTTTTCCTTTTCTATTTATCAATAACGGTATTGGCGATTTTTTTCGCCTTCAATTTTACCAACACAATTTTTGGTGAATTTCTTAGCCCAGTAATTGGAGTTCCTGAAGAAAGTGGTTTATTTGGCCGCTTTGTTGTTTCTTTTGTTCTTTCAACAATATTTGTTCTAAATTTACTATTAATTAGTTTTACTAGGCTAAAAATTCAAATACTCATTGTTTGGCTTGAATTATTCCTGCTTTTTCTTGCCTTTGCCTATTCCTTTGATCTTAAATTATCATTTATACAAAGCAGAATTGGTCTGATGATTTCAAAAGGTCTTTTTACAACTATATATATATCAGCAGTTTCGATTGTCATTGCTACAGCAATAGCAATAGTAGGGGCTATAGCAAAACTATCAAATAATGGATTTGCATATGCAATTGCAACCTTCTATACGTCATTATTTAGAGGTCTACCTCTTTTATTACAGGTTTATCTAATATATAAAGGGCTTCCACAACTAGGATTTATGGTTGATGCAATACCTTCAGGTATTACTGCATTATCACTTTGTTATGGTGCTTATATGACAGAGATTTTCCGAGCAGGCATCCAAAGCATACCAAAGGGGCAATGGGAGGCCTCAAGGGCCCTAGGCTTTAAATTTGGTCTCATCCTTCGAAAGATTATTTTGCCACAGGCCATACCAATAATTGTTCCACCAACTGGAAATCAATTTATTGCAATGTTAAAGGATAGCTCACTAGTTTCTGTACTTGGAATTTGGGAGTTAATGTACCTTGCTAAGACGCTTGGTCAAAGAGACTTTAGACACATGGAAATGTTACTTACTGCTGCAATGATATATTGGGGTCTCACAATAATTCTTGAAATGATTCAAGCTCGAATTGAAAAAAAATATCAACAAAAAACCTAACGATGGAAAATAATGCTAATACCAAAGATAGTCCAATAATTTCTCTGAAAGGGGTTAGTAAATGGTATGAGGATTTTCAAGCTTTAAAAAATATTGATTTAGAAATAAAGCTTAAAGAAAAAATTGTTATCTGTGGCCCATCAGGTTCAGGAAAATCTACCTTAATTAGATGTCTTAATCGACTTGAGGCTCACCAAGAAGGATTAATTAAGGTAAGTGGGATCGAACTTCATGAAAGAATGCATGATGTTGATGTCGTTCGACAAGATATAGGTATGGTATTTCAAAACTTTAATTTATTTCCTCACCTAACCGTCCTTGAAAACTGTATGGCAGGACCAAACTGGGTTCGTGGAATCGATAAAGATGAGGCTCGCGATAGAGCTATCAAGATGCTAGAGCAAGTGAAAATCCCTGAGCAGGCAGATAAGTACCCAGATCAACTTTCAGGCGGGCAACAGCAACGAGTTGCGATTGCTAGAAGCTTATGTATGCAGCCAAAGGTTATGTTATTTGATGAACCAACTTCTGCACTTGACCCTGAAATGGTTTCAGAGGTTCTTGATACTATGATTGAGTTGGCTAAGAGTGGAATGACAATGATTTGTGTCACTCATGAAATGGGTTTTGCAAAACAGGTTGCAGATAGGATTGTTTTTATGGCTGATGGGGAAATAGTTGAGCAAAACACTCCTGAGGAGTTTTTTAATAACCCTCAAAACGAACGTACCAAATTATTTCTAGATCAGATTCTTGAATAATAGATTTGTTATTGATTAAA
The DNA here is from genome assembly GCF_003326015.1 of Candidatus Thioglobus sp. NP1. Taxonomy (NCBI): domain Bacteria; kingdom Pseudomonadati; phylum Pseudomonadota; class Gammaproteobacteria; family Pseudothioglobaceae (SeqCode); genus Candidatus Thioglobus; species Candidatus Thioglobus sp. NP1. The sequence goes on from NZ_CP023860.1 coordinate 1,499,269, forward strand.
GTAGTCTCTGAATACCTCAACAACAAAACCAATATCTTTGTTATTTATCCCTAAATGACAAACAAAACGCCCTCTATCGAGGCTTGAAATGACAATCTTATTTTCAAGAAGGAAGCTTGTTAATGGCTCTCGATGAGTTTTTGGACAATTAACAAAAACCATATTAGTTTGACTTTCGCCATACTCAACCTTTAACTGCGATATTGAAGATAAGCCCTCTGCTAAAAGCTTTGCATTATTATGATCTTCTTGGAGTCTTTTTATATTATTCTTAAGGGCAAACATTCCACATGATGCAACAACACCAACCTGTCTTAAACCTCCACCTAGCATCTTACGCAACCTTAAAGCCCTTCCAATAAAGTCTTTACTGCCCACCAATAACGAACCAACTGGGGCTCCTAAGCCCTTAGAAAGGCATATTGAGACACTATCAAAACCACTAGTTAATTCTTTCATTGATAAACCTGAATGAATATGAGCATTAAATAAACGTGCGCCATCAAGGTGAGTACTTAGGCCTCTTTTATGAGCTGCATCAACTAAATTACTAAGTTCATCTTGTGGCTGCACTTTTCCAGAAATAGTATTCTCCAAGCAAAGTAACTTTGTGACTGCAAAATGAGGGTCATCATCTTTAATTTGATTAAGCATATCTTCTAGATTCATACTGCCTGATTCAGAGGTATCAATGGGACATATACCCACACCACCCAAAACAGATGCACCTCTTGCCTCATAAACGTTGGTATGATAATTTTGACCAATCAGAACCTCATCACCTCTTTGACAATGAGATAGCATAGCTGTTAGATTACTTTGGGTCCCACTTGGAAAAAATAGACTCGCCTCTTTACCTAAAAGTTCTGCAGCAAATTCTTGTAACTCTATAACTTCTAAGTCTTCACCATAAACATCATCTCCCAGTTTAGCGCCTTGAACTGACTCAAGCATTGCAGCAGATGGAATCGTAAGAGTATCACTTCTAAAGTCAATGGAATCATCAGATTTTAATGACTCATAGTGGGTATTAGTATTTTTATATTGATTCATAGTTATATTTATCTAAGGGTGATATTCTGGATATGCAAGGGTTGCAACCAAATGGGTTCTTGACTCAGGGCCACCGTTTAGTGCCGTGTGATAACCTCGTGTATCTGTAAAGTAGACTGATCCGTCAGCAGGAAGATGAGTGCAGTGATGATTGACAATAAATAATGCCCCAGGATTGGTATAAATAGGAATATGGATCCTTGGCTCAGGGTCTCTATGCCATGAATTGCAATTATAACTATCCTTTTCTAATATTCGAACTCTACCAATAGGGTATCGAGCGCAGAGCTCATTGTGAACAGTTTCAAAATAAGTTCCTTTAAAAACCTCTACTAGCTCACTAAATTGTGTTTCATCAACTAGCTCATCCTTTGCTACCTCTTCATAACTATCATTTTCTCGAGTATAAAAGCGACCAACAAGATCATTATCAGACTTAACAGAACTGTCCTTTCTTTGAGTCATAGCTAGAGCATGAAAACCTGATGCAGCAGTTTTAAACTCTGAATTAGCTTTAACTTCATCGAGCGCTTGCCGCATTTTATTAATATCAAAGTTTAGCTTAAGTTTAATAATATGCTCATTACCCTTAAAAGAAGCTACTGAATCAATATCAACCTTATTTTCTATGTATGAATTTAATTCTTTTGTGTCTTGAGAAATACTCATTAATTTATAAAAATTTCTAATAATTAAAAAGGTTTAACTACAACTAAAATAATAATACCAATGAGAATTAAAACTGGGATCTCATTAAACCATCGATAAAATGTATGTGAACGAGTATTTTTATCTATAGCAAAAACACTCACTAAATGGCCACAGTAAAAATGATAAATAATTAAAAATACTACCAATAAAAGTTTTAGTTGAAGCCAATACTGACTGCTATAAACCTCCCAAGCGTAACTTTGAAGCAACCACAGACCCATTAGGGTTGTGATTATAAAGCTTGGCATCATAATACCCCTATAGAGTTTTCGCTCCATTATCTTAAAGCGCTCAATACTAATTTCATCTTCAGCCATAGCGTGATAGACAAATAGCCGCGGCAAATAAAATAGTGCAGCAAACCAAGTAATAACACTTATAAGATGTATCGCTTTAATCCAAAGCATTTAAACTCCAAAATAGTTACATAATACCGTCTGAATTTAATCATTTTCTATGATTAATCAAAGAAGATGCATAAAAGATTAACTATTGATTTACACTTATCCTTTAGATTGACAGAGTAAAATTTAAAAAACATTTAAAATTCAAAAAAATGCTTAATTTTTTTAAAAAAAATAAAACCGAAGATACTAAAAGTGAAAAAACTAAAACTTCACTAAAAGATAGGCTCTTTAAATCTAAAAAACGCCTTGGTGATGGCCTTTCTTCACTATTAATAGGTAAAAAGAAGATAGATGATGAACTTTTAGAAGACCTAGAAATGCTTCTCATTAGTTCAGATATTGGCATTCATACTACTGATAAAATTATTGAAACAGTAAGAAAAAAAGCTTCTCGTAAAGAGCTCAAGGACAGTGATAGTATTTATGAGTTAATCAAAATTGAACTGGAATCAATCTTAGTTGAAGATAACTTACTCAAAATCACTGGTGATAAAACCTTTGTTATTCTTGTTGTAGGAATTAATGGTGCTGGAAAAACTACAACAATTGGTAAGCTTGCTAAATTATTTCAAAGTGAAGGCAAGTCTGTCATGCTTGCTGCAGGAGATACTTTTCGTGCAGCTGCAGTGGAGCAACTTCAAGTTTGGGGTGAAAGAAATAAGATTCCGGTAATTGCACAAAAAACAGGTGCTGATGCTGCTTCTGTTGTTTATGATGCCTATCAATCAGCTATGGCTAAAAATATTGATATTTTGATTGCCGATACAGCAGGAAGACTTCATACTCAAGATAACTTAATGCAGGAGCTCGAGAAGATCAAGCGAGTCCTTAAAAAACATAATGAAAATGCACCGCATGAGACTTTACTGGTTATAGACGGTGGCTCTGGTCAAAATGCAATACAACAAGCCACTGAATTTCATAAGTCTATAGAGCTCTCAGGTCTTGCAATTACTAAGCTTGATGGAACTGCAAAGGGAGGCGTTCTATTTGCAATATCAGATACGCTTAATTTACCCATTCGATTTATTGGTGTTGGCGAAGGAATCGAAGATCTCAAACCATTTAATTCAAAAGATTTTATTGATGCTCTATTCGAGCAATAAGTTAAACTTTTATTGTGTTATTAATAATTTCAATTTGATTTGCCAAATCAATATCAAGCATTGTAATTCCATCCTCACTATGGGTAACTAAGTTTATCTCAACTTTGTTATAGACGTTCGACCATTCAGGGTGATGATCCATCACCTCTGCTGCGATGGCAACCTGTGTCATAAAGCCAAATGCCTGTTTAAAATTCTTAAACTTAAACTCTTTTGATAACCTGCCATCCAAAAAGCTCCAGGCATTGAGCTGCTTAAGTTTTTCATTAATCTCTATGTCAGTTAAAACCAAATTATTCTCCTTTTAATAACTCACCAGCACCCTTTGCCAAAAGTTTTTGAGCAACAACTTCACCTAACTCCTTAGGATGTTTTAAAGATCCATTCTCATGAACCCTCAAAATCGTATTTGAATCAATATTACCAACCATACCAGTTAACTCTAAAGCATTATCTTTAGTTATTGAATAACCGCCAATTGCCACTGAACATCCACCTTCAAGAGTCGAGTTCATAGATCTTTCTGCCATAACCTCATTCATTGTTCTTTCATGAATAAGTGGCTCTAGAAGCTTTCTTATTAATTCATCTCCAGCTCTAATCTCAATCCCAAGAGCCCCTTGACCAACAGCAGGTAAAGATTGATGAGAACTGAGTTGTTGTTTAATCCTTTTTTCAAAACCAAGTCTTATAAGGCCTGCACATGCCAAAATAATAGCATCATATTCACCATCATCAAGCTTTCTCAAACGAGTATTTACATTTCCACGAAGGTCTAAAATATCAAGATCAGGCCTTAAAGCTTTTAGCTGAACTATTCGTCTTAAGCTGCAGGAACCAACTCTCGCCCCCTTAGGAAGATCACTAATACTATCAAAGTGATTAGAAACAAAGGCATCAAAAGGGTTTTCACGTTCTAGTATTGCACCAAGTTTAAATTCTTTAGGTAATTCATAGGGCACATCCTTCATGGAGTGAACGGCAATATCAGCCTTGCCATCTAACATTCCCAATTCTAACTCTTTTATAAATAAGTTTTTACCACCAATTTTTGAAAGAGGAGTATTTAAAATCTTATCTCCCTTAGTTGTCATTTTCACTAGCTCAATATCAAGATCAGGATAGAGGAGTTGTAATCTTGACTTAACAAACTCAGCTTGCCAGAGGGCTAAAGGGCTCTTACGTGTTGCAATTTTAAGCACTCTATCTATATCTCCAATTAAAATTCTTCGCGAACATTATTTTATCGAGTGTTTTTTTAAAATGTTAGCTATTAAAAATATTAATATGCTGTAAATGTCTTTATTTTTATATTTTTAACCCTCTAATATAGGTTTTTACATCATTTTCAGTAACTTATCATCGATATACTGGAATAATGTGCAGTAATTCAAATTAGTATTGATTACAGAGAAAAATAATAATGAAGTCAGAGAAAAATCATTTATGGGGTGGGCGCTTTAATGAGCCAACTGATGAGTTTGTCAAAATTTTTGGTGCGTCTATTGCATTTGATAAAATTTTAGCTCTCTATGATATTCAAGGCTCTATCGCCCATGCAACAATGCTTAGTGAGATAGATGTATTAAGTAGTTCTGAATTGAATGAGATACTTAAAGGCCTCACTAAAATCAAAGATGAAATAGTCAATGATCAGTTTAATTGGTCAATAGATTTAGAAGATGTGCATATGAATATTGAATCTCGATTGATTGAGATTTGTGGTGAATCGGGTAAAAAAATTCATACAGGTCGATCAAGAAATGATCAGGTTGCGACTGACATTAGGCTTTATCTTAGGGATCAAGTCCTTCTCATTAATAATGAATTAGAAAGACTACTAACGGCCTTACTCGATCTTGCAGATCAGGAAAAAGAAACGATTATGCCTGGATTTACTCATCTTCAAGCTGCCCAGCCTATTAGCTTTGGGCATCACCTTTTAGCTTACTTTGAAATGTTTAAACGTGACCGTGAGCGTCTTTATGACGGTTTTAAGCGAATTAATACTATGCCCCTTGGAAGTGCTGCCCTTGCTGGTACTAGCTATCCAATAAATCGGGATCGTACTGCTGAACTTCTAGGCTTTGAGCGTATTAGTCTCAATTCAATTGATGCTGTTAGTGATAGAGACTTTGCAATTGAATTTGTTTCATCTGCGAGTCTTATAATGATGCATCTTTCAAGGTTCTCAGAAGAAATTATTCTTTGGTCAAGTTCTCAATTTGATTTTATATCTCTTCCTGATAGCTTTTCTACCGGCTCATCCATAATGCCCCAAAAGAAAAATCCTGATGTTCCAGAACTGGTTCGTGGAAAAACTGGGCGAGTTACTGGTAATTTAATATCACTCTTGACATTAATGAAAAGCCAACCACTTGCCTACAACAAGGATAATCAAGAAGATAAAGAGCCCCTATTCGATTCTGTTGATACTATTTTTAACTGTCTTCATGTTTTTGCTGATATGGTCCCAATGATTAAATCTAATAAAGATAATATGTATCAATCGGCGCTCAAAGGATTTACTACAGCAACTGATTTAGCTGACTATCTTGTAAAAAAAGGCTTAGCCTTTAGAGATGCTCATGATATTGTTGGAAAGGCTGTATCGTATGGAATTAAGGAAAATAAAGATTTAAATGAATTTAGCCTAGATGAGCTTAAAAGCTTTAATAAATTAATTGAGAAAGATGTTTTTGATGTTATCTCCTTAGAAGGCTCAATTAATGCTCGAGATCACCTCGGTGGAACCTCAATAAAACAGGTCTCCAAGGCCATTAAAGCTGGGCGTAAATTAATAAAATAATGCGCATTATATTTGCAGGTACACCTGAGTTTGCTGTCAAATCTTTATCTACTCTTCATCAATCAGAACATGATATAGTTGCAGTTTGCTGCCAACCTGACCGTCCAAAAGGAAGAGGCAAGGTAATGACTGCATGCCCAGTCAAAATTTATGCACAACAAAATAATTTACGAGTCATTCAGCCTGAAAATTTTAGCTCAGATGCAAACCAAAAAGAAATAGTTTTATTTGACTCAGACATTATGGTTGTAGCCGCTTATGGGCAAATACTATCTAAGGAGGCATTAAAAATTCCTAAATTGGGATGTCTTAATATTCATGCCTCACTTCTACCCCGCTGGAGAGGTGCTGCTCCAATTGAAAGGGCTATTCTTGCTGGTGATAAAGAAACTGGCATTTCAATCATGCAAATGAATGTAGGCCTGGATACTGGTGATGTGCTACTTGAAGAAAAATATTCAATTTCTGAATTTGAAACCTCTCAAACACTTACTGTCAATCTGGCGAATCTAGGGGCTAGTTCTATTATGCATGCTTTGAAGAATTTTTCTGATTTGCAAGCTCAACCTCAAAATAATAACAATGCAACTTACGCCAAAAAGATTTTAAAAAATGAAGCTCAAATCGATTGGAATCAAAGTGCAGAAACTATCTGTAACATGATTAGAGCCTTCAATCCAAAACCAATTGCTCAGACTATTGCAACATCAGCACAATTTGAAAATAAAGTTCTAAGAATTATAGAGGCTGAAGTTGTTAACTACAAAAACAACAAATCCCCAGGACAGATTGTTGAGCTTAATAAAGAGATCTGTTATGTTGCCACTGGAAAAGGTGTTTTAAATCTAAAAAAAGTTCAACTTTCTGGGAAAAAAGAAATCTCTGCTAAAGATTTTAATAACGCTTATCAATTAACTAAGCTTCAATAAAAAATAATTTCTTTGACTTTAATTAATTAAAGTAATGGGACAATAAGGATTAGAAGAAGCAATATACTTGCTCCCCAAAATAGCAGGTAAGCCTTATTCATTACCCCACGAATATCTTTAAGTTCTTTTATTATTTTCTCTACTTGCTCATCGTTCAATTTAATTCTCCTTTTTATTTTTAATTAATAAAACCAAGTTGACGCCATGCCTCATAAGCGACAATTGACACACAATTTGATAGGTTTAAGCTTCTTGAGCCGTTTTGCATTGGAACGGTAATACCCTCATATTCATCCATTATCTCCTTTGGAAGACCTTTAGTTTCAGAGCCAAATAAAAATGAGTCGTGGCTAATATATTTAATATCTGCATAGCTCTTAGAGACTTTTGTGCTTACAAAATAAAGCTTAGAAGGGTTAGCTTTATCTAAATAATCGTCAAAATTTTCATATTCATAGACCTGTGCGAGCTCATTGTAATCGAGTCCAGCTCGCCTAAGACGCTTATCATTAATTTCAAATCCATAGGGCTTTATGAGGTGAAGATTTGCCCCCATATTTGCTGATAAACGAATAAGACTTCCTGTGTTACTTGGAATCTCAGGTTGGAACAACACTAAATTTAACATACTATTTTTTTTAAAAAAGTCATATTATCATCCCATAGAACATAAACTAATTATAAAAACTCGCTTGTTGATATAATGTTTTTTATGAAATATTACTTAGTAATAAGAAATTTTTTACAAGTCAAAGTAGTCTAAATTTACTCCATGTCTGTAAGAAAATCCATCAAAGATTATCTAAAAGAGGATATTGAAGATATATCAAAGCTCTTAAGCTTGGCGCTTAAAAAATCTAAAGAACAATTATTTTCAAATCCTAATTATGAGCTTAATAATATTGAGCTCAATGCACTTGATAATCTCATTGAACAACGCAATGATGGGAAGCCCTTTGCATATTTAAAAGGCTCTCAAGGGTTTTATGACCTTGACTTTATTGTCTCATCTGCTACTTTAATTCCTAGACCTGAAACAGAATTATTAATTGATATTACACTAGATACATTCGATATAAATTCAAAAATAAATGCATTAGATCTTGGGACTGGTAGCGGAGTAATAGCTATTACACTTTCTGAAAAATACCTAAACTGGTCAATATCTGCAACGGATCAATCTATGGCAGCACTAAAAATTGCTCAGCTCAATACCGATAAGAATATAAATTTTTACCATGGTAATTGGTTTGACCCACTTCCTAAAGAAAAATTTGATTTAATCGTTAGTAACCCTCCATATATAAATGATCATGATCCACATCTTAAAAGTCTCGGCTATGAACCAATTGAGGCCTTAATTTCAGGAAGTGATGGACTAGATGATATTAGGAAAATTATTTTACAAGCACCACAATTTCTGAATCAAGCTGGCTACCTTTTATTAGAACATGGCTATAATCAGAAAAATCATATTATTGATTTACTTAAAGAATCTTTTGAAAATATTAAGGCCTTTAAAGATATTAATAAAATTGACAGGGCGATTCTAGCGCAATTAAGGTAACTCAAAAAAATCGGCCTTTTTAATTGCAGACTTTTGCTGAGCTAAAATAACCCCTGTAATAACAATGACTGCTCCGATTGCCTGGTGCCAAATCCAACTATCGCCAAGAAGAAAAAGCATAAACATCACATAAAAAGGAACAGCGTTTAGATGAAAAGATGCTAACCCAATTCCTAAACGGCTTACTGCCTTAATCCAAAAAATTTGAGATATTCCTAAACCAAGCCATCCATAGATGAGAACTAAACCAAGATGTTCAAGAGTAATGAGTTCTAGAGATTCTGTAACTTCAAAAAAAATACTACATACAAAATATAATAGAATTGAAAGTCCAGCCATTCCAGATGATGTAACAGCTGTTTGCCCAAGAGTTGACATTCCAGGAAGATTTTTAACTGTTGCTCGAGAGCCCCATGCAAAAAGCATTACTCCAATAACGCCCATTAAGGCAGCAAAACCAATACCTTCATTGTTAAGGGATGCGCCTGATGCAATATAACCTCCTAAGAGAACTAAAATCACCCCACAGAAGAACCATAAAGTCATTTTCCGTCCATCTAGCAGCATTTCTAGTGAAACAGCAAATACTGGCATTGTAGCAACAGCTAATGCCGCAATTACAGGAGTTGTTAAGGCCTGCAGAATGAGGATTAAAAATGCGCCAATTCCAAATCCAGTAACACCTATCAAAAAACCCTTAGCCCATTTAGCTGATTTGACTTTATCAACTTTTTCTATTGCCAGCCAGATAATAAATATTAAAATAAATGAAAATACATTTCGAGCTGTCATAACACTAACAACATCCCAATCTTCTAATAAATATTCTGCAGCAGGAAAGCCCATTGCAAAAAGTAGGATTGAAAAAACACAAAGTAAATTTGATTTCAAAACCCCTAAATCTTTTTCAACTTTATCTTCTGAAGGTGATTCATTCATAGATTGTAAAAATGTTATAACAATAAGCAAAATGGCAATATATCAGAAAATGTTAATTTAATATTTTTATTTAATTAAAGATGGTATTTTGAAGATTGTCAAAAGTTAATTTCTAAATGTATAATCAAATTATCAAGATAAAGGCTTTTCAAGCGCTGCCTTGAAAATAGGATACAAATGATTAATAATCATTTTTTTTTATAGTCAACGCAAATTTAAGGGGTAATCAATGCTTGATAAAAAAAATATTGGAAAATCTACTCAAAGTATTTGGGGTGGGGAACAAGAATATGAGCTTTATGAACGCTCAACGCAAGTCCCAGTTGTCCACAGTGTTTCATTTGCATATAAAGATATTGATACTTGGCATAAAGTTGCCTTAAATGAAGCTGAGGGTCATATTTATTCCCGTAATACTAATCCAACAGTTCGTACCTTTGAAGATAAAGTCAAAGTTCTAGAAGGTGCTGAGGCTGCAACTAGTTTTTCCTCTGGTATGGCAGCAATAAGCAACACATTGGCAACATTTTTAACTACTGGTGATCGGATTGTTTCGATTAAAGATAGTTATGGCGGGACAAATGTAATTTTTAATGAATTTTTACCCCCACTTGGAATTGAAGTTTCACTTTGTGAAACTGGAGATTACGAGCAATTAGAAGCTGAAATTTCAAAAGGATGTCAAGTTTTATATCTTGAAACACCAACTAATCCCACAATTAAAATTACCGATATAAAACGTTTAAGTTTGGTAGCTAAAAAAGTTGGTGCATTGGTTGTTGTAGATAATACTTTTGCGACACCAATTAACCAAAACCCATTAGAGCTTGGAGCTGATATAACTCTTCATTCTGCCTCTAAATACCTGGGTGGCCATGCAGATGCTCTTGGAGGAGTAATTTGTGGCAATCAAGATCTTGTTAAAAAGGTTTATCATTATCGTGAAATAAATGGCGCAACTCTTGCGCCAATGGATGCATACAGTCTTTTAAGAGGCATGAAAACTCTTAAGCTTAGAGTGCAAAGACAAAATGAAAATGCCATGATGATTGCAAACTATTTACAAAATCATCCAGCAGTTGAACAAGTTAATTACCCTGGTCTGGCATCCCATCCTGACCATGAAATAGCTAAAATGCAAATGCATGGAGGCTATGGGGGTATGTTAAGTTTTGCTGTTAAGGGAGGTTTAGATGCTATTAAAGAATTCCTACCAAAACTCAATTATGCTCATATGGCAGCCAATTTAGGTTGTGTTGAAACTGTTGTTGGGCCGCCATCGACTACGAGTCATGTTGAGTGCTCTGCTGAAGAGAGACTGGCTGCAGGTATTCCAGAAGGTTTGGTAAGATATTCAACTGGAATTGAGGATGTGGAAGATTTAATTGCTGACTTAGAACAAGCATTGAAAGTTATTTCATAATATTTTAAGGATTAGATAATGAAACAAGATAGAAGAAGATTTAGCAAAGAAGAGTACCTTGAAAGACAATTAAAGGTTCGTAACTCGATGGAGAAATCAAATATAGATGCCTTAATTGTTTATGATCCTGCCAACATGTTTTGGCTGACTGGTTATGATGGCTGGTCATTTTATGTTCATCAGTGCGTGATAATTACAACCACTGGTGATCTGTTTTGGTATGGTAGAGGCATTGATGCAAAGGGTGCAGAACTAACTACAGATCTTGAACTTAATAACATTTTGTCTTATCCCGATGAATATGTAATGACCCCTGATAGACACCCAATGGAGTTTCTTGCCAATATCTTAAAAGAAAAAGGATTGCACACTAAAAAAATTGGACTAGAAAAAGATAACTATTTCTTTTCAGCAAGGGCAGCAGAGTCATTATACATTTCACTACCTTCGGCAACCTTTAGTGATCAAACAGGATTAGTTAATTGGCAAAGGGCAGTTAAATCAGAGACTGAAATTACATATATGAAGCGAGCAGGTAAAGTTATTGAAGGCGTGTATGAACGCGTCATGGCAGTTGCAGAACCCGGGATGCGAAAAAATGATCTGGTAGCTGAAATATATCATGCAGGAGTTCAGGGGCATGAAGGTCATTATGGAGACTATGCCTCATTCGTTCCCCTTATTGGAGCTGGTGAAGAGGCTGCAGCCTGTCATATGACTTGGAATGACCAACCATTAAAAAATGAGGAGGGTATGTTTCTAGAACTTGGGGCTGCGTATGCGAGGTATCACTGTCCATGTTCAAGGACGCTTTATTTAGGAACACCACCACAGCAATACTTAGATATTGAAAAAGTTATTAATGAGTGCATTGAAAATGCAATTGAAATGTTTAAGCCAGGCAATACCTGTGCACAAATTTCTGATAACTTCACAGCTACTCTAAAAAAACATGGCTATGAAAAAAATAATCGATGTGGTTACCCTATTGGCTGTAGCTATCCACCTGACTGGGGTGAGCGTACCATGAGTCTTCGTGGGACTGATAATACTGTTTTAGAAGAGAACATGACTTTTCATTTTATGCCTGCAATCTGGTTTGATGACTGGGGCTTTGAGATGACTGAGAGTATCCGTGTTGGAGCAAATGGCGGTGAGTGCCTATCAAACGTTCCCAGAAAGTTATTGGTTAAATAACTTTAATCTTAAAGTTATGTCTATAAGTTTTCTATGACTTGAGAAATTTGATCAAAAGTCGCTTGGTTAGATGTGAATACAGGCTTACCAATTGCAGCCTCTATTTCAGGAATAATTTCTGCTGACCTCATCGCAGTACACGAGATAAAAATCGCATCAGCGTCCTCATGAATTGCCGCTTTCGCTGCTGTAATTATTTCCTCAGCAGGCAGCATAGCAACATCTCTATCGTCATCCATATCCATATGCATTGAAGACACCATTTCAACGCCATTGCGCTCTAAATAACCCCTTAAAAGCGAAGAAACCTCTTCGCTGTAAGGAGTTAAGACACTAATCTTTTTAAAGCCTCGTGCTTTGAAATTAGCTACTACAGCCTGGGAAGTAGATAAAACTTTTGCAGTTGGCTTACTTTCTTTAATTGCGTGCTCTATTGCTTCATCACCAACAATGGATGATGATGATGTGCAATTAAAAACCACTAAATCAAGGTCATAATTAGGAAGTATTAGGGCAGCAGCTTCAGTCAAGTCATCACCAATTGCAGCTAGAGACTGAGGCGTCATTGGATTAGCAAAATGAATTCGGTTGAAATAAAAGTCATAGTCTGGTTTTTTTTCTGAGTACATCCTTACAAAATCACGCTCAAAAGTAAAATCAGTATTCAAGACTATCAGACCAACTGATGGCCTATCCCTCCTCTCACTCAAAGCATCTGATATTTGATATTTTTTTGATTCTATAGTCATAATAAATTAATTTTTAATTGATGTTGAAAAAAGGTGCATCACTACAACTCCTGAGATAATTAAAGCCATACCAATAATTGATGCGAGATCAGGCATCTCCTTATAAATAATTGCCCCAGAACATGCAACCAAAACAATGCCTAATCCAGACCAAACAGCATACACCACGCCTAATGGCAATTCTCTTAAAGCTAGAGTCATTAACCAAAAAGAAACAAGGTAGAAGATAACCAAAAAGGTGGTTGGTACTAGCTTAGAAAACTCTTCTGTAGCCTTTAAAAGAGTTGTTCCAGCAACCTCAGCTGCAATAGCAAGTGCCAAATATACATAGGTCATTATGATTAAAGTTTCTATAAAAAATCACAGTATAACCTTAAGAAATAAATTTTACAAAAGATTTAAAAGAAGAATAATTAATGAAGTTGGCCTATAAGCCGGGTTCTGTTTGGCCGAAGCCTTGATAGTCATTCATCTATGATACTTGTCACCAAGCACCTTGAGCACTCTACCCGAAGACAACGCGAGCAGCGCCAATGCCTTCCTATTTGAGCTTGCTCCAAGTGGGGTTTACCATGCCACACTTATCACTAAGTGCGCGGTGAGCTCTTACCTCACCATTTCACCCTTACCTATCGAGATAGGCGGTTTATTTTCTGCTGCACTTTCCGTCGTATCACTACGCCTAGCAGTTAACTAGCACTTTACTCTATGGAGCCCGGACTTTCCTCCCAATGCTAATGCATTCGGCGACTATCCGGCCAACTTCAAGGAAAATTATACGCTAGGAAAGGAATATTTAAATATAGTGCAATAAAAACTGAAATTTACTTAGCTCGAATAAGTTACTGGGATACTAGTTGCAGCTTTATGGATGTTTTCTCCACTGGTATCAACAGCAACAGTCACAGGCATATCTTTCACTTCAAGCTCATAGATTGCCTCCATTCCCATTTCTTCAAAGGCAACAACTTTTGCCTTCTTGATAGATTTAGAAATCAAATAAGCCGCTCCACCTACTGCGATTAAATAACTTGCTTTATGTTTTTTAATACTTTCAATTGTTGAATCGCCCCGCTCTGCCTTGCCTATCATTCCAAGAATTCCAGTATTCTCTAACATCATATCAGTAAACTTATCCATTCTAGTAGCAGTGGTTGGGCCAGCTGGACCAATTACTTCATCACCAACTGCCTCGACAGGGCCCACATAATAAATAAATTTATTATCAAAATTTACACCATTTGGTAATCCCTCGCCACTTTCAAGCATTGACTTAAGTCGCTTATGAGCGGCATCTCTTCCAGTAATAATAGTTCCCGATAAGAGCAATGTATCTCCTATATTCCAGTCATCCATTTGAGATTGAGTCAAGATATTTAGATCAACTTTAGTATATTTGGAAATATCCATCTCTAAATCTGGGTAAAGACTCATATCAATCTCTGGTAATTCAGCAACACCTGAACCATCTAATGAAAAATGGACATGGCGAGTAGCTGCACAATTTGGAATCATTGCAACTGGGAGTGATGCAGCATGTGTTGGATGATCCTGAATCTTGACATCAAGAACTGTAGTAAGACCGCCTAATCCTTGAGCGCCAATTCCAAGATTATTGATCTTATCAAAGAGGTCAATTCTAAGTGATTCAATATTAGTATGCTCAGTTTTATCTTTAATCTTATTAATATCTATAGGTTCCATCAAGACTGATTTAGCCATTAGCATTGCTTTTTCAGCAGTCCCTCCGACTCCAATACCTATTATTCCTGGAGGGCACCAACCAGCTCCCATTGTAGGAATTGTTTTTAATATCCAATCAGTTAAGTTATCATCTGGATTTAGAACTGTAAATTTCGACTTGTTCTCAGAGCCACCACCCTTAGCTGCAACTGTAATGTCTAGAGTGTTACCTTTAACAAACTTAGTATGAATTACAGCAGGGGTATTATCTTGAGTATTTTTTCTGCTAAATAGTGGGTCACTAACTATAGAAGCCCTTAAAAGATTATTAGAATCGTTGTATGCCCTTCTCACACCCTCATTAACCATCTCTTCAAGAGAAAGTTCACTATCCCATGTCACATCCATTCCAACTTCAATAAAAACATTTACTATTCCCGTATCCTGACAAATTGGTCTTTTACCCAGCGCGCACATCTTGGAATTTATTAAAATCTGTGAAATGGCATTTTTCGCACTTTGATTTGTTTCATTTTCATAAGCCAAAACCATCGCCTTAATAAAATCAGGTGAATGATAATAAGAGATATATTGCAAAGAAGAGTAGATACTTTCTACTAAATGTTCTTGTTTAATAATCATATTTATTTAGGCTTCTGTATTGTCTAATTAGGGCAAACAGGTTATATTATATCCTCTATTCATATTAATCAATACTTTGCTAGGAATCACTTATGTTTAATTTATTCAGAGGCCAAAACCTTTCTATCGATCTTGGAACTGCCAACACACTAGTTTATATGGACGGTAAAGTTGTTCTAAATGAACCCTCTGTTGTTGCCCTTAGGCATGAAAGAGGGGCTACTGAATCAACGGTCATAGCCGTTGGTCAAGAAGCCAAAAACATGCTTGGTAGAACGCCTGGATCTATTGAAGCAATCAGACCTATGAAGGATGGCGTTATTGCAGACTTCAAGGTGACTGAAAAAATGCTGCAATATTTTATGAAAAAAGTATTGAAATCTGGTTTTTTCTCACCAAGCCCTAAAGTATTAATTTGTGTTCCATGTGGTGCTACTCAGGTGGAGAGAAGAGCTATTAAAGAGAGTGCAGTTGGTGCTGGAGCAAGGGATGTTTATTTGATTGAAGAGCCTATGGCAGCTGCTCTAGGTGCAGGTATGGCAATTGAGGAGGCTTCTGGTGCAATGGTTCTTGATATTGGAGGTGGAACTACTGAGATTGCAATCTTATCACTAAATGGCATTGTGTATTCTGACTCATTAAGAGTTGGTGGAGATGTCTTTGACGATACAATTATTAAGTTCATTAGAAGAGTCCATGGAATTATCATTGGAGAGGCTACTGCAGAACAAATTAAAGAAGAAGTTGGAAGTGCTTTTGAATCTAAAATTATTAGAAAAAATGAGTTCAGAGGCCGAGCTGTATCTACTGGCTTACCCGTTAGTTTTGAAGTTACTAATTCAGAAATTCTAGAAGCTTTAAGTGAACCCCTAGGGATGATTATTGGGTCTTTAAGAACGGCACTAGAACAAACTCCCCCTGAACTTTCTTCAGACATTGCCCAGAATGGTCTAGTTATAACTGGAGGTGGTGCCCTTTTAGAAGGTCTTGACAGATTAATCAACAACCAAACAAACTTGCCAGTTACTATTGCTGATGATCCGCTTACTTGTGTAGCAAGGGGTGGAGGTATCGCATTAGACATGATTAATCAGCATGATATGGGATTTTTAGCTGCTGAGTAACCATTAACAAGTCGGGATCTTAATAATGCGACTTTTACGACTATTAGTGCCGATACTTTTTTCAATAATTCTTATTGTTCTAGATACTCGTTTTTCATACTTAGATAATTTTAAGCGATTTACTTTAACACTTCTTTCGCCAATCTATTTCGTTGTTGATTTACCTAATCACGTTATTGATTGGGTTAATGATAAAGGCACTGATAATGCCGAACTAATTTCTGAAAATGAATATTTGGAGGGTAAACTCACTGAGCTCAAAGCAAGGCTTCAAACCTATAATAATCTTATTCTAGAAAACCAAAAATTATCTCAACTACTAGATTCAACATACATCATTCCTGAACATCAAATCACATTAGGAAATGTTAAATCGATTTCTCAATCAAGATTAAATAAAAAAATTATTATTGATAAGGGTATGAATGATGGAGTCACTCTATCTCAATTAGTCATTGGATCTGATGGTGTAGTAGGACAAGTCAGCCAAGTTACCCCACTTTATTCTACTGTTCAACTTATTACAGATCCTACTCAACACATGCCTGTTAAAAACTCTCGAAATGGCATTAGAGGAATATCAAGAGGAATTGCCTCTAAGGAAGAAGGCTTAATCATAGAATATATACCTCTAGGCTCGGATGTTAAATTAGGAGACATTTTTGTAACAAGTGGAGTTGGTAATTCATATCCAATTGGTTATCTTTTTGGTAGAGTTATTGCTGTTGATGAAGCTTCTAACGAGTCCTTCCTAACGATATCTCTTGAGCCACTTCAAAACATGAATAAGTTAGAATTAATTTTAGTTGTTTCCAATAATAATGAATAAACAGACCTCATTTATACTCTTAATAAAAGTATCAGTTATTGCTTTGATCATTGGTGCTATTTCATTACCACAAGCTTTAGAGGCTGCTTCTCCATTATGGATGCTAATAATCTTTATATATTGGTTAATATATTCTGAAGCAAAGAGCCCCTATCTTTCGGCTTTGATACTTGGATTATTATTGGATATTCTTCAAGGAGGCATCTTAGGGCAAAATGCCTTAAATCTTGTAATTAGTTCAGCTTTTATTTTAAATGTCAAAAAATCATTTTTTGTCTCTAATTTAACAACTCAACAGGTGTATGTTTTTATTGCCTCTTCAATCTATCTATCAACTCTTCTCATAACCCATATCGCAATTCAAGGTTTTGATTTTAGCTGGTTCGTTCTTCTTTCCCCCTTTACTAGCGCAGTAATATGGCCTGTCATTAGATTCTTATTTGCCAAGATAGATAATTGATTAACTAACAAGTATGGAAAAAATTGCAAATATAAGGCAAGAAAAAAAAGTCTTCAAATCGAGAGTAGTCATTGCATCTTTCCTTATGATAGTAATGACCTTTATTTTAATAATAAGACTCTTTAACCTGCAGATAAATCAATACGATTATTACACTGAAGAAGCACTTGGAAACCAAATGCAGAATCTGCCAATTACCCCAATTAGGGGCAATATATTAGATCGAAATGGGAAAATTTTAGCTACTAATGAATTTTCATATAGATTAACTATTACTCCAGAAAAGGTTTCTAATTTAGATGATGTTTTATTAGATTTAGAAATTAATGAGTTTATTAATAAAGAAGATGTTGATAAATTCAATAAGAATTTAAATCGCTATAAAAAATTTCATAACATACCAATTAAATTTAATATTTCTGAATCTATAGCATCAAAATTTTTAGTCTCAAACCAGTTACCTGGAGTTGAGATTGAACCATACTTTCATAGGGTTTATCCATATGGATCATCCAGTTCTCACCTTATTGGTTATGTATCTTCAATGAGTAAAGAGGATAAAAATATATACGATAAAGAAAATTATGCTGGAACAAGTTTTGTTGGGAAAACAGGCATTGAAAAACAATATGAAACTATTCTTCATGGTAAGACCGGGGAGAAACAAATTGAGAGGAATGTGGCTGGTCGAGTAGTTGGGTCAAAAGTAATAACACCCTCTATCTCTGGTCAAGATATTTACATAAATATTGATATAGATCTCCAGCTTAAAGCAGAATCACTTCTAGGAGACAATAGAGGTGCTATTGCCCTTATTAATGTTAAGGATGGTTCAATTTTAAGCCTAGTTAGTACTCCCAGTTATGATCCAAATTGGTTTGTTAATGGAATCTCAGTTGAAAAATATAATGAACTAAATAGTAATGAAGATTTACCTCTTTTTGATAGAAGCATAAAGGGCCTCTACCCCCCAGGATCAACCATCAAACCTATGGTTGCATTAGCTGGACTTGAATTGAATAATATAACAATAAAAGATACAACTTTTTGCCCAGGTTTTTATAAACTCCCAAATTATTCTCGAAAATTCAATGACTGGAAGCGAACAGGTCATAGTAATGTGAATGTTGTGGATGCTATTGCGCAATCTTGTGACGTATTTTTTTATGACTTAGCATATAAACTTGGGATTGATAAAATTCATGATAGCCTCGCTTTCTTTCAGTTTGGTAAAAAAACTGGCATTGATCTTTCAGGAGAGCTAGGGGGAATTCTGCCATCAAGGGAATGGAAAAAAAATAATAAGGATGAACCGTGGTATCGTGGAGAGACTCTTATCACAGGAATTGGGCAAGGCTTTATGACTGCAAGTCCAATTCAACTTGCTTTAGCAACTGCGGCCATTGCCAACAAAGGACAACTTTTAAAGCCAAAGGTTATGATGCATTCTCAATCAAAGGAAGGGGAGATATTATTAGAACAGCAAAAAGATGTTCTTCAAATTCCTATCAAAGACATTAATAACTGGGAGCTTGTTATTGAAGGAATGAAACAAACCATTTATGGTAAGTCTGGAACTGCAAAAAGATTAAATAATAAGCTTAATTATACTCTGGCAGGAAAAACAGGAACTGCTCAGGTTTTTGGACTTGATCCAGAAGAAGAATACATCGCTGAGAATATTGCTGAAAGATTAAGAGACCATGCATTATTTACTGGTTTTGCACCTATTAACAACCCTCAGGTTGCAATTGCAATAATTGTTGAGAATGCAGGCAGTGGAAGTTCAAAAGCAGCGCCTTTAGCAAGAGAACTTTTGGATGAATACTTTAACAAGTATCCAATTGAACTTGAAAAAGAAGAGAATATTCAATTCTATTAATTAAGTTGAGAATAAAACTTTTTTTTGAATTCTGTAAAGCTATTTACCTTAATTGCCTCTCTCATTAAATGCATTAAGTTTTGGTAGTAGTGAAGATTGTGAAGAGTATTTAAACGAGAGCCCAGAATTTCATTAGTCTTTTGCAGGTGATGCAGATAAGCTCTTGAATAGTTTTTACAGGTTGAACAATAACAATTTACATCAAGAGGGCCAGTGTCTTTCTTATACTTTGCATTTCTTATTTTAACGACTCCTTTTGAGGTGAACAAATAACCATTTCTTGCATTTCGAGTTGGCATAACACAATCAAACATATCAACTCCACATTCAACACCTTCAACCAAATCAGAAGGTGTTCCAACGCCCATTAAGTACCTAGGTTTATTTTTTGGCATATGTTCAGGCAAATAACTAAGAACCTCCATCATTTCTTCTTTGGGCTCTCCAACAGACAAACCTCCAATCGCGTAACCATCAAAATCTATTTCTACAAGTGATTTGATTGACTGAAGACGAAGATCCTTGTGCATACCACCTTGAATAATTCCAAATAAAGAATTTTTATTATTTAGTTTCTGATGTTCAATTGAAGATCTTTTGGCCCATCTCAAAGATAGTTGCATTGATTGGTCAATCTCACTTTTCTTTCCAGGATACGCTGTACAATCATCAAAAATCATCACAATATCTGAACCTAATTTATGCTGAATTTGCATAGATTCTTCAGGGCCCATAAAAATTAAAGAACCATCTTTAGGAGATCGAAACTCGACACCCTCTTCTGTTATTTTTCTCATCTTGCCTAGACTAAAAACTTGAAAGCCACCAGAATCAGTTAGAATTGGCCCATCCCAATTCATAAAATCATGTAAATCGCCATGGGCTGAGATCACTTCAGTTGAGGGTGTTAGAGATAAATGAAAGGTGTTACCTAATATGATTTCTGCACCTAAACCCTTTACCTCCTCTACTGTCATTGCTTTAACAGCACCATAAGTTCCAACAGGCATAAAAGCAGGGGTATTTACCTCACCACGATCGAAGGTCAACCTTCCAAGACGAGCTTTATTATCTATATTTTTAATTTCGAATTTCATAAAAAAATCGTTATGATTTAAATAGATTTAAAAAGCTTGATTAATTTCATCAAAACCAAAACCTCTTGATTGTAAAAAACGTTTTTGTTTAGCTTGATCGTTAAAGTCCTGCGGAGGAGTATCACCAAATTTTTTGTTTCTAACTTCTTTTGCTAATTTAAACCAGTCAAAAATATCTAGATTAAATTTATTGATACCTCTTTGCTTGAGTTCAGATACTATTTTTAAAGGGCCTTTACCTTGGTTATGTCTCATTAGAATAAATGCTTCAGAAAATCGCTCATCACTTTGATAATTTTGCTCAATTAAAATCAGCAATGAGTCATTAATAGCAGAAATATCAAAACCCTTAGCCTGTAATTTTGTCAATAATTCTAACTGAGAATGCTCACGCCTCATCAGCATTCTTAATGCTGCTGAATAGCATCTATTCTTCTGGTTTTGACTCTGATTCTGGCTCATCTTGATCACCACTCATCAATTTTTCACGAATTTTTCCTTCGAGCATTTGACTCATATCAGTATGATCTTTTAAATATTCTCTAGCATTATCTTTGCCTTGACCAATTCTTTCACCTTCAACACTATACCAAGCTCCAGCCTTCTCTACATATCCAAGCTCAACACCAAGATCTATAATTTCACTTTCTCTAGAAATACCTTGATTATATAAAATTTGAAATTCTGCTTTTTTAAATGGAGGCGCAACTTTGTTTTTCAGAACCTTTACACGGGTTTCATTGCCCAAAATTTCATCACCTTTTTTAATGGCACCAATTCGTCTAATATCTAAGCGAACTGAGGCATAAAATTTAAGTGCATTACCTCCAGTAGTTGTCTCTGGATTTCCAAACATAACACCAATTTTCATTCTGAGCTGGTTAATAAATATTACCATAGTATTAGTGCGCTTTATATTTGAGGTGAGTTTTCTTAAAGCTTGAGACATCAATCTTGCTTGTAATCCCATATGAGAAGCACCCATCTCACCTTCAATTTCTGCCTTTGGCGTTAATGCAGCTACTGAATCAATAACAAGAACATCAACACTTCCTGAGCGAACTAACATATCAGTAATTTCTAGTGCTTGCTCACCAGTATCTGGTTGCGAAATTAGTAGGTCATCAGTATTTACACCAAGCTTTCTAGCATAAGAAGGATCTAAAGCATGTTCAGCATCAATAAAAGCAGCAGTTCCTCCTAATTTTTGCATTTCAGCAATTACATGAAGAGTCATTGTTGTTTTTCCTGACGACTCAGGACCATAAATTTCAATAACTCTGCCTTTGGGAAGTCCACCTATGCCCAAAGCAATATCAAGGCTTAAACTCCCCGTAGAAACGGCCTCAATGTCGGTTCTTGCCTCCTCGTCACCCAAAAACATAACTGAGCCCTTACCAAACTGTTTTTCAATTTGACCAAGTGCTACTTTTAAGGCTTCTTTTTTCTGTTCATCCACGCCGCTCTCCCGAGTAAAATATTAAATAAATTATTTATAATTATTATAATGGCTTTCACTGAACAAGATATAGAATGTATGTCTCTGGCTCTCAAACTTTCTCAGTTTGGTCGATCAGATGTTGGTGCAAATCCGATGGTTGGTTGTGTTATAACTCGTGATGATAAAATTATTGCTCAGGACTACCATCAACTCTATGGTGATGGGCATGCTGAAATTAATGCCCTCAATCAAATCAATCATGAAGCAGAAAATACAAAACTCTACGTTACCCTTGAACCATGCTCACATTATGGAAAAACGCCTCCATGCGTTGCTGCACTAATTAATGCTGGTGTAAAAAAAGTCTTTATTGCAATGATTGATCCAAATCCCTTAGTTTCTGGGAAAGGAATTAAAATCTTACAAGATGCTGGTGTTGAAGTTGATATTGGGTTACTTGAAAATGAAGCAAAAGATCTTAACCGAGGATTTATTAAAAGAATGCAAACTGGTATGCCATTTGTGACATCCAAGATTGCTATGAGTATCGATGGAAAAATTGCAATGAAGAGTGGTGAAAGTAAATGGATTACTTCTGAAGCATCTAGAAATGATGTTCAGATACTACGAAGTGAAAACCAGGCAATCATGACTGGCTCAAAGACAGTTTCAAATGATAATCCAAAGATGACAGTTAGGCTTAATAACTCAAAATCTAAACCTTTAAGAGTAGTTATTGATAGTAATAATCAAATTATTGATAAATCTCTTAATATCTTTTCATCTGATGCTGGAACACTAATACTTAATAATTCTAATTCAGAAATTCTATCTAATGGAAAATTAGATTTAAAATCTGCTCTACGTCAACTGGGTAAAAAAGGAATTAATACGCTACTTCTTGAAGCGGGTAGTGGCCTCAATGGAGCAATGCTAGAAGCTGGTTTAATTGATGAGTATATAATCTACACTGCTCCAGTAATCCTAGGAAGTGATGCTAGTTCAATGATTAACATTCCATTAAATAAAATGTCTGAAAAGATTGAGCTTAATATTCTTGATATTCGTCAGATTGGCTCAGATATAAAAATTAGAGCAACGCTGAAATGAATACTCTTGATAATAAAAGAATTGTATTAGGAGTTAGTGGTTCAATAGCAGCCTATAAGGCTCCTGATATTGTTAGACGTCTTATAGATCTGGGTGCTGATGTAAGGGTTATTATTACAGAAGGTGGTAGAGAATTCGTGAGTGAGCTATCACTTCAAACAGTTTCAAAAAATAAAGTTCATAATAATCTCTGGGATAAAGACGCTGAGCTTGCTATGGGCCATATAGAATTAGCAAAATGGGCTGATGTTATTATTATTGCTCCAGCATCTGCAAATACAATTGCCAAAATTTGTCATGGCAAAGCAGATGACCTTCTTTCAACAGTTATTCTTGCAACAAAAGCAATCATAATGATTGCTCCATCGATGAATCAACAAATGTATGCTTCAAAAGCAATGAATGAGAATCTTCGAATACTTGAAGCTCGTGGAGTAGTTAATATAGAACCAGGGTCTGGAGAACAAGCATGCGGAGATATAGGTGAAGGAAGGTTAGCTGAACCAATTGAAATTGCTCATCAAGCAGCAAACCTATTTATTAATAATCTACTAATTGGAAAAAAGGTTTTAATAACATTAGGAGGTACTATTGAGGCGATAGATCCTGTTAGGTTTATATCAAATAATAGTAGTGGAAAAATGGGAATGGCTCTAGCAAATGCTTGTGTCAATTCTGGAGCAAAAGTAACTATGATTATTGGCTCAATTTCAACGCAAATTGAAAAAAGAGCAAAAGCAATTTTTGTTACTAGTGCAGATGATATGTATGAAGCTGTAATGGATAATATCGAGAATCAAGATCTTTTTATTAGTTGTGCGGCAGTTGCAGATTTCAAGCCAGCAAAAGTTAGTCAAAATAAAATTAAAAATAATACTAATTTAGAGTCAATTATTCTTTCAAAAAATAAGGATATTTTAGAAAGTGTTTGTAAACTAAATAGTAAACCAATCTGTATTGGCTTTGCAGCAGAAACTGAAAATCTTATATCAAACGCGACTGAGAAACTAATAAATAAAAAATGTGATGCAATTGTTGTGAATGATGTCTCAAACAGAGAGTTTGGTCTGAATTCTGATAATAATGAAGTTCACTTTATAACATCAAAGAAAACTGAAAAAATTGATAAGAATAGCAAACAAATTATTGCTGAAAAATTAATTAATAAAATTGTAAAATATTTTTTCTAATTCTCCAAGATGCCTATACATAAAGGCTTTGTGGACTTACTCACAAAACTGTGGATAACTCTGGTGATATCTCTTAATATCATTAATAAAATTGCGTCAGAATAGTAAATTCTATGGTTTTGGTTAATAAATAATCACCTCTATTTTTTCTATATAAATCAACAACTTATATTTTTATAGTTTTCAAAATTAATTTTGTTAATTGTAAAATTATTACTTAAAACTCAAATAGCGGATAACTTTTCTAGTTTTCCTTGATATAGAGCGATTTGAAGGACTAATTACTTTTTAAATTTTATTTATCCAGATTAAAAAAAATATCATTTAAAGTCAATTCTTATAGTAATAATTAACTAAATTATTTGTTGAAATTTAAAAAGCTTTTTTAGTCTTGTTTAGTGGCTTACTTAAAGGAAATTTAAGGCCAAAACAATCCATAATTATTTTTTCAAACTAGTAATTAATTTGGTATTTATCGTGACCAAATTTTTGTTCAATTGTATCTAGTAATTCACGATCTAAGGAAACATCATATTCTTTTGAAAGTGGAATATTTCCAGATGCATTACTAGATTGATACTCGATAATTACTGGACACTTTCCACGAAAATCTTTAAGTAGATTACATAGCTCTTCGTACTTGTTTTTATTATCGTCACTTAGTTTAATTTTTAAAAATTTGGCGTACTTTAATTGAACTTTTTGAACAGGTTCTATTTTATCTACAACAATCTGCCATTGCTCTCTAAAATCTTGATTTACTTTCCCTGAAATAACAACAACTTCATCTAGAATTAATTGGTCACTATTTGAACTAAGTGCTTGAGAGAAAACAGCTGCATTTATTTTCCTTTTTCCGTCTTCAACCTTTAAGCTTGCCATCAAACCTCTTCTAGTATTTCGATAATCAATATCAGATATTAGGGCTAGAACACGGACCTCACGATTATTTCTAAATACTAATTCATTTGGTAAAGTGCAAACTATTGATTTCAGTTCATTCTTATACCAATCAGTTGGATGCCTATTGAGGTAATAGCCCATCACTTTTTTTTCGAATACCATCATTTGCTTGAAAGATAAGTAAGAACCACTTATGTATTTCTTTTCGTATTCAGTATCAGTTTCGACTTCTGCAAATAGGCCACCTTGCCCAATTAATAAATCATTTTGTCTTTGTTCTGCCTGAGTTCTAGCATTCGGATATGTGGATATAAGAGTTGCTCTTTTTACACCAAAATTATCAAATGCCCCAGCATAGATTAACGCCTCTAATGCCCTTCGATTAAGAAACTTCTTTTCTATTCGCAAGCAAAAGTCAAAAATATCTAAGAAATCACCATTTTTTATTCGCTCTATAACAATCTCTCTAACTAGTGCCTCACCAACTCCTTTTATCGCACCGAGCCCATAAACTATTGTCATATTATCTTTAATGCTAAACTCATATTCAGATTGATTTATATCAGGAGCAATAAATATGATTCCTTTTTTCTTTGATTCTCCAACCGTAAAAGCAACTCGATCAGTATCATCCATTGCTGATGATAATACTGCACTCATATAGGGAGCTGGAAAATGAGCTTTTAGCCATGCGGTCTGATAAGAAATATAAGCATAGGCAACTGAATGAGATTTATTAAATCCATAGCCTGAAAATTTATCAATTAGGTCAAAAATTTCATTGGCCTTATCTTTTTCAATATTTTTTTTGGCAGCGCCTTTTACAAAAACCTCTCTTTGTTCAGCCATTTCTTCAGCTTTTTTCTTACCCATTGCTCTTCGCAATATATCTGCACCACCCAAAGAGTAGCCCGCCATAATTTGAGCAGATTTCATTACCTGCTCTTGATAAATAAAAACACCATTTGTTGGTTTTAAAATTTCTTCCAGTATCTTATGAGGATATCGAACTTTTGCTCCATGCTTAACTTGAATATAATCATCCACCATTCCTGACTCTAATGGGCCTGGTCTATATAAAGCTAACATGGCAACTATATCCTCAAAACAATCTGCTTTCAATTTTTTTAAATAGCCTCGCATCCCATCTGATTCAAGCTGAAAAACTCCAGTAGTATCACAATCTTGAAGTAATTTATATACTTTTGGATCATCCAAAGCGAGTTTATCAATATCTATTAAACCCTCACTTAATTTATTTTTAGCAATAATTTTTACTGCCTTATCAATAATAGTTAAATTTGATAAACCAAGAAAATCAAACTTAACAAGACCAACTGCTTCAACATCATCTTTATCAAACTGAGAGACAATAACATCTGACTCATCAGCTCCTTTGTATATTGGGCAAAAATCACTAATCTTGCTTGGTGCAATAACTACACCACCAGCATGCGTCCCAACATTTCTAATTAGGCCTTCCAATTCTTGAGACAAGTCAATAAGTGTAGAAACACTCTCTTCAGAATCATAGCGGGCCTTAAGCTCTGAAGAATCCTCTAAGGCTTTTTCTAATGTAATCTTTAATTCATTTGGAATCATTTTAGAGATCTGATCACTAAAGCCATAAGGGTGTCCTAAGACTCTTCCTACATCTCTTACAACTCCTTTAGCAGCCATAGTTCCGTAAGTAATAATTTGAGAAACTTTATCAGACCCATATTTGCTGGCAACGTATGCAATAACTTCATCTCTTCTATCAGTACAAAAATCAATATCAAAGTCAGGCATTGATATTCGCTCAGGATTAAGAAAACGCTCAAATAAAAGATCATGTTCAATTGGATCTACATTTGTTATAGATAATGCCCAAGCAACTAAAGAACCAGCTCCTGAACCCCTTCCTGGTCCAACAGGAATACCATTCTCTTTAGCCCATCTTATAAAGTCAGAGACAATTAAAAAATACCCTGGATAGTCCATTTCTAAAATCACAGACAACTCAAAATTTAATCTATCAAAATAAATCTCTTCATTTACTTTAATATCCTTTAATCTTTCTTTGAGACCCAACAATGACTCTTCATTAAAGAATTCAGAGATTGACTTTCCCTCTGGTGTTGGAAAAACTGGAAGATAATTTTTTTCAAATAGTTCAAAGTGCAAATTGCATCTTTTTGAAAGCTCAAGTGTATTTTTTAAAATATTTGGGAAGTCAGAAAATAGCTCAGACATCTCGCTAGGTGTTTTTAAATACTGCGCCTTACTAAAATGCTTTAATCTGCGAGCATCATCTAGCAGACCTCCTTCTGAAATACATATTCTTGCTTCATGAGCCTCATAATCTTCTTTTTTTAAAAATTGAACATCATTAGTTGCCACTACTGGAATATTTAATTTTAATCCTAGCTCTATAGTCTGATTAAGAAGACTTTCATCAAATGTTCGATTAGTTCTTTGAACAGCCATATAGTAGCGACTATTAAATACTGATTCCCAGCTTTTAACTTTTTCTTCTGCAATTTCTAACTTACCTGATAAGAATAGTTTTGAAATATCTGAGGTTACTAAAGGTGCTATCATAATTAAACCTTCATTATGAGAGATGAGTTGCTCTTCATTTACAGTTGCAATTGAAATACCTTGTTCACCTAAGTATGCTTTAGAGATAAGCTCTGAAAGATTTAAATACCCTTTGTGGTTTTGACAAAGTAAAAGAACTTCATAAGTACCAAATTCAAAAGTTACTGATAACTTTGAACCAATGATTGGCTTAATTCCTTCTTTAGTAGCTTTTTGATAAAATTTAACTGCTGAAAATAGACTCATATCATCTGTCAAAGCAACACTGCTCATTCCTGCCTCTTTGACACTTTCAATTAGTTTTGAGACTCGTATCAAACTATTCTTGACAGAATATTCACTTTGGCATTGAAGATGAACAAAACCTGTAAATGACATAAATAAAATGATTTGGATACTATCAATTCATTTTACAAACAAATGGCTAAAGATAAATCTATAAAAAATAAAAAAATTAAATATTCTCAGCCGCTCTAATTAAAGCTTCGGCTTTATCCATAGTTTCTTGCCATTCATTTTCTGGTAAAGAGTCATGAACTATTCCCGCACCAGCCTGGATATAAAGAACTTCATCTTTTATTATTGCAGTTCTAATTGCAATTGCCAGATCCATTCCACCATGCCATGACAAATTACCAATTGCACCTGAGTATACATTTCGTTTTAATGTTTCAACCTCATCAATTATTTCCATAGCCCTTACTTTTGGCGCACCACTTAAAGTACCTGCAGGAAAAGTAGCTTTTAAGACATCAATTGAACTCATATTTTCTCTTAATTGACACTCCACATTTGAAACAATATGCATAACATGAGAGTACTTCTCAATAAACATTTTATCCGTAAGAGTAACACTGCCAGTTTTGGCAATTCGGCCAAGATCATTTCTACCCAAATCAATAAGCATCAGATGCTCTGCAATTTCTTTTTCATCTGATAGAAGATCTTTCTCCAAATTAAGATCTTCATCAAGTGTTTTTCCCCTTGACCTTGTTCCAGCCAAGGGCCTTATAGTAGCAACATTATTATTATCAACTCGTGTTAAGATTTCAGGAGATGATCCTACAATCGAAAAATTATCTAAATTAAGAAAATACATATAAGGAGAAGGATTAAGAATTCGTAATTGCCGATAAAGCTCAATTGGTTTAGCTTTGAAAGAACAACTTAATCTTTGAGATGGAACCACTTGCATAACATCACCAGCAATTATATATTTCTGGACATCTTTAACAGCCTTTAAAAAATTTTCCTTTCCAAAGCTTGAAACAAAGTCAGTTGGCTTAATATTTTCAGAAGCTGATATCTTATGCTCGAATAACTGCTTTATATCTTTATCAATCGCATCAAGTTTTAAAATTGCATCATCATACGAATTTTTAGTTGGATCAATATGAGTGATTATATAAACCTTACTAGATAAGTTATCAACAACTAAAAGATCATTAGAAACCATCAATAATATATCAGGTACATTAAGTTCGTCAGTTTTATCAATATTTTTTAATCTAGGCTCAATATATCGAATAATTTCATACCCAAAATAGCCAACTAAACCACCATTAAAATCTGGTAAATTTTCTAATTTTGGAACTTTAAAAGTATTTTGATAATCTTCAATCCATGCTAGTGGGTCATCTACATCATTTTTTTCAATTAATTGTCCATTTTTTTCTACTCGAACTTCATAGTTAAATACTTTAATAACTGTTTCAGCAGCTAGACCAATAAATGAGTAACGTCCCCATTTTTCTCCACCCTGGACAGATTCTAAAAAGTAGGTATATGGCTTATTTGCAAGCTTTAGATACAATGCTAGGGGTGTATCAGTATCCACAACAATCTCTTTAGAGAAAGGAATATGATTAAAACCATTCTTTACAAGGGTATTAAATTGAGACTTTTGCATTAGTATATTTTATCATTACCAAGATAATGATGGTTTTGGATTAATTATTCAAATAATCTTAAACAATTACATATGATTTTAAATTAGGCATCCAAAGTCAAAATTCTAACTAGAATGCCTAATTTATAGGTTAAGTTTGTTATTTCTCAGCTTCAGCCTCAACTTCACTAAGTTGATCAGAAAGTTCTTGCTCCGCTTCACTAGCTTGCATCAAAGTCTCTACACGCTGACTTCTTTTCTCTTGATGATGTTTAAAACCAGTTCCTGCAGGTATCAATCTACCTACGATAACATTCTCTTTAAGACCCCTAAGATCATCTACTCTTCCTGTAATAGATGCTTCAGTGAGAACTCTTGTGGTCTCTTGGAATGAAGCAGCAGAAATAAATGATTCAGTAGAAAGTGAAGCTTTAGTAATACCCATTAGTAATCTTTGGAAAACTATCTCATTTTTCCCTTGGGCCTTTAATTGCTTATTTTTTTCAACCACATGAGCATATTCTGCAGTTTCACCATTTACATATTTTGAGTCACCATTATCAATAATTTCAACTTTTCTTAACATTTGCTTAACAACAACTTCAATATGTTTGTCTGATATTTTCACTCCCTGAAGACGGTAAACATTTTGAACCTCTTTAACAATATAATTTGCTAACGAAGCAACGCCTAACAATCTAAGAATATCATGCGGATTAGAAGGTCCATCAGAAATCATATCACCTTTCTCAACCGTTTCACCATCAAATACATTAATCGCACGCCAATGGTGAATCATCATTTCTGTTACGTCCCCAGACTCATTTGTTATAAGCATTCGAACTTTAGATTTAGTAGGGCTTCCAAAACTAACAACACCTGCACTCTCTGCAAGAATAGCATGATCCTTAGCTTTACGAGCCTCAAATAAATCAGCAACACGAGGTAATCCTCCTGTTATATCACTTGTTTTTGAAACTGCTTTTGGAATCTTAGCGAGAATTTCTCCAGCTTCAATTAACTGCCCATCTTCTAAATTGATTTTTACACCAGAAGGCAAATAATGCGTTGATAAGACCTGTTTTTTATCTTTCTTATCAATTAATTTAATCATTGGCTTCATATCTTTAGCAGCTGAAGTTCTTTCTGCTTCTTCAATCATCTCAAAGAAAGTTAATCCTGTTAATGGATCTGAGTTTTTAACAACTGTAAGTCCCTCAACAAAATCAATAAATGATACTCTTCCAGAATTTTCAGCAATAATTGGATGTGTATGTGGATCCCAATCCGCAATTTTATCTTTTGCTTTAACTTTTCCACCATCTTGAAAATGAACTACTGCACCATAAGGGAGTTTATAACGCTCTTTAACTTGACCCAACTCATTTCTAATTGATGCCTCTGAAGACCTTGAAATAACAACTAAGTCTCCGTTAGAATTAGCAATTGACTTCATATTTTCAAAATGTACAACACCATCTGTATTTATATTAATACTATTAACTGCAGTAGAAGAACTTGCAGCACCTCCAATATGGAATGTACGCATTGTAAGTTGAGTTCCTGGCTCACCAATTGATTGAGCAGCAATTACACCTACAGCCTCTCCAACTCCTATTTTATGACCTCTTGCCATATCATTACCATAACAAGATGCACATACTCCATATGAAGTATCACAAGTAATTGCTGAACGAACCTTAATAGATTCTACACCAAGTTCATCAATATTTTCAGAGTCAGATAATGTAATTAAATGACCTTTTTCTAAAAAAACCTTTTTAGAATTTGGAACTAAAATTGCTTCAGCTAAGATTCTTCCAAGTACAGCAGAACCTAAAGTTTGAACTACATTACCTCCATCAATTGCAGCCTTCATAACCAAGCCATTTTCAGTACCGCAATCTTCTTCAGTAACTACAAGGTCTTGTCCAACATCAACAAGCCGGCGTGTTAAGTAACCTGAATTAGCTGTCTTTAATGCTGTGTCAGCTAGTCCTTTTCGTGCACCATGAGTAGAAATAAAGTATTGCATATTATTTAGCCCTTCACGAAAATTACTCGTAATTGGCGTCTCAATAATTGATCCATCTGGCTTAGCCATAAGTCCACGCATACCAGCTAATTGACGAATCTGAGCTGGAGATCCTCGTGCCCCAGAATCTGCCATCATATAAATAGAATTAAAAGAAGGTTTTTTCTCAGTATTACCATCTGTATCTATAACATCATCATAACCAACTTTATCCATCATAGCTTTAGCAACTTCTTCAGAAGTCCTTGACCAAATATCTATAACTTTGTTATAGCGTTCACCATTAGTTACAATTCCTGAGGCAAACTGCTGTTGTACATCCTTGACTTGGCTATTAGCCTTATCAATCATTTCAGTTTTTTCACTTGGAATAATCATATCATTTGAACAAAAAGATATACCTGATTTAGTTGAAAATTCAAACCCCATATACATCATCTGATCAGCAAAAATTACAGTCTCTTTAAGTTCTTGAGTTCGATAACAAACTTGAATCAAATTTGAAACTACTTTTTTTGTTAATGCTTCATTGATTAAACTAAATGACAAACCCTTTGGTAGTATTCTGGAAAAAATTGCTCGACCAACTGTTGTATCAACTATTTCAGAAGAATTAGAAACATATTTACCCTTAACCTTTTCATATAAATGAACTCTTAATTTAACTTTTGAATGGAGACTTACAGCTCCCTCATCGTATGCAGTAAGGGCTTCATTAGTATTTGCAAAAATAGTGCCTTCACCTTTTTGATTTATCATTTCCCTTG
This sequence comes from Candidatus Thioglobus sp. NP1, assembly GCF_003326015.1. Classification (NCBI taxonomy): domain Bacteria; kingdom Pseudomonadati; phylum Pseudomonadota; class Gammaproteobacteria; family Pseudothioglobaceae (SeqCode); genus Candidatus Thioglobus; species Candidatus Thioglobus sp. NP1. The sequence goes on from NZ_CP023860.1 coordinate 1,531,793, forward strand.
TCATATAGTAGAGACCTAAAATTACATCCTGAGATGGAATAATAATTGGGTCACCACTAGCAAGATGAAGAATATTATTTGATGCCAACATTAAAGTTCTAGCTTCAAGCTGAGCCTCCTCTGAAAGAGGAACATGAACCGCCATCTGATCACCATCAAAATCTGCATTAAATGCAGTACATACTAAAGGATGAAGCTGGATTGCCTTACCCTCAATTAATAGAGGTTCAAATGCTTGAATACCAAGCCTATGAAGAGTTGGAGCTCGATTCAATAGAACAGGATGTTGATGAACAACCCTTTCTAAAATATCCCAAACTTCAGGTATCTCACTTTCCACCATTTTTTTAGCTGCTTTAATTGTAGAAGCAAGTCCATTTGCTTGAAGCCTATTGTATATAAATGGTTTGAATAATTCTAAAGCCATCTTCTTGGGAAGGCCACACTGATGAAGTTTTAAATATGGACCACAGACAATTACTGAACGACCAGAATAATCTACTCTCTTACCAAGTAAATTTTGACGGAAGCGACCCTGCTTCCCTTTTATCATGTCAGCAATTGATTTAAGTGGACGCCTATTGTTACCCATTACCGCCCTTCCTCTTCGACCATTATCAATTAATGAATCAACAGCTTCTTGAAGCATACGCTTTTCATTTCGAACAATAATTTCAGGCGCATCAAGCTCTAATAGTCTTCCAAGACGATTATTTCTATTTATAACACGTCTATACAAATCATTTAAATCGGATGTTGCAAATCTTCCCCCATCTAAAGGAACTAATGGTCTTAAATCAGGTGGCAGAATAGGAAGAACATTTAATACCATCCATTCAGGTTTATTTCCAGATTTAATTAAAGAGTCGACTAGTTTTAGACGCTTATTAATCTTCTTTAATTTAGTTTGAGATTTGGTACTAAGAGCATCCTCTCTTAAATTTGCAGCTTCTTTTTCAAGTTGCATTTCAGAGAGCACATCTTGGATAGCCTCTGCTCCCATTTTTGCAATAAACTCATCATCACCATACTCGTCTAAAGCATCAAAATACATCTCTTCGGTAAGAAGTTGTTTTTTTATTAATGGAGTATTTCCAGAATCAGTTACCAAGAATGCCTCAAAATAAAGAACACGCTCAATATCTTTCAATGACATATCCATTAATAAACCAAGTCTAGAAGGTAAGGACTTTAAATACCAAATATGAGCAACTGGAGCAGCAAGCTCTATGTGGCCCATTCTTTCTCGTCTTACCTTTGAGAGGGTAACTTCAACACCACATTTCTCACAAACTACATTACGAAATTTCATGCGCTTGTATTTTCCACATAAGCATTCAAAATCCTTCATAGGACCAAAAATTTTGGCACAAAATAACCCTTCTCTTTCAGGTTTAAAGGTTCTATAGTTAATAGTTTCAGGTTTTTTTACTTCACCAAAAGACCATGAACGAATTTTTTCAGGGGAAGCTAAACCAACTCTTATTGCATCAAAATCTTGTTCTTTATTTTGCTGTTTTAAAATTTGTAATAAATCTTTCAAAGGATTCTCCTAATTTAATTTTGTTCAAGTTCAGTATCAATACCCAAAGATCGGATTTCTTTTACTAAAACATTAAATGATTCAGGCATTACTGACTCAGTTCGATTTTCACCATCAACTATATTTTTATACATTTTTGCTCTTCCACTAACATCATCAGACTTAACTGTTAACATTTCTCGAAGCGTATAGGCGGCTCCATATGCTTCTAAAGCCCAAACTTCCATCTCACCAAATCTTTGACCACCAAATTGAGCCTTTCCACTAAGTGGCTGCTGAGTGACTAACGAATAAGGTCCAGTTGAACGTGCGTGCATCTTATCATCTACTAAATGATTTAGCTTTAACATATGCATGTAACCCACTGTGACATCTCGATCAAAAGCATCTCCAGTTCGTCCATCAAATAATTTTATTTGTCCACTCTCTGGTAAATCAGCCATCTTAAGTAAAGATTTAATATCTTCTTCTTTAATACCATCAAAAACTGGCGTAGCCATTGGAACTCCAGAACGAAGATTGTTAGCTAACTCTAGAATCTCATCATCACTAAATGACTTTAAGTCTTCTGTTTTTCCATAACTATTGTATATTGAGTCAAGCATAGACCGAATTTTCTTAATAGTATCTTTTCTATGCTCATCAAGCAAATTTCCAATCTTATAACCAAGGCCCTTAGCAGCCCAACCTAAGTGAACTTCTAAAACTTGACCAACATTCATACGTGATGGAACACCAAGAGGATTAAGAACAACATCTACAGGAGTTCCATCTGCTAGATGAGGCATATCCTCTACTGGGGATACTCTAGAGATAACTCCCTTATTTCCATGACGACCTGCCATCTTATCACCAACTTGCAATGTTTTTCTAGTAGCAACATAAACTTTAACCATCTTTTGAACACCTGGAGGTAGTTCTGCACCCTCCTTTATTTTGGCACTTTCTTGCTCATAAAATAACTCAAACTCTTCTTGCTTTGATTTAGATTGTTTAATTAGTGCTGCGACTTCTTTATTAACTGCCGCATCCTTGACTTTTAATTTTGCTAAGTCACTATTTTCTAATGACTTTAAGTCTTTTGAAACTAATTTATCACCACTTTTAATATTTCCTATGTTGCTAGTAGAAACATTTCCAGAGAGTTTTAAACGTATTCGTCTAAAAATATCACCGTCTATAATGCCAAACTCATCATCAATATCTTTTTTAATATTATCTAGACGCTCATCATCAATAACGAGTGCACGCGTATCTTTTGTGACTCTGTCTTTAGTAAATATTTGAACATCGATAACAACACCAGACTTTGACGCACCCATTCGAAGAGAAGTATCTTTAACATTGTTTGCTTTTTCTCCAAAAATAGCCCGTAACAATTTTTCCTCAGGAGACAAAACTGTTTCACTTTTAGGTGTAACTTTTCCAACTAAGATATCTCCGCCTTTAACTCGAGCACCAACATATACAATTCCAACATCATCTAACTTGGAGAGCGCTGATTCACTTACGTTTGGAATATCAGCTGTTACTTCTTCTGTGCCAAGCTTTGTGTCTCTGGCATATGCAGTTAATTCCTCTATATGAATTGAAGTGTAACGATCCTCATGAACAACTTTTTCAGAAATTAATATTGAATCCTCAAAGTTATAACCATTCCATGGCATAAAAGCGATCATCATATTTTGACCTAAAGCAAGCTCACCTAAATCTGTAGATGGTCCATCTGCCAAAACATCCCCTGCAACAACTTTATCCCCAGGTTGAACGAGTGGCTTTTGATTAATACAAGTATTTTGATTTGAACGAGAATATTTAATTAAGCTATAAATATCCACTCCAAGATCACCATCTTTTGCTTGTTTGGCATCAACACGAATAACAATTCGAGATGCATCAACTGTTTCAACAATTCCATCATGATTTGCAACAACACATACTCGAGAATCTGAAGCAACAACTCGCTCTATACCTGTTCCAACAAGAGGTTTTTCCGCTCTAAGAACTGGTACAGCTTGACGTTGCATATTTGATCCCATTAGTGCACGGTTCGCATCATCGTGCTCTAAGAAAGGAATTAAAGAGGCTGCAACTGATGAAATTTGTTTAGAATCAATATCAATTAAAGTGACTTCAGATTTATCAACAAGAACAAACTCATTTTTGTGTCTTCCTGAAACGAGATCATCAATCAGATAGCCTTTTTTATCAACTAATGAATTTGCTTGGGCTATTGTATGATTTATTTCATCAATTGCTGAAACATAGACTACTTCTTTAGTAACGAGCGCATCTTTAACAACCTGGTATGGAGTCTCTAAAAAGCCATAATCATTTGTTCTTGCATATACTGCTAAAGTATTAATTAATCCAATATTTGGACCTTCAGGAGTTTCAATTGGACATAGTCTTCCATAATGTGAAGGGTGTACATCACGAACCTCAAAACCAGCTCGCTCTCTAGTTAAACCACCAGGTCCAAGAGCTGAAATTCTTCGCTTATGCGTTACTCCAGATAGAGGATTAACTTGATCCATAAATTGAGATAATTGTGAAGAACCAAAAAACTCTCTTACAGCCGCTGATACTGGCTTAGAATTAATCAAATCTTGAGGAGTTAATTCATCTGTTTCAGCTAGATTCAAACCTTCTTTAACTGCTTTCTCTACTCTTATTAGTCCAATTCTAAATTGATTTTCAATCATTTCACCAATAGCTCTTACTCTTCTATTCGCCAATGTATCAACATCATCTACCACATCATGTCCATTTTTAATATCAATCAATTGTTTAATTACGTTAATAATGTCATCATGAGTAAGAACGTGCTCACCTGTTTCACTCTCAACTCCTAATCGTCTATTGAGCTTCATTCGACCGACTCGAGAGAGATCATAACGATCATTATTAAAAAATAAATTTGAGAACAATGTATTTACCGCATCTTCAGTTGCAGGTTCGCCAGGTCTCATAACATGGTAGATGGACATGCGAGCTTCAATCTCAGTTTGAAGTTCATCAAGACGCAATGTATCAGAAATATAAATGCCATTTTCAGCATCATTAAGATAGATAATGTTAAGTTTTTTAATTTTAGTAGTAGTTAAAACTTCTATAGATTCTTCAGTAATTAATGTGTTGGCAGCCAGCAAAATTTCACCAGTATCGGTATCAATAATATCTGAAGCAATTACCTTATCAACAAGGTACTCAAGAGGTGCACTAATAGAATCAACTTTTGCATCCTGAAGAATTTTTGCATGCTTAGCAGTAATTCGACGACCCTTTTCAACAATAATATCTTTATCAACCTTAATGTCAAATTCAGCAATAATTCCTCTTAATTTTTCTGGCTTTATAACTAATTCACAGGACTTTGATTTTAATTTAACAACAATATGATCAAAAAAAGTATCAATAATTTCTTCTGTAGAGTTACCCATTGCACGAAGCAATGAAGTAACAGGCAATTTTCTACGTCTATCAATTCTAACGAATAAGTGCTCATGGTGATCAAATTCAAAGTCAAGCCATGAACCACGATAAGGAATGATTCGAGATGAGAAAAGTATTTTTCCAGATGAATGAGTCTTACCCTTATCATGCTCAAAAATCACTCCAGGCGAGCGATGAAGTTGAGAAACTACTACACGCTCAGTTCCGTTAATAACAAAGGTTCCTGTATCAGTCATTAAAGGTAGTTGGCCCAAATAAACACTTTCTTCAATAACTTGTTTGACGCGACGTTTTTTCTTTAAATTTGAACCATTTTTATCAAATAATATCAAATTAAGTTTTACCTGTAATGTTGCAGCATAAGTGACACCTCTAAGCTTACACTCTTTAACATTATATTTTGGTTCTTGGAGTTCGTAATCTAAATACTCAATTTCAGCATAACCATTCAGAGCAGTAATAGGGAATACAGATTGAAAGACAGAGTGAAGACCAATATTTTCTTTTTCAGTAGCTCCCGCTTGAATAAAAGTATTAAATGAATTAATCTGAATAGATAATAAATCTGGTTCTTTAAGAATAGACTCCCTAGTTCCAAAATTATTTCTGATTCGCTTTTTTTCTGTAAATGAATAAGTCATGAATACTCCGTAATAATCAATAAATTGTTTTCAAAAAAAATACTTTTGAATAAAAACACCAAAATCCCCTCATGGGGATTTTGGTTTATAGCATTGAACAAATTACTTAAGCTCTACGCTAGCACCAGCCTCTTCAAGCTGCTTAAGAATATCATCAGCTTCAGCTTTTGATGCTCCTTCTTTTATTGCTGCAGGCGCACTCTCAACAAGATCTTTCGCCTCTTTCAGACCTAATCCAGTGATAGTACGAACAGCTTTAATGACGGCAACTTTCTTTTCACCAAAGCTAGTTAGCATAACATCAAACTCACTCTTTTCTTCTACTGCTACACCAGCATCTGCTGCTGCTGCAACTGGTGCTGCTGCAACTGCCGCTGCTGAAACACCAAATTTTTCTTCCATTGCTGAAACTAGTTCAACAACATCCATTACAGACATATCTGCAATTGCACTTAAAATATCTTCGTTACTTAATTTCGCCATGATATTTACTCCTCTATATAATTATTATTGTTGTTGATCACGAATCGCTGCCACAACTCGAGTTAACTTAGTAGGAACTTCATTTAAAGTTCTCACTAACTTCTCAGTTGGTGCAAGCATCAACGCCATTAACATACTGATTGCTTGATCTTTAGATGGAAGACTGGCAATTCTCTTTAATTGATCTGCATCAATAAATTCACCAGAAACTCCCAAACCTTTAACAACTAACGCTTCATTCTCTTTCATGAAGTCACGGAAAACACGAGCCACAGCGCCTGGATCCTCTTGAGAAAAACCTAAGATTACCGGGCCACTCAAAACTGGAGTAATGCATTCACATCCAGTTTCAGCTAACGCTCTCTTTGCAAGCGTGTTTTTAACAACACGTAATGAAACATCTGCATCTATAGCAGAATTTCGCAAATTAGTCATTTGTTCAACATTCAATCCACGATACTCAGCAACACCAACAGAAATTGCATTAATAGCTACTGCATTTACCTGTTCAACAACTGCTTTTTTTGCTTCAAGATTTAGAGCCATATTGTCTCTCCTGAACAATTAAAAAATGAAAGTCATAAAATTACAACTTTCGCCACAAGGTATTTTCATACCCTCTACATAGGCAAATTGAAGAATCAATTTATTAAGCGACAAATTGAAAACAATTTATCGCACCTATGGTCTTTGAGGCATGACAAGTTACCCTGTCGCCCAAAGAATTCATTAACTGATAATAATTAATCTATCAGTTTTAAAAAATATTTAAATATCAAAACTTGCTGCATCAATTGCAAGGCCTGGGCCCATCGTTGATGAAACACTAATTTTTTTAAAGTAAACGCCCTTAGCTGAACTTGGCTTAACCTTTTTGATTGCATCAATAAGTGCAATAATATTTTCTTCTAATGCTTTTGCATCAAAGGATGCTTTACCAATACCAGCATGAACAATACCAGCTTTATCTGCACGGTAACGGACCTGACCAGCTTTTGCGTTCTTAACAGCAGTTGCAACATCTGGTGTTACAGTTCCAACTTTTGGATTTGGCATTAAACCTCGAGGACCAAGAACTTGACCTAAACGACCAACAACACCCATTGCATCAGGAGACGCAATAACAACATCATAATTAAGGTCGCCATCCTGCATAGTCTTCATTAAATCATCCATTCCAACAATATCTGCACCAGCATCAGTTGCTTTTTCCACATTATCACCCTGAGTAAAAACTGCTACTCGAACAACTTTTCCAGTTCCATTAGGAAGAACTACGGCACCACGAACTGTTTGATCAGATTTTTTGGTATCAATACCAAGATTGATACTCACATCAACTGATTCATCGAATTTTGCAGTTGCACACTCCTTAATTAGCACAAGAGCATCTGAAATTGAATATTTAGAACCAACCTCTACTTTAGAAGCAGCAACTTTTTGATTTTTTGTTAAATTAGCCATTATTAACCCTCCACCACTAGACCCATTGAACGAGCTGTTCCCGCTACAATTTGGACTGCTGCATCTAAATCATTTGCATTTAAATCTTTCATTTTTATATTTGCGACCTCTTCTAATTGGGCGCGGGTGACTGTACCAACTTTATTAATATGCGGCTCACCACTACCTTTCTCAATTCCAGTTACCTTCCGAAGAAGTACCGCTGCAGGTGGAGTTTTAGTAATAAATGTAAAGCTTCTATCGTTATAAACAGTAATAATTACTGGGACAGGCATACCTTTATCAAGCTCTTGAGTTTGAGCATTGAAGGCTTTACAAAAGTCCATAATATTAACACCATGTTGTCCTAATGCTGGACCTACAGGTGGTGATGGATTTGCCTCTGCTGCAGGAACCTGCAATTTAATATATGACTCAATTTTTTTTGCCATTTTTATCTCCTATGGGTTCAAACGCCTTTAAGCTCCCCGTTAACAAACTCGGTCTTTTAGACCGACTTAAGTTTTCTCCACTTGAGAAAACTCTAGCTCAACTGCGGTAGTCCTTCCAAAAATTAAAACTTCAACCGTTAGTAAACTCTTTTCATAATTAACACTTTCAACAGTTCCATTAAATTCATTAAATGGTCCTTCAGTAACCAATACCTCTTCACCTGGTTGAAAAGCAACCTTAGGTTTAGGCTTATCGGCACCTTCTTGAACACGTGCAAAAATTCTATCTACTTCTCTCTGCGAAATTGGAGAGGGCTTCCCTGACGATCCTCCTATAAAACCAATAACGTTAGTTGTATTTTTAACTAATAACCAACTTGGCTCTGTAAGCTCCATCTTAATAAGCATGTAACCAGGGAAGAATTTACGTTCTGTTTCTTTTTTCTTACCACCCTTCAATTCAACTACCTGCTCAGTAGGGATAAGGATCTCAGATACAAGATCTTCAATTCCCTCTCTCACAACCGCCTCTTCAATGGCTACTTTAACTTTCGCTTCATAGCCACTTCTAGCGTGTATTACAAACCAATTCTTAGACATAAAATCCTTAACTTAAAATATGTTTATTGACGAAATTGATCCAACACCCCAAGTAAAAAATGCATCAACAATCCACAGAAAAATAGCAACAATAACAACTGCAATCATAATTATTCCAGTTGTCTTCGCAGTCTCCTGACGGGTTGGCCAGACTACTTTTCTTAACTCAATTCTGGTTTCTTTTAAAAAATGAAGAAAACGTTCACCTTGAGCAGATTTGATAAAGATTACTCCAGCAATTCCAAACAGTACAAGTGTAACAATAACATTAGTAAGCGTATTAAAAGCAAGTGGGTTTGAATAATATAAATAAAGCGTTGCTATAACAACAGCAATAGCTACATATGTTTTCCACTTATCAGATACACTCTTTAAATTTTCTATTTCCTTAGCCACATATTTCCTTTAATTTGGCAGGCAAGGAGGGACTCGAACCCCCAACCAATGGTTTTGGAGACCACTACTCTACCAATTGAGCCACTTGCCTAAATATCAAATCCTAAATAAAAATAGCTACCCATAAAGAGTAGCTAAAAACCATAATAAATTTAACTCGTAATTTTTGAGACGACGCCGGCACCTACCGTTCGGCCACCTTCTCTAATTGCAAATCTTAATCCTTCTTCCATTGCAATTGGAGCCAGTAACTCGACTACCATCTTAACATTATCACCTGGCATAACCATTTCAGTACCTGATGGCAACTCTACAGCACCAGTTACATCCGTTGTTCTAAAGTAGAACTGTGGACGATAATTGTTAAAGAATGGCGTATGACGTCCACCTTCTTCCTTACTTAATATATATACTTCAGCTTCAAACTTAGTATGTGGGTTGATCGTGCCTTTCTTAGCTAATACTTGACCACGCTCAACTTCTTCACGCTTAGTACCACGAAGCAAAACACCAACGTTATCACCTGCTTCACCTGAATCAAGTAACTTTCTGAACATTTCAACACCAGTACAAGTAGTCAACTGCGTATCTTTAATACCAACGATCTCAATTTCATCACCAACATTAACAACACCACGTTCAATACGACCTGTTACAACAGTTCCACGACCTGAGATTGAGAACACGTCCTCAATTGGCATTAGGAAGGTTTTATCAGTATCACGCTCTGGCGTTGGGATGTATGTATCTAGTGCTTCAACTAGTTTAACAATAGATGGCACACCGATATCAGATGTATCGCCCTCTAGTGCTTTCAAAGCTGAACCAAAAATCACCGGTGTGTCATCACCTGGGAACTCATATTCAGTCAAAAGTTCACGGATTTCCATTTCAACAAGCTCTACTAGTTCTTCATCATCAACCATATCAGCTTTATTCATATAAACAACGATGTAAGGAACACCAACTTGACGAGACAATAGAATGTGCTCACGCGTTTGAGCCATTGGTCCATCAGTTGCAGCAATTACAATAATAGCGCCGTCCATTTGTGCGGCACCGGTAATCATATTCTTAACATAGTCAGCGTGTCCTGGGCAGTCAACATGAGCGTAGTGACGAGCATTTGACTCATATTCTACGTGCGCTGTTGAAATGGTAATACCACGCTCTCTTTCTTCAGGCGCGTTATCAATATCGGCATAATCCTTGAACTCACCGCCTTGAGCTTCAGCCATAACCTTAGTAAGGGCTGCTGTTAAAGTAGTTTTTCCATGGTCAACGTGACCAATTGTTCCCACATTCACGTGTGGTTTGGTTCTTTCAAATTTTTCTTTTGCCATTTCTAATCCCCTATATACATTCAAATTAAAGTGGAGCTCACCACCGGATTTGAACCGGCGACCTCTTCCTTACCAAGGAAGTGCTCTACCGACTGAGCTAGGTGAGCACAGTCCTAACCACATGGAGCGGGTGATGGGAATCGAACCCACCTCATTAGCTTGGAAGGCTAAGGTAATACCAATATACGACACCCGCAATTTCCTATTCATATGTTTCACTGGTGGAGGGAGTTGGATTCGAACCAACGTACTCAGAGAGAACGGATTTACAGTCCGTCGCCTTTAACCACTCGGCCACCCCTCCAAAAAAACAATGGGACATTATCCCATAACTATGTTTGCTTAGCAAGGATAAAATAGCCTAAATTAAGGGTTATTCGAAGATTATTTTAGACGTGCCACACCACTCTTAACTGCAGCATCAAATATAGCTTTTGGTATAGTTTCTATTAACCGGTGATCAAAGGGTTTTGGTATGAAATAATCTTTACCAAATTTAAGCTCCTTAACTTGATAGATTTTCAATAAAGATTCAGGAACAGGTAACTTAGCTAAATCTTTAAGCGCATAAACAGCGGCAATCTTCATTTCTGTATTAATAATTCTAGAATTAGCATCCAGTGCGCCTCTAAAAATATAAGGAAACCCAAGTACATTATTTACCTGATTAGGATAATCACTTCGACCAGTGGCCATCAATACGTCATCCCTACACTCATAAACGTCAGCTGGAGAAATTTCTGGATCAGGGTTAGATAAAGCAAAAATTATTGGTCTTTTACCCATTGATTTAATCATTTCCTGTGTAACAAGATTTCCTCTTGCAACCCCAATTAAAACATCCGAACCATCAATAGCTTCTTCTAATGTTTTTTTATTAGTATCAATTGCAAAATCAATTTTTTCTTTACTTAGATTTTTACTATTTTTTGATACAACGCCATTTCGATCTACCAAAAGAATATTTTCCTTATTAAAACCTAATTCAATTAATAGTTTTAGGGTTGCAATCCCAGCAGAGCCGGCACCAGCACATACTATCTTGACTGATTCAATATTTTTTTCCTGAATCTCAAGTGCGTTCAACAGTCCAGCAGCAACAATTACAGCAGTTCCATGCTGATCATCATGAAAAACTGGAATATCCAATTCCTCAATCAATCGCTTCTCAATTTCAAAACATCTTGGTGCTGAAATGTCTTCTAAGTTAATGCCTCCAAAGGTAGGCGCTATATTCTTAATTGTATTAACAATTTCATCAACATCCTGAGTATCAAGCTCAATATTAAAAACATCAATGCCAGCAAACCGTTTAAATAAAACAGCCTTTCCCTCCATAACAGGTTTTGCCGCCAAGGGGCCAACATTGCCTAAGCCTAAAACTGCTGAACCATCACTAATTACTGCTACTAAATTGCCTTTAATTGTGTAATCATTCACTGCACTTGGATTTTTAACGATTTCTCTAACAGGAGCCGCTACTCCTGGACTGTATGCTAGACTGAGTTCTTTTTCAGTATCAAGTTTTTTATGAGAGGAGACCTCAATCTTTCCTGGTCTGCCTTCACGGTGATAATCTAAAGCTTCCTCATGAAGATTTTGAGACATTTAATTCCTTGTATTTAAAAACTGAAAATTGAATTTATATTAATTGATAAAATCTTCACCAATCGAAATATCAGTTTTAAGGGTACTAATAGCTGCATTGAGAGTTGCCTCTTCGAAGTCAGAAAGATCTCCATAACTAAGTATTTTTTCAACGCCATTTTTTCCTAAAAGCACTGGTTGAGCAAAAAAACGAGCTTTATCTCCAGAGCCTTCAACATATGTGCATTCAATAATATCTTGTTCACCATTTAGTGCACGAACAAGTGATAAACCAAACTGTGCAGCTGCTTGTCCCATTGAAAGGGTCGCAGAACCACCACCTGCCTTAGCCTCAACAACCTCAGTACCAGCATTCTGAATGCGCTTTGTCATTGACGCTGCCTCATCCTCAGTAAATTCAAAACCAGATTGTGATAATAATGGGAGTATGGTAATACCCGAATGGCCACCAATGACTGGAATATTAAGATCTTCAGGTCTAACACCATTAACTTCGGCAACAAAAGTATTAGAACGAATAATATCAAGCGTTGTAATCCCAAACAATCGCGCTGGATCATACACCCCTTTTTGTTTTAATACTTCTGCAGCAATAGCAACTGTTGTATTTACTGGATTTGTAATGATTCCAATTAACGCTTTTGGACAAATATCTGCACAAACTGAAACTAGATTTTTGACAATTCCTGCATTAATATTAAAAAGATCAGAGCGCTCCATTCCTGGCTTTCTAGCGACTCCAGCTGAAATTAAAACGATATCTGCATCAATTAATGCAGGTGCTGGATCTTCACCAGCAAAACCAGTAACTTTTACTGCAGTTGGAATATGACTTAAGTCTGCTGCAACTCCTGGAGTTACAGGTGCAATATCATATAATGATAATTCAGTCCCATTTGGTAACTGTGTTTTTAATAATAAACCCAACGCTTGGCCAATTCCACCAGCTGCGCCTAATACTGCAACTTTCATAATAACTCCTTATAAATAAAACTTAATAAATACATGAATTCACAGTAGTCTATTCATTGTAGCAATATTTTTTACTGAAATTTCTTTTGGACATACGACTTCACAATGGCGATGATTAGAACAACTACCAAAACCCTCTTCTTCCATCTGATTAATCATCCTTTGTGCTCGAGTTTTGCTCTCAATTTTGCCTTGTGGTAACTGTTCAAAATGGTTAATCTTTGCAGCAATAAAAAGACTTGCTGAGGCATTTGGACATACTGCAACACAGGCCCCACAACCAATACAGGTTGCAGAATCAAAGGCACAATCTGCATCATCTTTATTGACCAGTATTGAATTAGCCTCTGGAGAGGAGCCAACTGAAACAGAAATAAATCCACCAGATTGAATTATTCGATCAAACGCATCTCGCTTAACAGCCAGGTCCTTGACTATTGGAAAGCTTTTTGCACGCCATGGCTCAATCCAAAGTTCACGCTGATTTGCATAATCCCTCATGTAAAGCTGACATGTTGTTGTGGCTTTTTTTTCTCCATGTGGGTGACCATTTATTACTAATGAACATGTCCCACAAATACCTTCTCTGCAATCATAATCAAAAATAATACAATCCTCACCCTTATCAATTAGCTGTTCATTTAATTGATCAAGCATTTCTAGAAACGACGTATCACTATCAATATCGTTAATCTCATAGGTAAAAAATTTACCAGCACTTTGAGTATTTTTTTGGCGCCAAATATGGAGAGTAAAATTCATTTATAGTCCCTATATGTTGGCTTTATAAACTCAAAATCAAGATGCTCTTTATGGAGAACTGGTCCATCATCATTAAATTCCCAAGCAGCAACATAACCATAATTCTCATCATCTCTCATTGCATCACCACTTTCGGCTAAATATTCAAGACGTGCATGTGCGCCACAAGACTCTTCACGATCAAGAGCATCAACGCACATTAAATGTCCAAGCTCTATAAAGTCAGCAACCCTTCCTGCTTTTTCTAAGGTTTGGTTAAAGTCACTTTCTGAGCCAGTGACTTTAATGCTATTCCAAAATAATTTTTTAAGGTCATTAATATCTTTTATTGCAGCTTCAAGAGAATCTTTATCTCTAGCCATGCCGCAAGTAGTCCATAAAATACTTCCAATTTTTTTATGGAAATAATCAGGGGAGTATTCTGGTTTTGGTGCATTCATTAACTTTTCAATTCGAGTTTTAACAGTATCGATTGTTGTAATAACCTCTGGATGATCTAGATCAATCTCTTCAAATTTACTACGAGCCAAATAATTTGCTACAGTCTGAGGAGCAATAAAATAACCATCTGCCAAACCTTGCATTAATGCTGAAGCTCCTAAACGATTGGCCCCATGATCTGAAAAGTTAGCCTCACCACATGCAAACAATCCATTTATAGAAGTCATTAAATTATAATCGACCCACAAACCACCCATAGTATAGTGGGGTGCTGGGTAAATTTTCATTGGCACTTCATATGGATTTTCACCAGTAATACTTTTATACATATCAAACAAATTACCATATTTTTCTTTTACTTTTTCAATTCCTATTTTTTCAATAACGGAAGAAAAATCAAGATAGACTCCTAATCTCTGATTATTGAATAAGGAGCCCACTCCTCTGCCTTCGTCACAAATACCTTTAAGTGCTCTTGATGCTATATCTCTTGGAACAAGATTAGCAAATGCAGGGTACATTCTCTCAAGAAAATAATCTCTATCTTGCTCTTGAATGTCATTCGGATTTTTATCACAATCTTCTGTATTTTTTGGTGACCAAATTCGCCCATCATTTCGAAGTGATTCACTCATCAATGTTAATTTTGACTGGCTATCACCAGTTGGAGGAACACAAGTTGGATGAATCTGAGTAAAACTAGGATTTGCAAAGTAGGCTCCGTTCTTAAAAGCTCTCCAAGTTGCAGAGGTGTTACAACCCATTGCATTAGTTGAGAGATAGTAGGCATTACTGTAACCTCCGGTACAGAGCACAACACAGTCAGCAACATGTGCTGAAATTTCTCCACTTACTAAATTTCGAACGACAACACCACGAGCCTTTCCATCAATAATAATCATCTCTAACATTTCAGATCTTGACTGATGCGTTACTCTTCCTGAGGCTATTTCTTTACTCATTGAACTATACGCACCCAATAAAAGCTGCTGTCCCGTTTGCCCACGAGCATAAAAAGTTCTTGAAACTTGGGTCCCCCCAAAAGATCTGTTAGCTAGATAACCACTATACTCTCTAGCAAAAGGGACTCCCTGCGAAACAGCTTGATCAATAATATTACAACTCAATTGCGCTAGACGATAAATATTTGACTCTCTTGCTCTAAAATCTCCACCCTTTATCGTATCGTAAAAAAGTCGCCATGTACTATCACCATCATTTTGATAATTTTTACTCGCATTCACACCGCCTTGAGCTGCTATGGAATGGGCTCTTCGAGGGCTATCATTGTAGCAAAAGGATTTAATATTATAGCCAGCCTCTCCAAGCGTTGCACATAATGAAGCTCCAGCTAAACCAGTTCCTATAACAATAATTTTATATTTTTTTCTATTTTGAGGTGCAATCAGTGCAAGATCAAATTTATGCTTATCCCACCTATTTTCAAGGGGCCCTGATGGTACATTTGGATTAAAATTTTGCATACAGAATACCTATTGGAATTGAAGCATAGCCAGCCATAATCAGAATAACAATTATAAGCGCTGAACCTTTATATTGTTTACTGGAAACCCCTAAAGTTTGCAATACATTAGTAAGCCCATGATGTAAATGAGTTGATATCGCAATCATACCTAACCCATAAATAGCCCACATTAATGGCCTTTGAAAGATTGATTGCACTTCTGAATATAAATTAGCTGTATCTGTTGATAACATTTGCACACTATGTGTAATTATAAACGCCAGGATAATTGAAGCACCTGACCAGGCAACTACCCTAGGGACAGCCTTAGGATAAGGTTTTTTATATCGATCACCTGAACTTTCATTGTTATTTAACTGCCTAGAAATTGCAACTGCAATATGAAAAGCAAGAGTTATTGATAGTAAAGTTAGTAATATGGGATGAAAAATTGAGTTACTAAACCAAACATGAGTAGCTGTAAAAAAAGACTCACCAGCATGAAATGTAAGGGCACCAAAAAGATAGAGAATCAGGAAAAAAAACCAAAATAAACCTGCAATAGCCATCATTTTTTTTAAAAAAACAGTGCTATTTTTAGTAGAGATCATCATATTCTTGTCGGGGTAAAAGATTTTCTTTTTTAATAGTTCTAACACAACTGTTATATCGCAAAATTGGATCAGCACAATGTTCTGGAGCCATTTTTTCAGCTATTTCAAATTCAGCTATTGCCTCTTTAAAAGCACTATATGCGAATGACCTAGACATTGAGTGGTTGAGAAGACTTCTTGCTTGCCTCTCTAGAAAAATTCCAGTGTAATAATGACGCAAAAAATCAGAATCTAATCTTTTGATACTATCAGTAATTTTTTTATGATGAATTTTAGATTCACTTAGTCCCAGCTGATCAGTCAATGCAAGAATATAAATTACTAGGGTATCTTGATTATTCTTATCAACTGCAAATATATCCAAACATATACTTATAGCCATCTCTGGTTGGAGTAATGAGCGATATTGCTTAGCACGTTCCAAGACGTTTTCAATTGAATTTTTATCAATTGTATGGTACTTCATACTGTTCACCGAATAACAATAATACAAACCATTAAATAGGCTTTGTATTATATGCAAATAAAGCAGGAATTTTAGACTTTATTATCTATTCAAAAGGTGTTTTTTATATGTTGAAATGGATTTTTACAATAATTGAAATTATATGTCTAAATAGGTTTCTAAGGAATCATCCAACGCCTCTAGCCATGGAGTATGGTGCGGAGGTGATTGAGTTCCAGTCATAAGTGAAGCGTGAGACTTATCTCTAAAAGTCATAATACCATCTTTTTTATTATGCTTCCAATCCATAAAAGTTTCATTAACTCCCTTAATATCAAAGTTGGGATAATCTGTATCGTCTATTAACATTTGAGTATAAGCACCCTGGAAATCAATCGCATATGCTACATCATCTTGCGCAGTCTCTCTTTCATGCCATTCTTTTGTGTGAGCTTGCATTTCATCAAAAGAAGGTAAGACTATTTTTTTAAGAATAACATCTCGAGCATACCAAGCTTGAGCATCAAACATATTGAAGGTATACCATTGATCCTGCATACCTAGATACATAAGTTTTGGATTTTTCTCCCAGATAACTCCTTTATATAAATCTAACGGATATAGAATGTTATTAGTCTTGAGTCGAAGTGAATCGGGTAAAAATGGGAAATGATGAATATAGCCAGTACAAAGTATAATTGAGTCTACATCTTTTGAACTTCCATCTGCAAAATGAGCTGTATTTCCCTCAACTTTAGTTAATGCAGGCTTTTCCTCCCAATTTTCTGGCCAACCAAATCCCATCGGAGCACTGCGGTAACTACTAGTAATAGACTTAACACCATATTTATAGCATTGAGAGCCAATATCCTCAGCAGAATAGCTACTTCCAATAACTAAAATATCTTGGCCTTTAAACTCAAGCGCATCTCTAAAATCATGGGCATGCAATATCCTTCCATTAAAGTGACTAAATCCCTCGTAATTAGGGACATTTGGAGTTGAAAAATGTCCTGAGGCTACAATTACATAATCAAATTCTTCATCATAAACTTTATCATCAATAAGGTTGCTAGCCGTAACAGTAAATAATCCATTTTCTTCATCATAATCAACATTTTTTACAGCAGTGTTGAACCTAATTTTATCCCTAACATTAGCCTTCTTTACTCTTCCCTGAATATAGTCAAACAAGACTTCTCTTGGTGGGAAAGAAGCAATTGGATGACCAAAATGCTCCTCAAAATAATAATCAGCAAACTCTAAACACTCTTTTGGCCCATTAGACCATAGATAGCGATACATACTCCCATGAGCAATTTCACCATGCTGATCAAGTCCAGTTCGCCAGCTATAGTTCCATAATCCGCCCCAATTCTCTTGTTTTTCGAAGCAAACAATTTCTGGAACCTTAGCCCCTTTTTCTTCTGCCGACTTAAAAGCTCTTAACTGAGCTAAACCACTAGGACCAGCCCCAATTATTGCTACTTTCTTCTTCATTACTTACCTTTTAAAATATTTAATGTTTTATTATAAATGAAACTATCAGCTGATTTATCTTCAAAAAAGAAACTAGTCGTAAAGCAAAAAGGTGTATTACTAATTGTGGGAATATATGGTAGATAATGGTATAAAATGGTTTTATGTTTCGTGGAATTCACCTCTTATCAATTGATGCAAAAGGAAGAATAAAGATTCCTATCCGACATCAAGAGCAAATTCATAAGTATTGCTCTGGACAAATGATTCTTAGCATTCATCCTGATGATGAGTGCTTAGTTCTATACCAACTTCCAGATTGGAAAATGCTTGAAAGAAAAATTGCTAAGCTACCCTCTTTAAATGTCCATTCTAAAAAACTCTCTAGAAAACTTATTGGGCATGCTCATGAATGCGATCTAGATAAGATTGGCAGAATCCTAATTCCTAATTCCCATAAAAATTATGCAAACTTAAAATCCAAAGCTATTTTAAGTGGTCAAGGCCATAGTTTTGAAATTTGGGATGAGGATCAATGGAAAATACAAATTGAAAAACTAGAAAGATTAAGTAATCAAATTGAGATACCTCAGGAAATTTTAAAGATTTCGTTGTAATCCATGAAATCGAATACAAAGACTGAAGCATTAAAAGAATCAAATCATCATGATTCAGTTCTTTTTAGAGAATCAATAGAGGGTCTTAATATTAAATCTGATGGAATTTATATTGATGCCACTCTTGGAAGAGGAGGACATACCAAAGGAATTCTTGATAATCTTGGGAAATCTGGAAAAGTGATTGCGTTTGACCAGGATATTGATGCAATTAACTATGCAAAACTTAATCTTACTGATTCACGACTTTCACTCATTCATAGTAATTTTTCAATGCTAGAAAATGAAATAATTAAATTAAATTTACATGGAAGAATTGATGGAATCTTAATGGATTTAGGTATTTCATCTCCACAAATAGATAATGCTGAAAGAGGATTTAGCTTTAATAAAGATGGGGCTCTTGATATGAGAATGGATCAAACCCAAAAATTAACTGCAGCTCAATGGCTTAAAGAGAGCTCAGAGACTGAAATTGCAAATGCTCTTTATCAATACGGTGAAGAGAAAAGAAGTAGAATTATTGCTTCAAATATTAAAAAATATCAACAAAATAATGATATTACTACAACGCTTGAATTGGCAAATCTAATAGCAAAAGTTGTAAAACCAGGCAAAAATAAGCATCCTGCTACACGTACTTTTCAAGCAATTAGAATCGTAGTTAATGACGAACTCATAAAATTATCCCAAGTACTTGAGCAAACTATTGGCACCCTCTCAGGCAATGGTCGACTTGCAGTAATTAGCTTTCACTCGTTAGAAGATCGTATTGTAAAACAATTTATTCATAAATATTCACGCCATAAAGCAGTTCCTAGAGGACTTCCTATTCCTAATAATCAGCAAGAAAAACTTATTCTCAAAGATTTATCAAAGATTAAGCCTTCCAGTGAAGAATTGCATACAAATAGAAGATCTAGAAGTGCCATCCTTAGATTAGTTGAAAAATGCTAGCAATTTTAAAAAAGACTTTCATTATTAATTCATTACTAATATTTTTAGTCGTTTTAATTTCAATTTTAACTATTCATTGGCATCATCAAATGTATGAATTACATAATGAAGAGAAACTTGTTAGTAAAGAATATGAACACTTGAATGCAATAAATAGACAATTATTGATGGAATACTCTGAACTTGAAAGTGGTGTCCTGATTTATCAAAAATCAAAGCAAGACTTAAAGATGTTTGAGCCAATTAAGATAGATGAGGTATCAATATGAAACTCAAGCGAGTTCAGAATTATAGTAATAGACAAGCACTAGTAAAAATTTGTTTTATTGCTATAGTTTTATTATTTATTTTCAGAGCTTTTACTATTTCTAATATTGAGGCAAATGACTCAGCCTTAAAGGTTATGGCGTCAAATAAATCAGAAAAAATATTCAATGAAAAAGCTATTAGAGGAAATATTCTTGATAGAGAAGGCAAAATTTTGGCAATAAATTTAATTCATAAAAGAATAAATCTTGACCCAATGATTATCCAAGATGAGTATTTAGAGGCATTAGCAGAAGCTTTGATAGTTCCTGTGGATGAATTAAGAAAAACTATTGATAGTAAGAGAGCTAATAACCGTAAATATTTTATTGTTAAGAAAAATTTAAAAGTTACCGATCCAATTCTTAAAAATATTGCAAGATTAAAACAAAAAAAACAATGGTTAGATGTGTGTGAAATTAAATTTGTAAAACCCTCTAACACCCTTATGGATAAAGCTAAGCTTTTAATTAATATTAAGTTGCCAATGAAAGAAAAAATTGAAAAGAAGTCTTGTGGCAAAAAGATAATTGCAGGAGTTGCAGTTGAAACAAATGCTTTCAGGTACTATCCCAAAAAAGATACTTTAGCACCATTGCTTGGCAAAACTAATACAGATAATTCTGGTGTATTTGGAATTGAGGCTGAATACGATCAATATTTAGCTGGAATAAATGGAATTAAAAAAATAACTGATAGTAAATCTAATTCTAATATCTATTATGAAAATGAAGTTATTAAGAAATTTAAAAATGGATTAGATATTAATTTAACTATTGATTCAGATATCCAATTCCATGTTTTTAATGCAATAAAAGAGCAAGCAGAGTTTCATGAGGCAGATGCAGCCTCGGCTATTGTACTCTCACCAAATGGTGAAATACTTGCCCTAGCTAATTACCCCTCAACAAATCCAAATGATCAGCAAAAATATAGTGCTGATGACTATAGAAATCGTGTCTTTTCTGACAAGACTGAGCCTGGCTCAACAATGAAGCCATTTACTATGCTACTTGCTCTCGATAAAGGAGTAATTTCTGCCTCAAATGATGAATTAATCGATGTAACTGAAAGGGTTGGCAATATAATGCCAGATGATAAATATTTTGAAATGACTATCAAATTAATTTTAGAGAAATCACATAATCTTGGAACTGTAAAGGTTGCTGAAAGACTTGAAAATGAGGATTTTTATAATTCTTGGGAAAAACTGGGATTTGGCAAATCATTAGGATTAATGCCAAGCTTAGAAAATCCAGGAATCCTAAGACATCATAGTAAATGGGGTATGAAGGATAAACGTTCATTGTCTTTTGGGCATGGACCTATGAATACTAATCTAGCACAGCTTGCAAGGGCATACCTTGTGTTTGCAAATGATGGGGGCTTACCATCACTCAAACTTATAAAAGACTCAAAGAATGAGCAAATTAAGCAGGTCTTTAGTCCTGAGTCTACAAAAAAAATTGCTGAAATACTTGATTCAGTAGCTTCTGATAATGGCTCTGGTTATCGAGCTGCAATAGAGGGTTATGATATAGCTGGAAAAACAGGTACTGCAGAAATGGTTATTGATGGAAAATATAGTAAAGATGGAGCTAAACGTACATACTTTGTAGGTTTTTCTCCTGTTATCAACCCTAAGTATATTATGGCTGTTAGACTCGACTACCCTAAAAAATGCTATGTTTCCTGGGATCCCACTCTAAGAAACCGATGTGAAGGGTCAAATTCTGCAGCTATGGCATTTAAAAGAGCAATGGAAAGAATACTTGTTAATGACCCAGAAATTGAGCCCAAGCTTGAGGGTTAAGTCTTTTTGCTTGAATTAGAATTACTCTTTCCTTTCATAATATTTTCCATTACTACTTTTTGTTCTTCATAGGTTTTTGCTTCAGAAATAGATGCTTTTGTTGATTTTCTTTCATGAAATTTCTCAGCAGCTGTGAGAGTATAGCTAAATTCTTCTTTCGCCTCATATTCACTAAGAAATGGCTCCAAAACACTAAGTTCTTCTAATCTTGAAAAGATTCGAGGTTTGGATTTGTAGGGCATAAGAAGTGCGTCCTTGGACAAATCTGTTTCAACTTGGGAATAACGAATTAACTCAACTAATACATCTGAATTTGGAAGTCTTCTTGCCCTCTCTTCAATTACACTAGAAGATTCAGTTTCATTAACTATTGAGGGGTAATTTATAACGCATGAAATCATTCTTGACATCAAGCTCTTCATGCTTGAGACAGAAGAAGGGATTATCTTTTTTTGAAATGATTGATCTGACCAACTCAGATTCTCCTCAGAAACTTGACGCTCATTCGGAGGATTTTGCGCTAATGCTTTTTCTACTTGATCAATTTTTTGACCTACTTCTTGGGCCACTCCCTCTACTAATTGTTGACGATAAGTAGGATAAGTAACTAAATTTATTAATTCAGCAGTTTTTTCTAAAAAAAGAGTTTTTCCTTCAATTGTATTGAAAGGTACCTTAGCTTTAATATGATCAAACAAAAAACTTGATAAGGTTTGAGCATCATTAATTCTCTTAGAAAAGGATTTTACTGACTCACGTTTAATTAAAGTATCTGGATCTTCACCATTTGGCAGAATCAAAAACTTAATTAGTAATCCTGCTGTAATTGCTGGTAATGATGTCTTTAGTGCCTTCCATGCTGCATCTCTTCCTGCTTTATCGCCATCAAAGCAAAAGACAATTGTTTCTGCAGAGCGGGATAAAACTTGCAAGTGGGCTGGAGTAGTAGCTGTTCCAAGAGTAGCCACCACACTTGTTATTCCTTGTTGATGAAGAGCAATTACGTCCATGTAACCTTCAACAACTAAAATATAATCAATCCTTCTACTATATTTGCGACAATGATATAAACCATAAAGTTCTTTTGATTTAGAAAAAAGTGGAGTTTCAGGAGAATTGAGATATTTTGGATTATCCTTGTCAGAAAGAACCCTCCCTCCGAATCCAATAACGTTCCCCTTAGTATTATGAATAGGGAACATTAAGCGATCTCGAAAACGATCATAGTAATCACTCTCTTTATCTTTTTTTGCTACAAGTAATCCCATAACTTCAAGATCATGAACATTCTCATCACTTCTTTTAAAGTCATCATAAAGATTCGTCCATCCAGGGGGAGCGAAGCCAAGCTCAAATCTTTTAGCAATACTTCCACTTATTCCTCGCTTCTTAGCATAATCAACAACTTTCTTTTTTGCTGCAGAATTTTTTAACTGGCTCTGATAAAAATCACTTACTTCAGACATCAATTTATTGAAGCGCTTAAATCTAGAATCAACTGGCTTAGCAGTTTGATCATATACAACTGAAACACCAGATTCACCAGCAACCGTTTCTATAGCCTCAACAAAAGCAAGATGATCAAACTTCATTATAAAATCTATTATTCCACCACTCTCACCACAGCCAAAACAGTGGTATATTTGTTTAGTTGGTACAACGGTAAAAGATGGAGTTTTCTCCTCATGGAAGGGGCAACAGGCTTTATAGTCCTTTCCTGCCTTCTTTAAAGGCACACGCTTATTAATTAGACCAACAATATCTACTCTATTGGGCAAATCATTGATAAAATCTCTGTCAATAAATGGCATAATTTATAAGGTTATTTTTACTTTCATTTCTTTTTATTTTAATGTTAAAAATCGAATTTATTCACCCTAAATTTTATCCAACCTGGATATTAATTCTACTAATGCGAATTGGAGTTTTTATTCCTTTTCAATTTCAAGTCATTCTTGGTAAGGTAATCGGTAAGTTAATCTATCCTTTTATGAAAAAATTACGGAAAACTGCATACTCTAATATCTCCAATTGTTTTCCTGAGAAAAAACAGCCACAGGTTACTTTGCTTGTTAAACAACACTTTGATGCAATTGGGATTAGTCTTTTTGAGACTGCAAATGCCTATTATGGAAGCGATAGAAAAATTAAAAAATTATTATCTATTAGTAATAAACATTTCTTCTCTGATGCCCTTAAGGATGAAGGAGGAATAATCTTACTATGCTCACATTTTATGCCACTAATGCTAGGAAGCCGTGCTTTACTTCTTGAAAATACTATTGCTAATGTTTATCGACCTCAAAATAATAAATTATTTGACAAAGTTATGGTTAAAGGATATACAAGAAATGGTGCTGTAATGATTAAAAGTAAAGATACAAGGTCAATCTTAAAGGCAATTAAAAATAGTCTTCCAATCTGGTATGCTCCCGACCAAGATCTAGGAATCAATAATAGTGTTTTTGCACCTTTATTTGGAATAGAAACTGCGACAGCTTCTGCAACAGCAAGACTTGCAAAAAATAATAATACTAGAGTTATTCCATACAGTTTTATAAGAACTAAACATGGCTATGAAATGTCATTTGACAAACCAATTAAAAACTATCCCTCTAATGATCCTATTAAGGATGCAACAACAACCAATAAAATTCTAGAAAATCAAATAATTAAAGCTCCTGAGCAATATTTATGGATTCATCGTCGCTTTAAAACAAGGCCTGATGGTCAAGAAAATTTTTATAATGATATGTAATAATATCCCATTAGAAATAGAACAATTCAAAAAATTAGCGTATAATTCATTTTTTTATTTTTAATCACATATAACATCTTATTATGTCAATTGATACACAAGCGATTATTAAAGAATACCAAAAAGACGCCTCTGATACTGGCTCAGTTGATGTTCAGGTTGCCCTATTAACAGCTAGAATTAAACATTTAACAGAGCATTTTCAGACTCATAAAAAAGATCATCACTCTAGAAGAGGTCTGCTTCGTTTAGTATCTCAGCGTAAAAAATTACTTACTTATATTAAGAATAGTGATATCAATTCATATGCAAATTTAATTTCACGCTTAGGTTTAAGAAAATAAGTGATAAGCTGGAATTAATAAAAGCCCCTATTTTGGGGCTTTTTTTTTGTTTTCAGATTAAAATAGCATTATGGAACTATCAGCTAATTACCAAAAAATATCTGAACTCAAAGAACGTTTGAGTGTTTTATCAATGCATTTAGTTGTTGATGAGAAGAGAGATCGCTTAGATGAGGTAAGACTTGAGTTAGAAAATTCTGAAATTTGGTCTGATCCAGATAAAGCTCAATCTCTAGGGAAAGAAAAGGTTAAGTTAGAAAATCTTTGCAAAGCATTTTCCCAATCTTCAAGCATTCTAAATGATGCAAAAGAGTTACTTGTTTTGTCTGAAAGTGAAAATGATGAAGATGCTGTAAATGGAATAATTTTTGATTTAAATGAAATAGAAAAAATAATTTCTCAATATGAGTTTGAGAGAATGTTTAGTGGTGAAATGGATCAAAATTCTGCTTATCTTGATATCCAATCAGGTTCAGGTGGAACAGAAGCACAAGATTGGGCTGAAATGATATTAAGAATGTATTTACGGTGGGGCGAAAAACATAACTTCAAAGTCAAACTGATGGAGGTTTCTCCTGGAGAAGTTGCTGGAATAAAATCTGCGACAATACATTTTGATGGATCTTATGCATTTGGTTGGCTTCGAAGCGAAATAGGAATTCATCGCTTAGTTAGAAAGTCGCCTTATAATGCCAATGGGAAAAGGCATACCTCATTTTCATCAGTATTTGTTTCTCCAGAAGTTGATGATGAAATTGATATAGATATTAACCCCTCTGAACTTCGTATTGACACTTATCGAGCATCGGGTGCAGGTGGTCAGCATGTTAATAAAACTGAGTCTGCAGTTAGAATTACACATTTACCAACTTCCACTGTGGTTCAGTGTCAAGATGGAAGATCGCAACATGCTAACAAAGACCAAGCAATGAAGCAATTAAAATCAAAACTTTATGAACTTGAAATGCAGAAAAGAAATAGCGAAAAACAAGATCTTGAGGACTTAAAATCTGATATCGGATGGGGTCATCAGATTCGCTCATATGTCCTTGATCAATCTCGTATTAAAGATTTACGAACGGGCATCGAAAGTAGTAATACTCAAGACGTTCTTGATGGCAATTTAGATCAATTTATAGAGGCAAGTTTAAAAGCAGGACTATAAAAATTAAGCTTCATATATTCAAGATGCATTGGTAAAATTGATTTTATAAGGAATATTGGCTTAAAAAACTATATGAGTGCTTTAGATAAAATCCAATTTAATGATAAGGGTCTCGTACCTGTTGTTACTCAAGATTTCTCATCTAATGAGATTCTAATGATGGCTTGGATGAATAAAGAAGCGCTAACACTCTCAGTAAAAACTAAAAAGGCGGTTTACTTCTCAAGATCTAGGGAAAAACTCTGGTTCAAAGGTGAAGAGTCTGGGAATACTCAGCAAATAATTGAAATTTTTACTGACTGTGATAAGGATGTAATTTTGCTAAAGGTCAATCAAAAAGGTGGCATTGCCTGTCACACTGGTCGTGCTAATTGTTTTTTTAATAAGCTAGAAAATGATAAATGGATAAGTATTTCAGAAGTCATAAAGGATCCTAAAGAAATATATGGATAAAATTCTACAAGCTATAGAGAAGATTCTTGAAGATAGAAAATCAGCTTCAAAAGATAATTCATATGTTGCCTCTTTATACAATCAAGGTACAAATAAAATTTTAGAAAAGATTAGTGAAGAATCAGAAGAAGTAATAATGGCTGCAAAAAATGAAGGTAAAGAAGAAATTATTCATGAGGTTGCTGACCTTTGGTTTCATAGTTTAGTTTTACTTCGACATAAAAATATTAGCATAGAGGAAATTGAGTCTGAGCTCGCAAAAAGATTTGGAATATCTGGTCTTGAAGAAAAGGCCTCCAGAAGTTGATAGTGAAATATACTTTTAACTTTACTCGAGTAACTCTACAGCACTTATAACACCTTCAGAAACTTCAGCAATCCTTTTATTTTTATCCATTGCCATCTTTCTAAGCATTTGGTAAGCTTCATCTTCAGTGATTTTTTTATGCTTCATTAATAGGCCTTTGGCTTTTTCTACTGCTTTTCTCTCAGCTAACTGACTTCGAGTCGCATCCAGTTCATCCTTAAGTGCTTGGAACTCCCTGAATCGGGCAATTGCTACATCAATTATTGGCTGAACTCTCTTCTCTTCCAAGCCATCAACAATATAAGCATTAACTCCAGATTTAACAGCTGTGCCTGTCATTTCTTCTCCTGAGCTTTCAGTAAACATAACAATAGGCTTTGGTTTAGTTTTATTAACATCTCTGAGATTAGCAAAAACTGCTTCATCTGGAATATCTGCGTTGACTATTACAACATCGGCATGTGTAATTTCATTACTAACAGCAAGATTAGAGCTACCCTCTAAACGACTTATAACCTCATGACCCTTATCTTGAAGAGCACGACGCAGAATTGCTGATCGCCCCATATTTTCATCGACTAATATAATTTTAAGTGCAGTTTGTTTCATAATATTCAACTTTTTTTCATCTGTGATATTTTATGTCTTTTAATTATAACTTAACAAGTTTTTGGAGATATTCTGCTTCAGAAAGAATTTCAACTCCATATTTTTCAGCAGCTTTTATTTTTGATTGACCAACATTCTCACCAATAATTAATAAATCAGTTTTTGAACTAACACTTGACCCTACAATCGCGCCAAAAGCTTTTGCTTGTTTTTGTAACTCTGCTCGAGAACTACTCATTGATCCAGTAAAAACAATTTTTTTATTATGATATAGGTTATCACTAGTGTAAGTCTCACCTAATATAAGTGTTTTTTCTAACTCGAAACCATCTTTAATTAAATTCTCATATTGAGGCTTGATGTTAAGAAGACCATTAAATATTAACTCTGCTGTTAATTCAGCAAATCCATCAATATTTGAGATATCGTCTACTGATAAATCAAAGACTTTATCAAGTGGGTAGTTTTTCAATAAATTTTCACAATTTCCCATTCCTAATCTTAAAACACCAAACGCGGCCAAGAATCGCCAATCCTCAATACTTTCTTGTCGTGATCGAATTAATTGGTTAATTAGATTTTGAGAGGTTTTTTCGCCAAAACCCATTGATACTAAATTAAATTCAGTTAATTTATAAATATCGCCAACATTTCTAATACCTTCATCATATAGCTTTTGAATTGTAGCTTCACCAAATCCATCATTGTTAGCAAGTACTTTATAAAAATATATAATTTTTCCAATAATTTGATCTTTACAGGTCTCATGATTAAGACACATTAAAAAATCAGATTCCCACGTTAAATTTTCATCACAACTTGGACACTTTGATGGAATTTCTGCCTTGACAGATCTTATGACTTTATTTATTTTTGGAATTACTAAGCCACTTCGAGTTAACTCAATAATACTTCCAGAGCCTAAGCCTTGTTCCTTCACAAGACCATAATGATGACCAGAAGCTCGGTATATGGTTGCTCCACTAAGTTGGGTGGGTTCTAGCTCTGCAACGGGTGTTATCTTTCCAGTTCTTCCAACTTGTGCAGTTACTGATAAGACCTTAACTTGTGCTTTTTCTTTATTTTCTTTAAAAGCTATTTGCCAGCGATGAAATTTTCTATTAGATCCCATATGCGATTTAAGCTCAGAATTTACTATTTCAAAGACTACCCCATCAATATCAAAATCAACACCACTCTCTAAATCACTTACGATAGAATTGAAATTATTTGTAAATTCACTAATACTTCCAGCCCAAAAAGGTAACTGGCTAAAAGGGACAAATAAAGCCGCTTCATTAGCAATAGCATCTTTAGCAAACTGATCTAATTCTTTTTCTTTTATTAAACTTGCTTGAAAGTTTCTTGGATACTCAAAATGCCCACTAAGATGTTTTTCAAAATAGCTTCTTTTAACAACAATTTCTCCAGGTCCCTGACCTCTATGACTATTATTAAAAGTTCCAAGCCCTCTATCAAATACTCTAGTTATATCACTGCCTTTATTTCCATCACCTCTGGTATAAAGTTTATTACCATCATCAAATCCCGCAAAACCATCTAATTTAGCGGTACCTTTAATTTGAATATTATCAAGTGAGAAATTTATTTCCTCTGAAAACTTCCTAATCCTTTCTAGCCATTTATTAACTTCCTCCCAACTGTATGCCTTATCAGTGGAAAGCATTTTCTCAGGAAGTTTAATTTTTTCTTCTGAAAAGCCTACATTTTCATCTTCAACTTTTTGCAAAAAAGGATGGTCTGGAAGTCTTTTTGATAGCTCAAGAGCATATATAAAATCATAATCCTCATCACTAATAATAGGGCTTCCATCCCTGTATCTTTGGTTTGCAAATTTACAAAATTCAAGTAAATCTTCATCCGTTAAATCACTTATCAGAATTCTCTGATTAGTAATATCTTGAATTTGTATGTTGGTAAGCATGATTTAAATAAAATCTAGCTATAAATTATAAGAGGATTAAAACTTTGAAGCAATTTGATTGAAAAGTTCAAAACTATAAGTTATTGTATCATCTTCATGTTCTTCTTCTAAATCAACAAAATAAATATAAGTTGATAGTTCGCCAACTTCTCTCACAATCAACTGATATGTCTTCACAGAAGAGGCTGTGTTTAAAAGTCTAGAGAAATACCCAGAATATGGCTCAACTTGAATGAAGTAACTACCCTCAATTGAGTCTCTATCCTCTATATCAATATTTAGCTCATCAAGAGCCCAACCAAGATAACGCCATGACTGATCTTTATCATGAGGGAAATTAAGACTGGCATAGCCATTATCAGAGGTCTCTACTGAAACAATTACTTCATTAATAAAATTATTCGATTGTATTTTTTCAATAGCCCCTTCTCTATCATTTCCTAGAAACACCATTAGCGTTAATAACATTTCTGTCTCAAGCTCAACATCTTTTTCTCTTGGTTGCCATTTTCTCATTGCACCATCAATAACCTCGCCAATTGATGAAAGAGTCAAATAAACTTCAGACTTATTTTGATCCTCTAATGGTTCAATTCGAACTCGATATTTATCAGCTATCGGAAGGCCATATTGTGTTTGCAAAACTTTTGCTAAACCAGCACGAATAGCACCAAGCGATTTATCTGGAACTACTGTTTCTATCTCAAGGTAATCAGTTTCTAAAATACCAATTTTTTGATTTTCTTTTTCAATCTTGAAATTATAAGATCTAAAAAATTCTTTGGTGAGGCTCCAAACTTCTTCTGGAGGAAGATCTACAACAAGCCAACGTCTATATTTATCACGTTTTACTTCAACGTTTTGAATTCTTTGAGCAACATTATTATCATCACTTAATATAACAACTTCAGTGAAAGCACCCTTTGAACTTGGTGCCGTTAAATCTGGAGGAATTACTAATGAATCAACTTTTTCATCAGCCTCATAATTCATTACTCGATTACCTAGACTAATTTCCTTGACTGGATCAGTAATTTTAGAACAGCTTGCAATCAAAAAGCTTATCATAATAATAGTTAGATAATTGATATTTTTCATGCTAAATTTAATTCCTCTAAGTCACGCTCAATAATTGATTTGAACTCATTAGATAATTCTAATAATGGAAGTCTAATTCCTTTGCCACATTTTCCCATTTTGTGAAGAGCCCATTTAACAGGAATTGGGTTAGACTCAATAAACAAATTTTTATGAAGCTTATAAATCTTACTATTTAATTCTATAGCTTTATCAGACTGTCCAGATATAGCTGCTAAGTATACCTTTTGTAGTTCTTTAGGGACTATATTTGCAGTTACTGAAATACCACCATGCCCACCAGAAATAAGAAAATCAACAGCAGTAGCATCATCTCCAGTTAATAATAAAAAATCTTCTGGACACTTTTTAACTAATTGCTTTATGACTGATAAATCACCTGTAGCATCCTTAATTCCAATAATATTATCAATTTCTGCAAGTCTAGCAGTTGTTTCTACAGTCATATTTACTGCAGTTCTTCCTGGAACATTATAAAGAAGCTGATCAATTGCAACACTTTCAGCGATTGACTTGAAGTGTTGGAAAAGACCTTCTTGAGTTGGCTTATTATAATAAGGGGTTACTAATAAACATGCATCAGCACCAAGCCGTTTAGCTTCCTTAGTAAGGTCTATTGCTTCAGATGTAGAATTAGCACCTGTACCAGCAATAATTGGAATCCTTTGGGATGAATATTTAATAGTGTGGTCAATGATTTTGAGATGCTCTTTAACTCCAACAGTTGCAGACTCTCCAGTAGTTCCAACAGAAACTATTGCTGTTGTTCCAGCATCTATATGAAAATCAATTAATTGATTGAGAGCATCATAATCCACAACTCCATCATCAAACATTGGAGTAATTAATGCAACACTTGAACCTATAAATGAGTGTTTATTTTTCATAAAAAAACTAATAAAATATACCTATAATTATATACGATTGGCCCTTCAAAAACAATTCTACTGATGCTTTATATTGATTGTTTTACTTAGCTAATAAGTCGGGTCTTTTCTGCCTTGTCTTTTTGAGTGACTGTTCAATACGCCATGCATCAATTTTTGCCTGATTACCACTTAAAAGCACTTCAGGTACTTGTTGTCCATCTAATTCGTCAGGCCTAGTATAGTAAGGATAATCAAGTAAATCATCAGTGAATGAGTCTTTTAAAGATGCAGCATTTCCCAAAACATTAGGCAATCGACGACTTATTGCATCAATAACTACCATAGCAGCTAACTCACCTCCACTAATTACGTAATCCCCAATAGAAATCTCATAATCAATATCATTCTCAATAATCCTTTCATCAACACCTTCATATCTTCCACAAAGCATGGTTAAAGATTCAAAATTTGCTAATTCTTCTACCAATTTTTGATCTAACTTTTGGCCTTGAGGAGACAAGTAGATAACTTTAGTATCTGAATTTTTCTTCTTAATCTCTTTAATACAATTCCTTATTGGCTCAACCTGCATAACCATGCCAGAACCGCCGCCATAGGGCTTATCATCAACATTTTTATATTTATTAGCGCTAAAGTCTCTGAGTTGCCATGTATTAATTTCAATGATTGACTTCTTTAATGCCCTTGCAATGATGCCTTCATCCTTGATAGCAGAAAACATTTCAGGAAAGAGGGTTATAACATCAAATTTCATTTGCAATGAAAGTTACACAAGTATGTTCGTAAGCACTTGATAATAAATCTCACTTAAATCATCAAGATCCTCAGCTAAAACACATTCATTAATCTGATGAATAGTTGCGTTAATTGGCCCAAGTTCTACAACTTGTGTGCCTTCTTGAGCAATAAATCTCCCATCAGAGGTTCCCCCAGAGGTTGAGAGCTCAGGCTGAATTCCTTTAGTAGCATGAATCGCATCAACACATGCAGAAACTAGTTTTCCTTGAGGAGTCAAAAATGGATATCCAGAATGAGACCAAGTAATTTCATAATTAAGATTATGACTGTCTAAAATATTATTAACTGTTTGCTGTAACTCTTCTTTAGTTGTCTCTGTTGAATATCTAAAATTAAACATAACTTCAATTTCACCAGGAATGATATTAGTTACTCGCTGACCAGAATGAATATTTGAAATTTGAAAAGAGGTTGCAGGAAAATAATCGTTACCACTATCCCATTTTTGATTACATAAATCATTCAATGCAGGTGTAATAATATGATTAGGGTTTTCAGCTAATTGAGGATATGCAATATGGCCTTGCTTTCCTTTTACTTTTAAAACACCATTTAATGATCCTCTTCTTCCATTTTTAATAACGTCTCCAAGGACAGAGGAAGATGAAGGTTCGCCTAGTAAGCAATAATCTATCTTTTGGTTATTTTCTTTAAGGTAATCCATAACCTTAGTAGTTCCATTAATTGCCACTCCCTCTTCATCAGAAGTTATTAAAAAAGCAATTATGCCGTTATGATTTGGATTTTTTTTAATATACTGTTCTGTTGCAGTAACCATTGAAGCAAGCCCACCTTTCATATCTGCAGCACCCCGACCATACAAAAAGCCATCTTTTATGGTTGGCTCAAATGGCTCAGTATTCCATGCATTAGTATCACCAGCAGGAACAACATCGGTATGTCCAGCAAAAGCGAATAGAGGGCCACTATTTCCATGGATTGCCCAGAAATTATCAACATCATCAAACTTAAGCTGCTTGATTGTAAAACCAATTTTTTTTAGTCGATCGATCATGATTGTTTGACAACCATTATCATCAGGTGTGACTGATGCTTTACTTATAAGTGATTTTGCTAGTTCTATTGTTTGACTCATAGTTGTTATTTTACTTGTAAATTTGAAATTGTTTCTAGAGCCTCCTCAATAATTCCTCTATCGGGGTGACTATCTGGCATTATGTAGAGTGCCTTTTCCCAATAATCCCTTGCTAAGTCAAAATTTGCTTCTTGTGCTGCTACAATTCCAGCGAAATATAGTACTTGTTCTGACTGAGGACTGATGGTAAGAGCTTTTTCAATTAGCTCTTTGGGGGCCCCAATAAAAGCACCATCTTGATTTAAGGATAATGCAGTTGCATATTGGAGAAGTAAATCAATATCATTAGAATTAATTTTAAAGGCATTTTCAAATGAAATAATAGAGTCATCCACATCACCAATTCCAGCCTGGGCCATTCCAAGCATCAGCCATGCTGAAAAATCATCTGGATTTTCAACCAAATATTCTTTCAATGCATCAAGACTTTCATCCATACTAAATGACTCTGAAGAATTATCTGATGCATTTGGAATAATTTTTGGTGCTAATTGAGAATATAGAGATAATGAGATTATTGCAATAAATACTGCAATTGAGATGACCCATATAAGAGGTTTAATTTCAAAGTTTTTAGACTCATTACTTTTCAATTCTGATGCTAAAGTACCAATAATCTCATTCTCAGCCTCTTTAAAATATTGTTCCTCAATTAGACCAATAGATTTATCTGATATTAATTCATTTTGTCTTTGCTTATTAATCTGAATATTTGAATCATCATCACTAAGGGTTTCCTTTATGGGTCTATAAAGAAACCAAGATATGAAGAGAATCGATATTACAATCATTAAAATGATTTGCCAGCTAAAGATCATGATTTAGCCCTTAAAAAGTAACGTCTATCAATTGCTGCAAATAGTGCTCCTAAAGCAATCATTAAGCCACCCAGCCATATCCATCTGACAAGTGGTTTATAGTATATTCTTACACTCCAAGAATTTTCAACTAGCTCCTCACCTAAAGCCACATAAAGATCTCTAGCTAGAGAGGGATGAATCGAAGCTTCTGTCATAGGCATACCACTTTGATAATAACGCTTCTCTGGCATAAGTGTCGTTACCTCTTTACCATCTTTAAATACCGTTATATTGCCCATAAAGCCAGCATAATTATCTCTTTGATATCGATTTACCCCATTGAATACAAAGTCATAACCTGCAATATTTTGCGTCTCACCAAAACTCATTTTGATATCTTTTTCAATTCCCATTTGAGTTGTTACAGTAGCGCCCAGTGTAAAAACTGCAATCCCTAAATGGGCAATAAGCATCCCAATAAAGGCGAATGAAAAAACTGATTTAGATCTCATTCGAGCAATTAATAAAACCATAACGTGAACCAACATCCAAATAAAGAGTCCAATAGCAATTAGGACAAAAATATTATCTGTAACAAAGATTCTTGCAATTAATATTAGAGCAAGAATACCTAACCAGTGAAGACGAAGATGAGATGAGACCCTCTTTAATGTATCTTTCTTCCAGCGTACAAAAGGGAAAATTGCCATTAAGACAACTGCTGGCAACATAATTGGAATAAAAACTGCATTAAAGTATGGCACACCTACAGATATTTTTCCAAGATTTAAAGTATCAAGAATTAGTGGATAAAGTGTTCCTAGTAAAACGCTAAGCATGGCTGTTACAAGCAGTATGTTATTTATGAGAAGACCCGTTTCTCTTGAAAATAAAGATATAGGATTACTTTTTTGTAATAAGTTATAGCGCCATGCATATAAAGCTAAAGAGCCGCCTATGACTATAAATAAAAATATTAAGATAAATAACCCTCTTGCAGGATCTGTTGCAAAAGCGTGGACTGATGTAAGCACTCCAGAACGAACTAAAAAAGTTCCTAATAAGCTTAATGAAAAACCACCTATACAAAGTAATACAGTCCACTTTCTTAAAATTCCTCTTTTTTCACTAACACTTAGTGAATGAATAAGCGCAGTAGCAATCAACCAAGGCATAAATGATGCATTTTCAACAGGATCCCAAAACCACCATCCTCCCCAACCGAGTTCATAGTATGCCCACCAACTACCAAGTGTTATACCAATGGTCAAGAAGGCCCATGAAATAAGCGTCCATGGCCTAGTCCATCTCAACCAGGAACTATCAAGCTGCCCTCTAATTAATGCAGCTATAACAAATGCAAATGGAACCGCTAAACCAACATATCCCATATATAGCATTGGAGGATGAACTGCTAGTCCAAAATCTTGTAGAAGTGGATTAAGCTCTCGACCCTCTAATGGAGGAATCATTAGACGCTCAAAAGGATTTGATGTATATAGTAAAAAAAGTAAGAAGCCAAAGTTTACTGCGCCTAACACAATGAGAATTAAATTTAGTAAATTTGAAGGTATTCGCTTTGAAAAAATACTGACTGCAGTGCTCCATATTGAAAGAACAAATACCCATAAAAGCAAAGAGCCCTCATGTGCTCCCCAAACTGCTGATGCTTTGAACAAAATTGGAAGCTGAGAATTTGAGTTATCTGCAACATACTTTACTGAAAAATCATTTGTTAGAAAAGCATTCATTAATACAAAGAATGCAACTCCAATCCAAAAAAATTGCCCCCAAACTAGTGGTTTAGCGAGTTGTGAAAGGGACGCTTTATTCTGATAAATTCCAATTGAAGGGACTACAATCAAAATTACTGAAATAACCAGTGCTAGAACAAGTGCAAAATGTCCAACCTCTATCAACATATAGCCGTACTTTTATTGTGTTTTTTAGAGCTAATATTTTACAGGATTTCTTATGTTTAATCCTAATAGACGTTGTTAAATTAAAAAGGAATATCCCAAAAAATATTTATATGACTGACTACTCACTCATAATAAGATATAATTATTCAAAATTGAAACATGGAGGCATACTTGGAAATTCTTTTTACAATACTTAATATCACTAAATATCTGATTTACATTCTAATAGCAATTGCTATTGTTATATTTATTTTTCTCAAAGTATCACCAGCTTTTGGAGGTATTCCAGATGATAAAGCACAAAAAACTATTGAAGATTCTCAAAATTTTATTGAAGGAAAGTTCAAAAATATAAAAACAAACTATACTAACTTTCGTTCTTCAGAAAAAAAAGCAACTTTCAAGGATTGGTTCTCTCCACCTAAAGATAAAAATCCATTAAAGCCACTTCCAACAATAAAATTTAAAGGCAAAGACTTAATTGAAGGAAAGTTTGTTTGGCTTGGCCACTCTACCCTTCTTATGAACACAGAGGGCTTAGTAGTAATGACTGATCCAGTGTTTAATAGAGCATCTCCACTGCCATCATTTAACTCTAAAAGTAAAAGCAACTTCTTCAATGGAAAGCCATTTGAATTTGAAAATCCAATATTAATTGATGACCTTCCAAAGGTTGATGTTGTTCTCATTTCTCATGATCACTATGATCACCTTGACTCAAAAGCAATTAAAGATTTATCTGGCCTAGTAGATTATTTTATTGTGCCCTTAGGAGTTGGAGCTCATCTAGAAAGATGGGGGGTAAATAAAAATAAAATTACTGAGCTCGACTGGTATGAGAGTAATAACTATAAAAATATTGAATTTACCTTTACGCCTTCACTTCACTTTAGTGGTCGAGGAGTGTTCAATGGAAACTCGACGTTATGGGGCTCTTGGATAGTTAAATCAAAATCATTAAGTGCATATTTCAGTGGTGATGGAGGATACTCAGAGACATTTAAAAAATTAGGTAATGAATATGGTCCTTTTGACATTGCCTTTATCGAGAGTGGTGCTTACAACATAGACTGGTCAAATGTTCACATGTTTCCTGATGAATCTGTTCAAGCCAGTATCGACTTAAAAGCAGAAGTCCTTTTTCCAATCCATTGGTCTAAATTTGATTTATCGATTCATCCATGGGATGAGCCAATCATTCGAATTACTAAGGAAGCTGCGAAAAAGAACGTCAACATTGCAACCCCAATGATTGGTGAAGTATTTGAACTAACCAACCTACCAAATAACCCTTGGTGGGAAAAACTTAGAAATTAAATTAAAATATTTAAGGAAAAAAATGAAAAAAGAAAATTGGAACGAATCAAATATCCCTGATCAATCAGGGAAAATTTTTATAGTAACTGGACCAACGAGTGGCCTTGGTAAAGAATCAATTAAAGTTCTTGTTCGAAAAAACGCAACCATCATTATGGCTGCTAGAAATATTAAAAAATCTAATTCTATAAAAAAAGAAATTCTTGCTGAAAATAAAAATGCAAAGATAGATATTCAAGAGCTAGATTTATCAAGCCTCGAATCAGTCAATAATTTCTCAATATCTATAAACAAAAAATACAAAGCACTAGACTGCCTTATCAATAACGCTGGCATAATGGCCTGCCCTTATTCAAAAACAAGAGATGGATTTGAGATCCAGATGGGCACGAATCATTTAGGTCATTTTGCTTTAACAGGTCAACTAATATCTCTACTCAAAAAGACGCCAAATTCAAGAGTTGTAAATGTAGCTAGTATTGCTCACACCTCTGGAAATATTGATTTTGATGATCTTAATTGGGAAAAAAGAAAATATAAAACCTGGAGCGCCTATGCTGACACTAAACTAGCAAATTTATATTTCACCTATGAACTATCTCGTAAACTTGGTCAGGATAAAGGAAGTCCAATGGTATTAGCTTCACATCCAGGGTGGACTGCTACAGATCTTCAGAGGCATTCTGGTATGGCAAATTTTATGAATATTTTTCTTGGACAGAAAGTTATGGTAGGGGCTCTTGGAGGTCTTAGAGCAGCTACTGATCCAACTGCCAAGTCAGATAATTATTTTGGCTCTCCATCAATGGGCGGTATGAAAGGTTACCCTGTATTAGTTAAATCAAATGATTTATCATATAATGTAGATAATGCAAAAAAACTTTGGAAGCTATCTGAAGAACTAACTGGAGTGAGTTACTCTATTGACTAAAAAATAATGCTCTCAACCAAAGATAAAATCTATCAAAGCGCTCTAGAACTGTTTGCTAGTCAAGGTATTCAAGCGACTTCAACTGCGCAAATTAGCAAAAAAGCAGGGGTTGCCTCTGGAACGCTGTTTGTGCACTTTAAATCAAAGCAAGAGCTTATTGATACAATATACATAAGCATTAAAAAAAATGCTTTTTCTGACTTAAATGACAATATGCCTGACAATTCAAGCATTGAACTTAAGTTCAAAGAAGCGTCTCGAAAAATTATTGAGTATTTTTCAAATAACTACAATGAATTTATCTTTTTAGGTTTAGTTGATATCGACCCAATGGTTTCTGAAGAGGCAAGAGCAATAGGCTTCAAAAATTTTGAAAAATCAATGACTGAGATGAAACTTTTCTTTAAAGAAGGTTATTTTAGAGATATTGATTTTGACCTACTCTTTCAAATAAGTTGGTCAGCAACTGAAACTATCATAAAAAACTTAAAATTAAGAAATCTTACGAAGCCAAGTGAGAGCGAACTTAATGTAATCTGGGATATTATGAAAAAGAGCTCCTGAGAGCTCTTTATAAAGTTGTATGGTGCGGAGAGAGAGACTCGAACTCTCACGTCTTGCGACACTGGAACCTAAATCCAGCGTGTCTACCAATTCCACCACCCCCGCGAAGATTTTGAATTATACCCAATTATTAAAGTTTTTAAAGCTGAAGTGTTTTTTTGACGAATGGAATGGAGATTGCTTGTTTAGACTGAAGTGATAATTTATCTAAATCATTAATTACTGATAATAAAACTTTCAGATCACGAGAATAGTTTTTAAATAAATATTTATAGACCTTGGAGTCTATAGTTAGGTTTCTTTCACTCATCTGATTATTTAAAACAACCATAGTAGAATCATCATCAAGAATATCAAGCTTAAAAACTACAGCTAAACTAAGGCGAGTCTTCATATCTTTCATGATATTTAGATTACTTGGAAGAAAATTACCACTAACCACGATAGTTATATTTTTAGCCTGTCTTGCTCTGTTATAAAAATCAAAAAATAAATCTTGATTAGTATTATTAATGAAATTAATATTATCAATGCTGATCAACTTAAATTCATCTACAGAATCAAGAATATGCTCAGGAAACGAATCATTACAATCAATATAAATTGCATTTTTCCCATCATTAAGAGCCCTTATTACGGCACCTTGTAGTAGATGAGTTTTTCCAAGACCCTCTTCTCCATAGACATAGATTTCTGATGCTTCATTATTATATGAAATACTATTAATATAATTTATTAGCTCACTATTACCAATGAAATTATCCAGTAACATTTTTGAATTAAGTGAGATTGGAAGGCCAAGTTGATTCATTTTTTAGCCTCTTGTAGGATAAACTTTTTGATCCAAAGCCACATATAATCTGCTCCACTAAGGCCAGTAGAAGTAGCAATGACTATATACAACATATCTTTAAAGGTATTTAATTCTATATAAATCTGCATAACTAGCAGAAAGAGAATTAATGCAATCTGAAGAACGGTATTGAACTTACTTATTAGAGTTGGCTCTAGTAGCTCAGTACTCTCATTCATTTCTCCCAAAAAATATCCTAGTGCGCCAGCAACTATAATAATATCACGGACAAAAATTAATAATAATAGCCATAAAGGGAGAATACCCACCCAATATAAACCTAGAAAGGTACTGGCTAATAATATTTTATCTGCCATGGGATCCAATATTGAACCCAATCTTGACTGAAAAGAAAACTGTTTAGCGATCCAACCGTCTAAAGCATCAGTAATCCCTGCAAATAAAAATAGCATCAATGTTAAAAGATACTGCTCTTTTAATAGCGCTATAACGATGGGAACTGTTAAAATTATGCGTATTATAGAAAGTGCATTAGGTAGCATTGAGAAGCTCATTACTATGTCTACTTTAATTGATTTTTTTAGAACTTAATTATACGGAAAAATTAAGATGTCATCATTAACTTATAAGGACTCAGGAGTTGATATTACTAAAGGTAATAAGCTTATTGAGAAAATTAAACCAATTGCAAAATCAACTCTAAGACCTGGAGTTTTAAATGGTTTGGGTAGTTTTGGAGCAATGTTTGAAATCCCTCTTAATAAATATAAAAATCCAGTTTTAGTCTCTGGCACAGACGGTGTAGGAACAAAGCTGATGGTTGCAGAAATGCTTAATAAGCATGATTCTATTGGTATTGATTTAGTTGCAATGTGTGTTAATGATCTTATAGTGCAAGGGGCTGAACCTTTATTTTTCTTAGATTATTATGCAACTGGCTCTTTAAATACTGAAATTGCAACTTCAGTTATTTCTGGAATTGGAGAAGGCTGCATACGATCTGGATGTTCCCTAATTGGTGGTGAAACTGCAGAAATGCCTGGCATGTATAAGGGTGAAGAGTATGACTTAGCAGGTTTTTGTGTAGGCATTGTTGAAAAAGATAATATTATTGATGGCTCTAAAGTTTCAGTTGGGGATCAAGTCATTGCTCTAGGCTCTTCTGGTCCTCACTCAAACGGCTATTCACTTATTCGAAAAGTTTTAGAAAAAACTACGCCAAGCTCTGAGCAACTTAAAGCTATTTTAGAGCCAACAAGGATTTACGTTAAATCTATACTCTCATTAAATAAAAGTCATCCTATACATGCAATATCTCATATTACAGGTGGTGGCCTTCTTGAAAATATTCCTAGAGTTCTGCCAAAGAATTTAGCAGCAAAACTAAATTCAAACTCATGGAAGACTCCTGAAATTTTTAATTGGATTCAGGATCAAGGAAAAATTGACACTAATGAAATGTATAGAGTTTTAAACTGTGGAGTGGGAATGATCGTTATTGTTCCTAAAGAATCCCTAGATGATTCAATAAAATTATTAAATTCTAATGGTGAAGATTCATGGTTGATTGGGGAAATTGTTAGTTCAGACGGAAATCAAGTTTTAATTTAAAATTATGAGAGCTGTAATTCTCATTTCAGGAAATGGTTCTAATTTGCAATCCATCATTGACAGTTCAGATAAAATTAATTTGAAAATCTGCTGTATATTAAGTAATAAAGAAAATGCTTTTGGCTTGATTAGAGCTAAAAATGCTCAAATAAATTTTAGTTTTATTGATCCATTATTATTTGAATCAAAGCTTACTTATGATCAAGAACTTATTTCAATTATTGATAGCTATGAAGCTGAATTAATTATTTTAGCAGGATATATGAGAATCCTATCAGGCCCTTTCATAACTAGATACTTTGGGAAAATTTTAAATATCCATCCATCCCTACTTCCAAAATATCCTGGATTAGATACGCATCAGCGCGCAATTGATAACCGTGAAAATGAACATGGGGCTTCTGTTCATTTTGTCACCAAGAAACTTGATGGAGGCCCAGTAATCTGTCAAGAACTCGTCACGGTTGAATCTTCAGATGATGCAGAAACACTCTCCTCAAAAGTTCTCAAAAAAGAGCATATTCTCTACCCAAGAGTCATTCATTGGTATACTCAAAATAGACTTAAGCTTATAGATGAAAATACGGTTACTCTAGATGGAAATATATTATGAATAAAGTAATAATCCTAATTATTAGTTTTTTAATATCATCAAATATTTTAGCACTTACTCCTTATCAAGGTAGTTATGATCTATATGCAGATACAAAAATGGGGAATCTAAATATTGGCACTGCAGTATTAACTCTAAAAATAAATAATAATCAATTTGAATTTAATACAGAGGCAAAAACTGAATCTTTATGGAAGGCATTATATGACTACTCAAGATTAGAGACTAGCATTGGCAATGAAATTGATGGAGAAATAATTAATACTTACTTTAGTGTTATTGAAAAAATCAAAGATGATGTAAAAAAGAATTATGAAATTAATATCATTACTGATAAAAATTATGCAATATCTAGTAATGGAGAGGAATTTGAAATTAAACCTGGACTTCTAGTCGACCAACTCAGTGTCTACCTAGCACTTTCAAACAATATCCAAAAAAACCCTGATCTAAGAGAATTTACTTATCAAGTGGTTGATCAAGATGGAGTGAAATATC
Organism: Candidatus Thioglobus sp. NP1; assembly: GCF_003326015.1. NCBI lineage: Bacteria > Pseudomonadati > Pseudomonadota > Gammaproteobacteria > Pseudothioglobaceae (SeqCode) > Candidatus Thioglobus > Candidatus Thioglobus sp. NP1. The sequence goes on from NZ_CP023860.1 coordinate 1,574,162, forward strand.
TTAATTTTCTAGTTGAAGGCTCTGAAACTATAGTTATTAATGAAAATGAAATTGAAACTGTTAAAGTTTTCTGTGAAGATCTTAAATTAACACTAAATCTCTCAATTCATGATAATCTACAGCCTGTAAAAATTCATAAAATTAATGGTAAAACTGAATTTACAATGGTTCTCAAGGAATTTACAGAAAACTTTTAAAGATGTTTTTTAAGAAATTGCCCTGTAAATGATTGAGGGGCCTCTGAAACCTCCTCTGGAGTTCCAAATGCAATTATTTCACCACCTTTATTGCCTCCCTCTGGACCAAGATCGACAATCCAGTCTGCAGTCTTAATAACATCAAGATTATGCTCAATAATTACAATCGTATTATTGCGCTCTCTTAGCCTGAAAATAACCGAAAGCAACTGCTTAATATCATGAAAATGAAGACCACTGGTTGGCTCATCTAGAATATATAATGTTTGGCCAGTATCGGATTTTGAAAGTTCTTTTGCAAGCTTTATACGCTGAGCTTCACCCCCAGACAATGTTGTTGCATTTTGACCAAGTGTTATGTAAGAAAGACCAACATCCATTAAAGTTTGAATTTTTTGCTTGATTTTTGGTAATGCATGAAAAAACTCTAATGCATCCTCAACAGTCATATTAAGAACATCTGAAATAGACTTGCCCTTATATTTAATTTCTAAGGTTTCTCTGTTATACCTATGCCCATTACACACATCACATGAAACGTAGACATCAGGAAGGAAGTGCATTTCAACTTTAATTAACCCATCACCCTTACATGCCTCACAACGACCACCTCTAACATTAAAACTAAAACGACCAGATTTATAACCACGGGAACGAGACTCTAAGGTAAGGGCAAATAAATCTCTAATCAAAGTAAAGACTCCAGTATAAGTTGCAGGATTAGATCTAGGAGTTCGACCTATTGGACTTTGATTAATATTCACTACTTTATCAAATAGATCCATTCCCTTTACTTCTTTAAAGGGTGCTATGTCAGTTTGGGCATTATTTAGAGTTTGTGCAGCTAATTCATACAAAGTATTATTTATAAGTGTAGATTTACCAGAGCCTGAAACTCCTGTAATACAAGTTAGGACTCCAACAGGAATTGATAGATCAACATTCTTTAAATTATTGCCACTAGCGCCTGAAATAGTCAACCAACCAGATGCTTTTTTTCTTTCTTTTGGAGTGGAAATCTCTTGTCGGCCACTTAAATAATCCCCAGTAAGGGATTTTGCATTGTTAATTACGTCTATAGGTGGTCCCATTGCAACAATTTCTCCACCATGAATTCCGGCGCCTGGTCCAATATCAATAACATAGTCAGCCTGCCTAATTGCCTCTTCATCATGCTCTACCACAATTACAGTATTCCCAAGATCTCTCAAATAAATTAGTGTATCTAATAATTTTTGATTGTCTCTTTGATGCAGGCCAATTGATGGCTCATCCAATACATACAAAACTCCTATTAATCCTGCACCAATTTGTGATGCCAACCTAATACGCTGAGCTTCTCCTCCAGAAAGTGAATTAGCCTTCCTTTCTAAATTAAGATAATCTAAACCAACATTTATTAAAAAATTTAATCTTTGTGAAATTTCATTTAAGATCTTACTTGCAATTTCACCTCGCTGACCTTTTAGCTCAAGAGAATTAAAAAAATCAAATACCTGATCAATCGTTAGCTTTGTTAAATCTGAAATATTCTTACTATCTATAAAGACATTCCTTGCAGATTGATTTAATCTATCGCCATTACATGATGCGCAAGGCTTACTTAATACATATCTTGATAAATCTTCCCTGACTGAACGAATTTCACTTTCTTCATAACGGCGCATCATTCTAGGGATAATTCCTTCAAAAGGTTTTTTCTTACTTGTCCATCCTCTTCTTCCCTTGATTTTGGAAAAATCAATCACCTGACTTCCACTTCCATAAAGAACTATTTTTTTATGCTCATCTTTTAATTCATTAAATGGAACAGAAATACTAAAATTATAGAAATTACCAACCAAATTTAGCATTTGATAAAAGTAAGCATTATTTTTACTCCACCCATAAACAGCACCATCTTCTAAACTTAATTCTGGATTTGCAACAACTCTATTTTCATCAAAAACATCTTTAACACCAAGACCATCACATGTCTCACAAGCTCCAGCTGGATTATTAAAAGAAAATAACCGAGGTTCTAACTCATTTAAGGAATAGCCACAATGCACACAAGAAAACTTAGCAGAGAATGTTAATTCTTTAAAGCCAGCGTCAGTTTCCATTGGACAAACTACTGCTATTCCAGAACTCATATTTAGAGAAGTTTCAAGAGACTCTGATAATCTTGAGGCAATATCTTGACGAACTTTAAGCCTGTCAATAACTATTTCAATAGTATGATTTTTATTTCCATCAAGCTCAGAAAGTTCTTCAAGATATATTATATCTCCATCAATCCTAGCTCTAAGAAAGCCCTCATTTGCAAGCTCCTGTAATAACTTTTGATGACTTCCTTTTCGATTCTTTACAATTGGAGCAAGAATCATAATTTTTTCATCTTCTGGAAGTTTTAGAATATCATCAACCATTTGAGAAATAGTTTGAGATTGGAGGTCAGTTCCATGTTCTGGACATTTAGGTATCCCTACGCGTGCAAAAAGTAATCTTAAATAATCGTAAATTTCAGTTATTGTTCCAACAGTTGAGCGTGGATTATGAGAAGTAGCTTTTTGCTCGATTGATATGGCCGGAGAAAGACCTTCAATATGATCAACATCTGGCTTTTCCATTAATGATAAAAATTGCCTAGCATATGCTGATAATGACTCAACATATCTACGTTGGCCTTCAGCATAGATAGTATCAAAAGCTAGTGATGATTTACCGGAGCCAGAAAGCCCAGTAATTACAACAAGTTTGTTTCTTGGAAGGTTGACATCAATATTCTTTAAATTATGGACTCTAGCGCCACGTATACTTATTAAATCCATAAACCCTGTAATTTTATGACAGACAAAGGGTTTATTATACTCATGCCTTGTGTAAAATCACAATTTTGTATTGAATTCTAAGCTAATGGCCTCTTACCAAAGAATATTATTAAAACTCAGTGGAGAAGCACTTGCAAGTGACTCTAAAAATATTGATTCAGAGATGCTTAAAAAAGTTGTTAACGTTGTTCAATCAGCTTCAGAACTTGGAGTCGAAATAGCAATTGTTATTGGTGGAGGAAACATTTATCGGGGCGCCAATCTTACTAGTTCTGGCATGAATAAGATAACTGGTGATCACATAGGAATGCTTGCTACTGTAATGAATGCTCTTGCAATATCAGATGCATTCGATAGTCATAAAATCCCTTCCATAGTAATGTCAGGTTTTTCAATTGGTGGTGGCGTTTGTGATTCTTTTGATTATAAAAAAGCTGATAAGGCTCTTTCTGAAGGAAAGATAGTTATCTTTTCTGCTGGTACAGGAAGTCCTTGCTTCACAACTGATACTGCAGCAGCCCTTAGGGCTATAGAAATTGGTGCAGATATAGTATTTAAAGCAACTAAAGTGGATGGCATTTATTCAAGTGATCCAGAGCTTGATTCAAGTGCTATTAAATTTGACTCACTCAGTTTTGATACTGCAATTAAAAAGAATTTAAAAATCATGGATACTTCAGCCTTTGCTTTATGTAAAGAAAATAATATAAAAATTTGTGTTTTTAGCATGTTTGAAGATAACTATACTTTGGCTAATATATTAAATGGTCATTCAATTGGAACCATAGTAAGTGAAAAAGGAGATTAAAAATGGTTAAAGAAATTATTGAAGATGCAAAGAGCCGAATGACTAAGTCCATTCAATCACTTGAGGGAAATTTTAGTAAGATTCGTGCTGGGAGAGCCCATCCATCCTTACTTGAACAAATTAGTGTTGAGTATTATGGTGCTCAAGTTCCCCTCTCTCAAGTTTCAAATATAAATGCTGAAGATTCAAGGACTCTCAAAGTAGCTCCATGGGAAAAAGACATGGTTGGGCCTATTGAAAAAGCAATTTTAACTTCTGATTTAGGATTGAATCCAACCACAATGGGACAAATTATCCGTATTCCACTTCCTCCTTTAACTGAAGAAAGACGTAAAGAATTAGCGCGAGTAGTTAAAGATGAAGCTGAAAATTCAAAGATTGCAATTAGAAATATCCGTAGAGATGCAATCTCAGACTTTAGAGAGTTACTAAAAGAGAAGGAAATATCAGAGGACGAATCTCACCGAGCAGAAGAAGATATGCAAAAAATTACTGATCAACATATCGACTTAATTGATAAATCTCTAAACGATAAAGAAAATTCACTTCTAGAAATCTAATTACCTCTTAGAGCCTACACAATCTATATATTCTTGCCACCTATTTGCGCTGAATTCAGTCCCATTAGTTACTTCAGGTCCTACATTATATAAATAGCCTCCGGTAAGTGCTTTTTTGAAAAGCTCAATATTTTTTTCAGATAAGCCTAAGTTTGCTTTACAGAAGTCATGAATAGCAACAGTTACAATTTCTCCTGAAATTGCCCCTACAAACTCTTCATCTAGAAGTTTTGAAGATGCTTCTTTTATAAGTTCAACAGCTATAGTTGGTTGAAATTCACTTGAAAGTTTATATTCGTCTAACTTAAGAAGAAGATCATCAAGGATTTTCGAAACCCTTTGATCATATATTAGCTTAGCTCTATAAGCAGCAGTTGCAGCAGCAGCAGCAGCTCTCTCATCTTCTAATTTCTGTTGGAAAGCAGCAAGTGCCATTTCTCTTTCAATTTCAGCCATCATTTGTTGGGCAGCTAACTCAGCTTCAAGTTGAGCCTCAAAAGCAGCAAGTTCTGCCTCAATAAGTGAGTCTCTATAAGCAGCAGTTGCAGCGGCAGCGGCAGCTTTTTCATCAGCTAGTTTTTGTTGGAAAGCAGCAAGGGCCATTTCTCTTTCAATTTCAGCCATCATTTCAGCAGAAGCCTCATCAGCAAGAAGTTTTGCTTCAAAAGCTGCAATTTCTTTTTCTGTTTCAAGTTGTGCCATACGAGCTGCAATTTCAGCATCACGTGCCACCTTAGATTGATATACAGCAGTTGAAGCAGCAGCATCAGCTCTCTCATCTTCTAATTTTTGTTGAAAAGCAGCAAGAGCTGTCTCTCTCTCAATTTCTGCCATAAGTTCATCTGAAGCTTGATCGGCAAGAAGTTTTGCTTCGAAAGCTGCAATTTCTTTTTCGACCATAAGTTCGGCCATACGAGCAGCCATTTCAGCTTCACGCGCTAACTTAGATTGGTAAACAGCAGTTGATGCTGCAGCAGCAGCTCTTTCATCTTCAAGCTTCTGTTGGAAAGCAGCAAGGGCTATTTCTCTTTCAATTTCAGCCATCATTTGTTGGGCAGCTATTCTGGCTTTATTTGCAGCATCAGAATCAGCAAAGATAAAGATCATCTGCTCAGGATTATCTTCTATTGAGACAATAGATTCTGAACAAGGAACTATAAGATCATACACAAACTCTTTGATAGAGGATATTCCTCCATTTTTTCCAGAAATCTTATCATCAATTAAAAATGATTTAAAACCAGTTGTAGCATTTTGATAATATATTAGTTTATTTGAATCTTTATCAAAAGAGGAAGTAATTGCTCTGGCATTTCTTGAACTAATTACTACATCACCTTTGATAAATATAGCATTACCAGTCAAAATCATAGCTGATGTAGGTGAATTATTTTCTAAGGAATTTGACTCAGATTGATCTGAACATGGTTTATATTCTTCATTAATAACAATCTCTAGATTCTCTTGCAATAGCGACTCATCTAAATTATCTTCTGCAAAAACATTTATTGAAATTAAACAAATTAATAGTGCAGGATTTAAGCCAATTATAAAATTATTTTTCATAAATTTATTATAAATAAAAAACCCAGAGCAAGCTCTGGGTTTTTATAGTAAATTCATAATTATGATTTACAAGTTATTATCAAGCATAAATATTAAAAAGGATTTACATAATTACTTACACAGTTGGCATATGCATCCCAGCGTGAAGCTCCAAATTCAGTTCCATTAGAACTCTGAGGGCCTTTATTAAATAAAGTTCCATCAGCCAATGCTGATTCGAAAAGAGCAGTATTTGCATCAGATAGGCCTAAAGCATACTTACATGCTTCATGTGCCGCTTCAGTAACCTCAATTACCTCATCTTCGACTACAACCTCTCCAATAACTTCATCCTCAAGTGAAGCTCTATAAGCAGCAGTTGCAGCAGCAGCAGCAGCTCTCTCATCTTCTAATTTCTGTTGGAAAGCAGCAAGTGCCATTTCTCTTTCAATTTCAGCCATCATTTGTTGGGCAGCTAACTCAGCTTCAAGTTGAGCCTCAAAAGCAGCAAGTTCTGCCTCAATAAGTGAGTCTCTATAAGCAGCAGTTGCAGCGGCAGCGGCAGCTTTTTCATCAGCTAGTTTTTGTTGGAAAGCAGCAAGGGCCATTTCTCTTTCAATTTCAGCCATCATTTCAGCAGAAGCCTCATCAGCAAGAAGTTTTGCTTCAAAAGCTGCAATTTCTTTTTCTGTTTCAAGTTGTGCCATACGAGCTGCAATTTCAGCATCACGTGCCACCTTAGATTGATATACAGCAGTTGAAGCAGCAGCATCAGCTCTCTCATCTTCTAATTTTTGTTGAAAAGCAGCAAGAGCTGTCTCTCTCTCAATTTCTGCCATAAGTTCATCTGAAGCTTGATCGGCAAGAAGTTTTGCTTCGAAAGCTGCAAGCTCTTGATCAAGATTTTCATAATATGCTTCATCACGATCATCCCCTCCAGCAAAAACATTAAATGCCATTACAAAAACTATTAAAAATTTAATTAAATTGTTTATCACGTTAATCTCCAAAGATTTGTTAGTTATATATATAAATATATATATGTCTCTTTTATTTTATACTAGATATATTTTTTAAATTTACATAATTAATGAAATTATTTTTTGATAAATTTAAGCCTTTTTTTTATAATTCTAATCTTGAAGTAATCTCTAATGATTGCATGAAAGCTAGTGTTAAAGCTTTTAAAGTTAAAAATGGTAATGTACCAAAATGGGATGAAGCGATTGAAACTATCAATACTTTTTCTAAAGGAGAAGTAGTCCTCAATAGTCCATATATTCAAATTAAATGCAATGACGTAAATAGTGCTGAACTATTAATTGCATTAGAAAAACTTCTACCATGGAGGAAAGGTCCATTCATGTTTAATGATTTTAAGCTTGAAAGTGAATGGCAGGGAGATTTAAAATGGCGACGTATAAGTGAAAATATTAAGCCCTTAGTAAATAAAAATGTTTTAGATGTAGGCTCTGGTAATGGATACTTTACTCTTAGGATGGCAATGGAAGGAGCTCAAAAAGCACTTGGAATTGATCCTTTTTTATTATTTAATTACCAATTTCAAGCTATAAAGTCATTAATAGATTCTCCTTTAGAGGCTATGATTCTGCCAATAAGGCTTGAAGATATGCCTAAAAAGCCAATATTTGATAGTGTTTTTTCAATGGGTGTTCTATATCATCAGAGAGATCATATGAATCATTTAAATAATTTAAAAGCTATGATGGCTCCAGGTGCTGATCTTATTCTAGAAACTCTCGTAGTAGATGGTGAAAAAGGCTACTCCCTAATACCAAATGATCGATATGCAAGAATGAGAAATGTTCACTGCCTTCCAAGTATTGAAACTCTTAAATCTTGGTTGATTGATGCTAACTTTCGAAATATTAAGGTAATTGATATTAATAAGACATCCCCAAAAGAGCAAAGAAGGACACCCTGGATTGGTAAAGATGCAGCCTCATTACAAGATTTTCTTGATCCAAATAACTCCTCCTATACAATAGAAGGACATCCAGCTCCGACCAGAGTAATTATTATTTGCAACAACTAATTAATGATAATTTAAGCAGCTGGCGTATAATTCCAATTGTTTTTTTTAGGTAACCTAGATTTTGAAATATAATTTTCTGTTATGTTTTATTTTATTTTTAATGACTAAAAATGTTGTTGCTCAATCAACACCTAGTATTGTAGTTAGTATTAAACCAATTCATAGTATTGTCACAAAAATTATGGATGGAGTTACTAAACCTGAGTTGCTTCTAGATTCAAATAGCTCAGCTCATACTTTCCATCTTAAACCCTCGCAAATCAAAATGATCTCAAATGCAGATCTTGTAATAGTTATTAGTGAAAATTTTGAATTAGGATTAAGAAAAGCACTCAAAAATATTAATGAAGATTCTCATCTTAAAATTAGTGAATTAGATCAGCTAATAATTCATAATTCACGTGGTGAGGCAATATATAACAAAAATGAAGGTAGTAGTAAATTTGATTTTCATCTTTGGCTTGATGTAAATAATATGCAATTAATTGCAACATACATTAGTAATATTATTATTGAATTAGATCCAAAAAATAAACATACATATTCTGAAAATCTTAAGGAACTAAATCTGGAGCTGAATGAATTAAAGCAGCAGATAAAACAACAATTAGCCCCTTTTTCATCAACACCTTTTGCAATATATTCTGATACTCTTCAATATTTTGAGAAAAGTCTAGAACTTAAAAGGCCAGTTATCATAACTCCTTTTCATGGAGCAGGCCTCAGTATAAAAAGAACTATTGATGCTAAAAGAAAAATAAAAGATCTAAATATTTCTTGCTTAATTTATGACACAGAAGTGAAAGCTAAACAGCTACGCGTATTGTCAGAAGGTTTAAACTTAAAGTCATTTAAAATAGATATATTAGGTAATGAATTTACTCCAGGACCAGATCAATATTTTAATTTGATGAAAAAAACTTCAAGTCAACTTTCTTTATGTCTAAAGTAAGAAAAAATTTCAATAATGCTTCTGCTAATTATGATGACCATGCATTTCTGCAAAAAGAGATTGCAAATAGACTTTCTGAAAAATTGAATGTCATTTCTATTGATCCAAAAATAGTTATTGACCTTGGCTCAGGAACTGGCCTTCTGAGTAAAAAAATATCTGAGATATTCCCTAATACAAATTTAGTTTGTGTCGATTTTGCTCAAAAATCACTATTAACAAATCCTGAAAAATATAAAGTCTGTGCTGATGCATATCAATTACCATTTGCATCAAATAGTATTGACTGCATTGCCTCAAATCTAATGATGCAATGGTGTTCTGATGTAAAAACACTTCTTGATGAATGCTACAGAGTTCTAAAACCAGAAGGTCTATTTCTTTTTACTACCTTTGGACCTGATACCCTTAAGGAATTAAAACGAAGTTGGAAAGTTATTGACAATGAAGCTCATGTAAATGAGTTCATTGATATGCATGATATTGGTGATCAAATGTTGCAGTCTGGATTTCAAAGCCCAATCATGGAAATGGAAAAGCTCATACTCACTTATGAAAAAGTCATAGATTTAATGCATGATTTAAAGGCTATTGGTGCTCAGAATGTTGAAAATCAATCAAAATCATTAACTGGAAAAACAAAATTTAAAAAAATGATTGAGATGTATGAAAGTTATCGTGAGGATGGTAAATTACCTGCAACTTATGAAGTCATCTACGGTCATGCGTGGAAAATTGAAAAGAACTTTGGAGCTATATCATTAGAAAATTAAAAAAGGAATATTATTTATTCCTCTTAAATTAGCTATGTGATTTTTATCTGGTCACCAATCTTTAAAACACAATCCTCATTGGAAAGTAAAATTGCATTTTGGCCAAAAAATGCTCCATAAAGTTCATCACTAAATCCTAGACTAACAAGACTTGATAATGGCTCTTTGGGATCAATAATTTTTCCAGTATTCTGATTGATAGTAGTTACTTTACAACGCTTACAAGGCTTTCTTAATCCAAATTTATAATTACTTGATTCACACACTAAATCATAAGACGTTTTTTTCTCTATATCAGATAATCCTTTGAGAACTATATTAGGCCTAAATCGGTTCATTGTAACTTCTTGAGAACCTTTCTCCTTTAGACCATTATTTAATTTAGTAAGCGATTCCCATGTAGTTATTAAATAGGGGAACTGATCAGAAAAAGCACTTTCAGCATCTATTCCATTTAGATATTCTTCAGGAACTGTTCGTTGCCCTTGATTAGAAAATCTAACGAGGCGCAAAGATTTCCCATTATATTTGCCTAACTCATTAGTCAGCCAAGATGAAATAGCATCGCCCTCATCATTTGCATCGCAAGTATCTTCCCAAACTGAGACTCTTACTAAAGATTTTTTTTCATAAGTAAGTGAGACTTTAAATTCACTTTTATTTGATTTAAGGATAAGTTCACCAGTATTTATACTTACCTCAATTGTTGCCATTAACTCTTTTTCCCGCTGGGTAATAAACTTATAATCACAGTCTGTTATCATCCATTCACGATCATACTTGAAGCCGCGTTGAGAAGTTTCAGCATGAGTCAATTGAATACCTTTGAGAGATTTGACAGGGTAAATAAATAGATCAGTTATTTGAGCCATAGTATTCCCATAATTAAGCTATTGCTTTAATTTATAACCAGTTTGAAACATCCAAGCTATCAAAGCAATACATGCGCTTAAGAAAAGCAGAATCATTAATAAACTAGTTCCAACACTTACATCTGAAACTTCAAAAAAACTCCATCTAAATCCACTAACAAGATAAAGTACTGGATTGAAAAGGGTAATTTTTTGCCAAAGAGGTGGGAGCATAGATATTGAATAAAAGCTACCTCCTAAAAAAACTAGTGGGGTAATAATAAGGGTTGGAATGATTTGTAATTTCTCAAAATTATCAGCCCAAAGGCCAATAATAAATCCAAACAAACTAAAGGCAATACAGGTCAAAACTAAAAATGCTATCATCCAAAAAGGATGTGCGATATTCAACTCAACGAATAGGCTTGCAGTTGCTAAAATAATAGTTGCTAGAATTAATGATTTAGTTGCAGCAGCTCCAACATAACCAATCAATGTTTCATAAAAAGAAATTGGTGCTGACAAAAGCTCATAAATTGTTCCTGTAAACTTTGGAAAGAAAATACCAAAAGATGCATTAGAAATACTCTGGGTTAAAACTGAAAGCATTGTTAGTCCTGGCACAATAAATAACCCATAAGATACGCCATCAATATTTGCAATTCGTGAGCCAATTGCAGATCCAAAGACAACAAAATATAATGCTGTAGAGATAACTGGTGATGCAATACTCTGAAAAAGTGTCTTCCAAAAACGCATCATTTCGTTAAAGTAAATAACCTTTATAGCAGTGAAGTTCATGATTTTTCCTTTACTAAATCTACAAAAATATCCTCTAGAGTACTTTGGACTATCTTTAGGTCTCTTATAGGCAAGCCTGAATTAGTTATATCATTTAGAACATCTGAAATCTCAGTCTCATCTTCTTTAATAATATGTGTGTAGGAAATTTGCATACCGTCTTCTGATAAAGTAATACTATGTTTATCTAATGAGGATGGTATTTTCTTTACTACCTCTTTTAAATCAATGATGAATTCTTTTTTTCCAAGAGTTTCCATTAGATGATCTTTTGATTCAACTAATAATAACTCACCATTATTAATTACCCCTACTCTGTCGGCAATTTCTTCTGCCTCTTCAATATAGTGTGTTGTGAGAATGACTGTTACTCCATTTTCACTAAGCTTATGAACAATTTTCCACATATCTTTTCTGAGTTCTACATCAACACCAGCAGTGGGCTCATCAAGAAACAATACTTTAGGATTGTGCGATAGTGCCTTAGCAATTAAAACGCGTCTTTTCATTCCTCCAGAGAGCATTCTAATTTCAGAATTTTTTTTGTCAAAAAGAGATAGGTCTTTAAGAAGCTGCTCAAGATATACATCATCCTTCTTTGAACCAAATAAACCTCTACTAAATCTTACAGTACCCCAGACAGTGTCAAAGGATCCAAGAGTCAGCTCTTGAGGAACTAAACCAATCATTGCGCGAGTTTTTCTAAAGTCACTAATAATATCAAAACCATCAACTGTTACTGAACCTGAACTAGGTGAAATGATGCCACAGATAGTTGAAATTAGAGTCGTTTTACCAGCACCATTAGGACCTAAGAGAGCTAATATTTCGCCTTTTTTGACCTCAAGATTAATATTCTTAAGTGCATCAAGACCAGAGCCATAGACTTTACATAAATCTTTTATTGAAATTATTGAATCCATTAAATAAGTACGTTAGAGTTTAAAAAAGTAATGGCAATTTTACTTACTAAATTAGCCTTTATATAACTATATAAATGTTGTGATTATTAATTACGTAAAGAACAACATTAAACTTTTTGATTATTTATTAATTTCACTCAGCCAAGGAGGATTTGCACCTTTTTTTGTTACGGTAATACTTGCTACTTTATTGGCAAAAGAAAGTGTGCTTTCAAGCTGAGTATTGTTGATACTATTTAAACTTTCTCTATCTAATAAGCCTTGTTCATCAAGGTGAAGTAAAAAACCTCCATTAAAACTATCACCCGCTGCAATAGTATCAACCACGTCAACTTTTTGACTCTTAACAAATACATCTTTGCCATTATCATAAATTACTTTTGAACCCTCAGCACCTAAGGTTAATATGACGAGCTTAACGCCATTATGAAGCCAATCTTTACTAACCTCATTAAAATCCTGTGCTCCATAAAGATAGCGATAGTCTTCATCTGATATTTTAATAATATCAACTTTAAAGGTTAGCTCAACAAAGCGGTCAAAATAGTTTTTCTTATTTTCAATAAAATCAGGTCGGATATTAGCATCAAAATAAATTGGTAAGTTACCAGCAACTTGCTCTATAAGCCACTGCCAGCTCGACCCACAAGGCTCTGCCTGAAGACTAATTCCTCCAACCAATAATGCCTTTGCCTCCTTTATTTTATTTACAAAAGGTTCGAGACTAGTTTGATCAAGCATTCTGCCTGCCGAATGTTCATCAACAAAAGTGTATTCCGCAATGCCATTAACTACATCAGCATAAGCTAGAGTTGTTGGACGGTTAGTTTCAATAATAAAGTCTTCTTTAACCTTTGAATGTCTTAGAGAATTCTCAATTAGCTCTCCATAACTATCATTAGATATGGCACCAAAATAATAGCTTTTAGCGCCTAATCTACCAAGTGCGATTGCTGAATTGAAGTTACTTCCACCAACATGAGGTGTGTATTCAGCCTCCCCGACAAAAGAGACCATATCGATTAAAGATTCGCCGGCGCAGATTATCATTTTTACTTACTTAGTCTAGTTTAGAAAATTATAAAAGACGTGAACCATTTTTAATAGGTAAATCATTAATAGCTAAAACCACTGAATTATCTTTTCGATAAAATCCCAAAACTAAGCATTCACTCATAATTGGTCCAACCTGTTTTGGCTCAAAATTTATAACCGCCATCACTTGTTTTTGATTTAACTGCTCTATCGAATAAAGATCTGTAATTTGAGAGCTCGATTTTTTTATACCAAACTCTGACCCAAAATCAACATGTAATATGAATGCAGGCTTTCTGGCCTCTGGAAAAATTTCAGCCTTAACTATTGTTCCAATTCTTATGTCTACTTTTTCAAAATCCTGCCAAGTAATAGTCATGTGTTTTCCTAGCTCTCAAGGAGTTCATTAATACTCTGCTCAAGTGCAGCAGTAAATTCAGGATCATTACCCGGATTAGCAGCACAATGGCCCCATGGTGAGTTGAAAGGCCTAAAATCAGCATTTGATATAGATTTAGCTTCAATGGCATTATCCTCTGGAGGAAAGTAAAGGTCATGAGTACATGGCATTAAAATAGTTTTAGCTTTAATACCCTGTAATGCCATCCCAATATCTCCATTGTATAATGGCCCTATACTTATATCACTAGTCTGCCAAGTTGCCAGTTTACAAAGAAGATTATTAGCATCCCAATTCTCAACATGATCATTTTCCCAATCTACTAATAAATCTTCTAAAGTTTGATAGCCAATTTCTTTAAATAACGATTCACGATAAAAGGTCTGGGAGAATGCCCATCCAGCATAGACTCTTGCAAATGCCTTTAGACCCCGAGTTGGTGGAGATATGTAATCACCTTGATTCCAACTCTGATCAGCACAAAGTGCAGATCTTACTCCTTCGAGGAATACAAAATTATGTGGTGAAGTTTTAGCTGATGCACAGAATGGTAAGATTGCATTAACAAAATTAGGGTACTGAGCAGCCCATTGGTATGCCTGGCACCCAGCCATCGACCAACCTGTAACGAGCGCAATTTTTTCAACACCAAGTTGCTCAGTCAAAAGCCTATACTGGCAAGCAATGTTATCCCAAAGAGAGATATGAGGGAATCTTGGGCCGTCCTGAGGAGCTCGAGAGTTACTTGGTGAAGAAGAAAGTCCATTACCAAATATGTTGATAGAAATAATAAAATGTTTGTCTGGATCTATAGCTCTTCCTCTTCCAAAAAAACCCTCATTTCGCTGATGAGATCCAGTATAAAAAGTAGGTAAGACTACTACATTATCTTTACTGCTATTAAGCTTACCGTATGTTTTATAAATTAAGAAAGCTGAATTTAGTACTTCTCCTGACAAGAGAGAAACATCTCCTAATTCAAACTTATCATAATCCATTAGAGCATCTTATTTTGTAATAAATATTTAATAGAGCTAACAATCCAAAGTATTATCTCGCTCCCACTGACTTAAATGAGAAGAGAAATCATTCCATTGGCTTTGTTTTAATTTTATATATGCATCAATTATATTATCGCCAAGCCTCTCTCGTAAAACGTCACTGCCTTCTAATAATCTAAGAGCATCAAGGAGATTTCGAGGAAGTTGCTTATAGCCCTCAATATCTTTACCAAGCTCATACATATTTATATCCAGTGGATCTCCTGGATCACGATTAGCAGCAATGCCATCAAGTCCACAGGCAAGAATTGCAGCTTGCATCAGATAAGCGTTTGCTGCACCATCCATTAAGCGTAACTCAAAACGACCAGAATCTGGAACTCTAATCATATGAGTTCGATTATTTCCTCCATAAGTGATAGAGCTAGGAGACCAAGTAGCACCAGAGAGTGTTCTTGGCGCATTGATTCGCTTATAACTATTTACTGTAGGATTAAAAATTGCAGTTAATCGATCAGCACTATGCATAATTCCACCTAAAAATTGATAGGCAAGAGGGGATAAACCTAAACCACGTTTATCATCTTTACCATTAAATAAATTTTTAGAGCCATCAAGATTCCATATTGATAGATGAGAGTGGCAGCCATTCCCAGTTAAATGGGTAAATGGTTTTGGCATAAATGTTGCTCGCATTCCATGGAGTTCAGCAATGGACTTAACCATAAATTTAAAAAATACTTGGCGATCAGCAGTTTTTAGAGCATCATCATAATCCCAGTTCATTTCAAATTGACCATTAGCATCTTCATGATCATTTTGATAAGGGCCCCAACCAAGCTCTATCATACTATCACATATCTGCTTAATGACTGGGTATTGACGCATCAAAGCTTGTTGATCATAACAAGGCTTGCTTTGCTGATCTTTTTCATCAGCTATATCAGAGCCATCATCGTTAATAAGATGGTATTCGCACTCAACACCAGTTTTCATTCGAAACCCTAACTTCTCAGCTTCAGCCAGTTGACGTTTTAGTGCAACTCGCGGTGAAGCCTCAACAGGCTTTCCATCCATCCATAAATCTGATGCCAGCCAAGCCACTTCCTTGTTCCACGGTAATTGAATTAGGCTATCAGGATCTGGAATAGCGAACATATCAGGATGCGCAGGAGTCATATCTAGCCAAGCAGCAAAGCCAGCAAAGCCAGCACCATCTTTTTGCATATCATCTATAGCTCTTGCAGGAACAAGCTTTGAACGCAGACTTCCAAAAAGATCGATAAAGCTAATTAGAAAGTATTCAATACCTCTTTCTGCAGCAACTTTACTAAGTTTAATAGCCATAATTTCTCCTATTTATTCGTTATTATTTATATTAATTATATTCCACCCTTACCAGGAATCCAATCAGTTCCAGCTAAAGGTACCCCCGCCATCGCAGCAGCTTCCATCGTTAATGCTACCATATCCTCAGGCTCTAGATTATGCACATGGCTCTTTCCACAAGCACGGGCCAATGTTTGCAACTCAAGAGTAAGGACATTTATATAATTTGCTAGTCGACGACCCCCTAAAATTGGGTCCAATCTCTTTGCAAGCTCTGGATCTTGAGTCGTAATTCCAGCTGGATCATTTCCTGCTTGGTAGTCATCCCAAAAACCTGCTGCTGATCCTATTGCCTTATATTCATCATCAAATTCAGGGCTCTGATCACCCAAGGCAATCAATGCAGCTGTTCCAATCGAGACAACATCGGCTCCTAATGCTAAAGCTTTAGCAACATCGGCGCCACTTCGAATTCCACCTGAAACAATTAATTGTACCTTTCGATGCATATCCATCTCTTGAAGTGCTTCAACAGCCATTCTAACTGCAGGAAGTGTTGGTATACCTACGTGTTCAATAAAAACATCTTGCGTTGCTGCAGTTCCACCTTGCATCCCATCAACAACAACAACGTCAGCGCCCGCCTTCACAGCTAGAGTAACATCGTAAAAAACACGAGTGGCACCGACCTTGACATAAATTGGCTTTTCCCAGTTTGTTATTTCACGTAATTCCTGAATTTTTATTTCAAGATCATCAGGGCCAGTCCAGTCTGGGTGACGACAAGCAGATCTTTGATCGATGCCTTCTGGAAGATTTCGCATTTGAGCAACTCGCGGGGAAATTTTTTGTCCTAAAAGCATACCACCACCACCAGGCTTTGCGCCCTGACCAAGGACAATTTCAATCGCATCCGCCTTGCGTAAGTCATCTGGATTCATTCCATATCTTGATGGTAAGTATTGATAAACTAAAGTTTTAGAATGACCTCTTTCCTCTTGGGTCATCCCTCCATCACCAGTAGTTGTCGATGTACCTGCTAAAGTTGCCCCTCTTCCTAAAGACTCTTTAGCTTGCGCTGAAAGGGAGCCAAAACTCATACCAGCAATTGTAATCGGTGTTTTCAAATGAATAGGATTTTTTGCAAAACGATTTCCTAAAACTACTTCAGTTGTGCATTTTTCTCTATAACCCTCTAAAGGATAACGCGAAGTTGAAGCCCCAAGAAAAACCAGGTCATCAAATGTAGGAATATCTCTTTTAGCGCCAAAACCCCGAATATCATAAATACCTGTTTTAGCAGCTCGCTGAATTTCAGCAATAACATGTCTTGGGAAAGTGGAAGATTCTATTAATGTTGGATTATCTTTACTCATAATCTATTCTCCTTAGTATTCATCAACTTGATCAATGTCAAAATTATATAATTTTCGTGCAGAACCATAACGTCGAAAATCTTCAACATTAAAACTCATTTTTGATTGGCTTAATAATTCTTCTAATTCTTTTTTATGCTCATCTCGCATTTCTTTTTCAACACAATCTGTTCCAAGGCTCTTAACCTTTCCTCTCACATAAATTTTTGCCTCATAAATAGAATCTCCTAATGCATCTCCAGCATCACCACAAACTACTAAAGATCCAGATTGGGCCATAAATGCACTCATATGTCCAATATTGCCGCCAACAACAATATTTACACCTTTCATTGAAATCCCACATCTTGAACTTGAATCACCCTCTATAACTAATAGTCCACCATGAGCAGTAGCAGCAGCATATTGAGAAGCATTTCCAGTTACACGAACCTCACCAGACATCATATTCTCAGCTAATCCTGGTCCAGCGTTTCCATTAATTACTATATTAGCTTGTTGATTCATACCCGCACAATAATAACCAACATGGCCATTAATCTCAACATTGACCTTAGACTTTAACCCAACAGAAAGAGCATGTTTTCCGACAGTATTATTTATGGTAAATGTATCTCCTGCAGAACCCCCTTGTAATTTTTCATTAAGCTCTCTGACGCTGCTTTTATCTAAATTAATTTCTGTCATGCTGGACTCCTTTTCCAGCTATAAATCTGCGTTGGTTCTGGCTCCCAAATACGAGCATTTTCAGCACCTGGCAATGTTGCAATAGCACGATATTCAGAAGACATTGCAGCCCAATCATCAGTTTCAGCCATTATTGCTGGCTTACAGCCAATGGGGTCTCGCATTACAGCAAAACCATCTCTAGTTCCAATTGCAAAAGTATAGAATCCGTCTAAATCTTCAATTGCGTGATTCAAAGCTTGGTCCAAATCATCGCCTTCACTAAGACGCCAACTCAAGTATCCAGCAGCAACCTCGCTATCATTATCGGTCTTAAATTGAACACCATTTCTGCTTAAAGTTTCTCTTAACCTATTATGGTTAGATAATGAGCCATTATGCACAAGGCACAAATCTTGCCCCGTAGAAAAGGGATGTGAATGCTCTGTTGTTATTGCACTTTCTGTTGCCATTCGTGTATGGCCCAGAGCATGCGTACCACTCATACTTTTAATATCAAATTGATCAATGAATTCTGCAGGATTACCTTTGCCTTTAAAAATCTCAATATTTGTCCCTGCACTAGTAATACTAAGGTCACTCCAATTCTCATTAATCCAATCCTGAACCTCATCGATTTCAGAGTCTAGACTTAAAACTGCATGATTACGGGTTATAGAGATATTTTTTAAAGCAAACTTACTTTTAATTGCATCCTCTAAAACACCCCAATCAAAATCTTGCTGTTGAGTAAGAATAGTAATCTTACAACCATCCTTTTGAGGGTTGCGGTAAACCGCTATCCCTGCGCTATCTGGTCCTCTTTCAGTCATCTCACTGAGCATGGGAGCTACTAATGAACCTAATTCAGACTCAAGAGCAGGATTTTTAATAAAAAGTCCAACAATTCCACACATAAAAACTCCAAAAATATATCATCATCTTTGAGCTTATAGATTGAATAAACTCAAAGACGATAGTTTAAATGAAAAAAAACGATTAACGTTTTTATCTATTATTTTTTTGATAAAAAAACTGACTTAGTAGAGCCTTAAAAACTCCTGCACTTCCCAGTCTGTTACAGCTTGATGATAACGATCCCACTCATCTTTCTTGTAAGAGAAAAATTGAAGAAGCATTGAGTCACCCAAAACCTCTCTAGCAAAATCATCCTCATTTATGGCCTCAATTGCCTCTAAAAGATTACGAGGTAATGATTTAATATTCGCCTCCTGCATTTCTTCAGGACTTAATGTGTACAAGTTTATATTTAAAGGATCTCCTGGATCAATCTTATTTTTAATCCCATCCAAAGCTGCAGCAGTTGTAAGAGCAAGTGATAAATATGGATTCATGCACATATCAGCTGCACGATTCTCAATACAAAAACGGTTTTGAGGTAGTCGAATCATACAAGATCGATTATTATCACCATAGGCCATTGTTGTAGGCGCCCATGTATAAACTCCACCTTCAAATCCTCCAACTATTGGCACCAAACCATTATATGAGTTAACAGTTGAACAGGCTATTGCGGTAATTTCTGTTGCATGCTTTAATAATCCACCAACTACATGATAAGCTGTATCAGAGAATTTACCGTCCTTACCTTCAAAAACATTTTTGTTATCTGAATTACTTGTCATACTAAAATTAATATGCGCTCCAGACCTCCAATCACCAATCGTTGGCTTTGGCATAAAGGTAATAAACATCCCATACTTTTTAGCAACCTCTTTAAGAAGCACTCTTAAGAAAACTAATCGATCAGCCATCTGCAGAATGTCTGTATAGGTGAAGTCAAGTTCGAACTGTGAATAAGCTCCTTCACAGACTACATCCTTCATATCCCAGCCTAATTCATTAACTGTATCAATCAATTCTTTAAGGAATTCCATTGAGTCAATTGAATATTCAACATCATATCCAAAAGCCTGTCTTCTAGGGCGTAAGCCCTCACCTGGCAATGGATCATCATCAAATGCCTTAACAGGCTTTCCATCTTCGTAACGCATCGCAATAAATTCAGGCTCAATTCCACAAAAAGCTTTATATCCAGCATCATCAGCATTTTGAACTGCTCTTTTAAGAGTTTGACGAGGGCATAAATTATAAGGCTTACCCTCCCACCATAAATCTGAAAAAACCCATACACAAGTCCTATCCCAAGGACAGATTACTAAACTATCAAGGTCAGGAACAGGAATTTGATCAGAATCATTTGGACCTAATTCAGGTACAAAAGAAACCGAATGAACAGCAAATTGTGGGCCTTTTCCCGCACATAATGCTTCAAATTCTTTCATTGGAATTGGCTTAGTTTTTGGAAGACCAAGCATATCAATCCAACATGATAGAATATACTTAACACCGGCTTTTTCAAGTCTTGCTTTTTCTTCTGCAACTCGCTTCTTTGATGGCAATGCATCTGCCATATTCGTATGGTAAATCTTACTCATAATTTTTCTCCTTAAATTTATTCATTTCACTTTTAAAGTTTTTCATGAGACTTTAATAAGAACTGATTCTTATAAGTTGCAAGTCCTTTCATTACTTCAATGTCTTTTATATCATCGTTATTAAAACAATGTTTTTCTAAAAACCTACTTAATGTTTCATCACCTTCGGAAGCTATTTCTACTAATAAATCATAACGACCTGTAACCCAAATAATAAAAACAATCTCACTACAGTCTTGGAGACGCTTAGCAACCTCACTTGGACTAGAAGTAGGCGCCACTTTAATTCCCAACATTGAATCAGTGGCATAATTAATAGCAGAACGGTCAACTAAAGCTTTAATTTGAAGAACGCCAGCATCCTTCATCCTATTAACTCTATTTCTAACCGTTCCTTCTGATATATCAAGAGCCTTTGCAATTTCCTTAAAAGGCAAACGACCATCACTTTCGAGCATATCAATGATTTGTTGATTTAATTTATCCTTCAACGTATCTCTTGTTGGAACTCTGGGGCTATGATCCATATCATTTGACTCATTTAATTGATTCAAATGAACTATACGACTGCTTGAATTACTCATATATATAAATTTTAGTTTTGTGGCATGTCTTCTGGATCAATACCAGGAACAAAAGTAATTCCTGCTTGCTGTTTCCAGTCATGCGGATAAGCTGCATAGAAAATTACACACTTCTCATCACATTCATAAGCAATTAAGTTATCTTTTGGGATATATAGAACGTCACCAGGATTACATATGTATGCTTCACCATCACAGGTCAACCTGAAGGTACCTTCCATGCAATAAATAATTTCATCACAAGTTAATTCCCAAGGAACTGAGACTTGGTTTAAAAAGTTTAGACCACCACACATAGTATCACTTACTGCACTTGTTACGAAAGGCTTAATATAACTTTTCCCTGGCTCTAAAGTATGCAAACGATGCTCTATGTCACCGAATTTAAATAGTTTTGGTTGTTTATCTTTCATTATTATCCTTATTAAGTTAAGTTAAGTTTCTCGTTAAGTTCTACTACATATCCATCTGGATCTTCAATGAACGCAAGAATACGCGTTCCTGCATTCATTGGTTTGGCTGGACTGATGATTTTGGCACCACTTTGCTCAAGATCTTCAACAGCCTTATAAACATCAGGAGTTTCAATACAAATATGTCCCCACCCATTTCCTTTATCGTAATGAACTTCTTGATCCCAGTTATGAGTCAACTCTAAGGCAGGAAATTCTATTTCAGGGCCATATCCTACAAATGCATTAGTAAATCTTCCTCCTGGATAGTCAGTTCTCCTTAAAACTTGCATTCCTAAAATATCACAATAGAAATGAATTGATTTTTCTAGATCGAGCACCCTCATCATCGTATGGGCTAATCTATAGTTAGTATTAGACATAATTTCCTCCTTTATTAATTATTTTTTTACTTGATGCTTAGTAGCATTTAATATCATCACCTGGAAAGCATGAACGCTATCTTCCCAATGAGGAGACAACATTCCGCCTTCATTTGCAGCTGGAGATAATCTTCCAAGCTGCATTCTTTCACAGATTGCATGGTCCTCCTTATGCACATCCCACCATAGTTTTTTCATTGCATCAACCTCTTCCTTTGTTAAAGTTTGACCTTCAGTAGTATAAATAACTCTTTTTTGTTGGGTATGCCCCGGATCAACTGGAACATTTAAATAAACTCCAATTTGATCGGGTGAATATCGACCAATAATAAAGTTAGGAAATAGCGTAAGGTATCTTGAGCTTACTGAAAGACTCCCTTTAACTTTATCACTATCATCTAAATCAATTGCACTTCCAACACATACATCATCGATTAAAGTGTAATGATCTTCAAGGGGTTGATTGGTAGTTGTTCGATGCACAAATTGAACATGGTAGGGTTCAATAAAGTTTTCCATAAGAAACTTCCAATTGGTAGCGATTTCACCAAAATCTAATGTCGCAACTGGCTTGACTTGTTGAAAATTAATATCATCAAAATTCTTTATAAGTGGCTTTGCATAATCTTCAAAAGGTGGGGCTTGACCACTTAAGTTAATAAAAATCCAGTCATGCCAAAGAGCTATTTTTAATGGCTTAAGTCCATGATCGGACATGTTAAAACCATCGGGCTGATGAACTTTACCTCCAAAAAATGGTGTGGCACAAAGATCACCATCTAAATTATATGTCCAGGAATGATATGGACAAGAAAGCATAGGTCCAACATTTGTTGGTTCATCAACTAACTTAAGGCATCGATGCGAACATACATTATGAAAAGCTGAAATTTGACCTTCATTGTTCTTGATAAGAACTACGGGTTGTCCAGCAACTGTAATTGGTCTTGCATCTCCTGGCTCAATAAATTCATGAGCAAAGCCAACAAACACCCAAGTATTGGCAAATAAAGTCTCACACTCTTTTTTAAAGAATTCCTCACTTGTGTATGCTGAAGCTGGAAGACCATGTTTTAAATCACCCATCTTATTAATGGTTGACTCATCAATTGAATTATTATTAATTGTATTGCTCCGAATAAATTAAGAATGATATTTTTTAAATTATAGTCCTTAATATTACATATAAAGTAAGAAAATCATTAAAAATTTGTTAATAAATTGATTTATTAGATTAAAAGTAATTAATATGTAATTATTACGAATTTAAATTGATACGAATATTAAGTATATTTTGGGTATTATCTGTATCTATATTTAAAAAAAGGATATGATTCGGAGCATATGGGTATAGGAAAAGATGACATCAACGTTAATCTAAATGGATTTGCAGGCCATGGATTAATCCACTCAAAAGACTCTGATGATGAAATTACACTTGTAAGCCCTGGAACTCCAGCAGGTGAATATCTTCGAAGATACTGGCAACCTGTCTTCATTACTTCTGAGTTAGGTGAACTTCCTGTAGCAATCAAAATTCTTGGAGAAGAGCTAGTCTTATTTCGAGACAAGAGTGAGAATTTAGGTTTAGTACATAAACAATGTCCCCATAGGCAAGCTTCTCTTGAATTTGGTATTTGCCACGAAACAGGAATCCAATGCTGCTACCACGGTTGGCATTTTGATATTGATGGCACTTTATTAGATGTCCCTGGTCAACCTCAACATATTGCTGATATTATTAAACAAAGAGTTCGACTTGGTGCTTATCCAACCCATGAATTTAAAGGTTTAATTTTTGCTTATTTAGGGCCAATAGATAAAAAACCTGAGTTTCCTATTTATGATAGTTTTGATCTAGAAGGCATGGAAATGGTTCCTTATAAAGCACCCTTTGAATGCAACTGGTTGCAGGTCTTAGATGCCATTGTTGATCCTATTCATACCTCATTTCTGCACTCTAATATGAGTCGACAGCAGTTTTCAGAAGGTTTTGGAGAGGTAGGTCAGATTGACTTCTTTGAGAGAGATAGCTGGATCTTAGGCTGTAATACTAGAAGGGTAGATGATAACGTTTGGTTCAGGATAAATGAAGTTGTATTACCAAACTTTACTCAGGCAGGGGCAGCATTTGCTGCTGACGGTACAAAACAGATTTATTATGGAAGAAGTTCATTTACAAGATGGGTTGTGCCAATCGATAATGAGTCAACAATTTGCTATGCTTGGGCTAATTTTGGTGAGCGAGGAGATCCACATGAATACAACACACCTGAGGGTCCTGAACTAATAGAGCAAGGTGAAATATTTGATCGTCCCTATGAAGAGAGGCAAAGGTTTCCTGCTGATAGAGAGGCATGTGAAGGTATGGGTGCTATAAATATTCATCAGAATGAAAATTTACTGACTAGTGATCAAGGTGTTGCAATGATGCGTCAACGAATTAGGGATCAAATTAGAGCAGTTGCCTCTGGCGAAGAACCTTATAAAGTTATGGAAATTAACTCGTTGCCAGTTCCAACTTATGGAGGCGATACCGTTCTTAATATTCCAAAAAATAACGATGATGAAAACTCTTTCTTAAGTGAGCTTGCTCACGAATTCGTAAAAATTCAATTTGAAGTGGATGGAAAGCCTGAGGAAGAGAGAGTTAAAATAGTTGTAAATAAATTAAAAGAAATACAATCAAGAGAAAATCAAAAGATTAATAAATAAGAATACTATGGTAAGTCATAATAAAATAAGAGTGCACTTCAAAAGCAATCATGCTGATCCAGATTCATTTCCACCAACTATAGAAGGTGAAAGTGTTTTTGCTATTACCGAAGAAAGATTCCAAAGTGCAATTGAAAATTATCCAGATTTGAAGGATAAAATTGAGCCAGTTTTTGATTGGGATCTTGATAATTTTTATAAATCAATGAAAACTGCAGAGGTTCTTGTTTGTTGGGACTTACCAACTGAAAATCTAGCCAAAATAGCACCCAAACTTCGCTGGATTCATATTATTGGTGCTGGGGTAGAGCATTTATGCCCCATGGACTGGGTACCAAAAAATGTCTTAGTTGTAAATAATCGTGGGGTACATTCAGCGAAAGCAGGTGAATTTGGTCTGATGAGTATTTTAATGCTGCATACTCATATTCCTGAAATAGTTCATAATCAACAAAATAAGCACTGGGAATCACTCTATTCGTCTCCAATTTTAGGTAAGACGTTGCTAGTTATTGGAACAGGCAATATTGGTCATGCTGCTGCAAAAAAATGCAAATTATTAGGTATGAAAGTCATTGGAGTAAGTCGACATGGCAAACCTCTAGAGGGTGTTGATCAAATGGTTAAGGTAGATAAATTAGATGAAGTGCTGCCTTTAGCTGATTACATTTTTATGTCAACCCCTAACACTAAGGAAACATTTAATTTATTAGATAAAAGGCGTCAATCATTAATGAAGCCTGGAGTAGGAATTGTTAATGTTGGAAGAGCTGCTACTATGGACTATGATGCTCTTATAGAGAACTTAAATTCTGGCCAGGTAAAGGCTGCTATTATTGATGTTTTTGATCCTGAGCCACTCCCTTCAAGTTCAATATTATGGAATACACCAAACTTAATGGTTATGCCTCATATCTCTGCTGATGATGGTGATACGTATATTCCTCTTACTCTTGAGCTTGTAATGATGAATATGCAACGATACATTGCTGGTGAAAAATTAAATAATTTAGTAAATCCTACTCTAGGGTATTAAAGATCTAAGTAATATTTTTTATAGTACTTGGCTGCTTTTCTGGCAGTAGCTATTAGACTATCTATTGGACTTGCCATTGCCTCTTCAATTGAAACCTCATTGGAAGTCACACTAAATACTTTATCAATTCCATATTTAATTTCAGAGGCTTTATCATTTTCTACACTTCCTGCAATTACAAAAATATTACAATTATATCTTTTTGAGAAATTAATTACTCCCATTGGAGCCTTTCCTCTGTCACTTTGATTATCAAATCTTCCCTCACCTGTTACGACAAGATCTGTATTTAAAAGATACTGATTAAAATTAAGTTTTTCAAGAATAATATGGATGCCACTTTTTTGTTGAGCTTTTAAAAAAGCAAGAAAACCATAACCCATACCACCTGCTGCTCCAGCTCCAGGTTGCATCGAGACATCATTTGATAATTTACTAGAAACAATTCTAGCGTAATGACTCAAAAGGCTATCTAATTTCTTAATCATCAAATTATCAGCACCTTTTTGAGTGCCAAAGATGGCTGACGCACCTTGATCACCAGTGAGTGGATTATCAACATCACACGCTATCTCGAAACTGACATTTTTTAGACGTGAATCCATTGAATCAATATCAATATCAAACAATTTATTCAAACTTGCTAAACCTTCTGTAAGTTCGTTACCCTTAGAATCTAAAAATCGGATTCCAATTGCCTCTAAAAACCCAAGACCCCCATCATTTGTTGCACTCCCTCCTAAACCAATAATAATGTGATCAGCACCTTCATCCATTGCAGCCAATAAGAGCTCACCAACTCCAAAGCTAGAGGTTCTCATTGGATTTCTATTGTTAGGTGGAATAAGATGCAAGCCACATGCTTCTGCAATCTCAATAACTGCTATTTTTGAATCGCCCAGCATCCCCCATTTAGCATCAACATATTTTCCTAAAGGGCCTGAAACTTTGGTTAAAAAAAACTTACCTTTAGTAGATGAAACTAAAACATCAACTGTTCCTTCTCCACCATCAGCAATCGGTAATTTACAAATATCAACATCTGGAAGAATATCTAAAAAGCCTTTCTCAATTGCATTTGCTGCAGCAGAGGATGTTAAAGTTTCTTTAAAGGAATCAGGTGCAATTAATATCTTCATATCTTACTTCTTTAACTTAATTATATTTTTTGCCCCACCTCTCAAGTGAGATTGTTGCAGTAAAGATAATAAACATGCCAAGCCACTGATTTATACCCAGAATATCTTGAAGAAGAATTACCCCTAAAATAATAGTAAAAATAGGCTCTAAGTACATCACATTAGATGTTCGCACGGGTCCAATAATAGATATCGACCTAAAGAAAAAGTAAATACCTCCAGTCATCCCCATTGCTGAAAGAATACTCCAAAGTAACATCTCTGAAGTTACTGAAGTTATAGGTTCTGAAGTGACTATAAAGTATATCAACACAAAAACTATAGAAGGCAATACCATAATATATTGAATTAGGCCCCATCCTGATTCTACACTTTTATGGCGAGATAAAATATTTACAGTAACCTGTGCGAGAGATGCTATAAGGCCCCAAAAAACGCCCCATAAATTCCAATCACTTGAGTCTCCTTGCACAAGGACCCAAATACCAAGTAATGATATTAGAAGTGCGGCAGCTGATAAAAAGTCAATGGATCTACTCTTTAGTATTGAGTTAACAAAAAAGGTAATAATTGGGAAAGTATAAATTACTACTACGGCTAAACTTAATGGAATCAAGCTGATTGAGTACATATATGATGCAATAAAAATCGCTTGAAAAATACTAATTAGTATTAGTCTAATGTGCGTTGCCTTACTTTTAATTTTCTTAGGTGATTTATTTAAAATACTTGCAAAAATAAAAGTACTAACATAGCGCACAGAAAGAAGAAGAAATACGCCTCCTCCAACACCATAGAAATAGGGAGCAGTAGTAGCTGCAAAAGAGAAAAAGAAGGCAGATAAAATTGCTGTAAAAACACTTGAAAATATCTTGTTACTCATTTTGAATTTGGCCTGGATTATCTGTTGTAATAGATTGTACTCTCCAGCTAATCAATTTATTTGCAATATCAATATCATCAATTGTCCATGAGTGATATTCAAAACCAGCATCAATGATTCTATCTATTAAAGTTTTTGAGTTTTTATTATCTGAGGATAGTCCATCAGCCTTAATATCATTCATTACATTTAATATGTTATTGATATTACAGTCTAACTCATATGAATACAACCAGTAAGCTTTATAATTGGGCACTTCTAATTTGAACTCCTTAATAATCTTCTCATCAAATGAAATAATCACAGCTTGATCGGAATCTATTTTAAATCTTGACAGCTCATTAATTAGCGGCTTTATAATCTCAACACCACACTTTATTTCTATATATATTTTTTTATTAGAAGGCAAAACTTTAAGCACTTCAGCCAGTGTAGGAATTTTTACTTTTGAATTTTTAGAATCTTTATAGGATAAGTTAAGTTGTTTCAACTCCTCAAGAGTTGAGTCTTTAATAATTAACTTTTGATTACAGACTCTTTTTGTATCCTCGTCATGAATACAGACAATTGCGCCATCCTTTGTAAGATGGAAATCACCCTCAATCCCATCTACTCCATACTCCCAAGCTGCATTGAATGCTGGTAAAGAGTTTTCAGGTAGATCAAACGAAACGCCACGATGTGAAATAATCATACGATCATTCTACATAATAGCTTAGAATAATGAAACCGAAAGTTCCATCCAAAAACTAGGCATTAAACCAACTAATAAAATAAGAATTCCATTTATAGAAAGTAGAATCTTCATATCTAGGGGGGCATAGATAACTATCGATTTGTCCTTATCAGAAAAATACATAGTTTTAATAATTTGCAAATAGTAATATGCACTTATAACTGCAAAAATTACTGCTAATACTGCAAGAATAACATAGCCTTCAGCAACAACTTGTTGGAGAATAAATAACTTAGAGTAGAATCCAATAAATGGGGGAACTCCAGCCATTGAAAGCATAACCACCAGCATAATTAAGGCGAGCCAAGGAGAGGATTTACTTAAGCCCTGAAAGTCAGCAATTTGATCTGCTTCAAAGCCATTTTTATTGAGAGCAATTATTACGCCAAAAGCTGCTAGACTCATTAATATATAGGTCAATACATAAAAAACTGCAGCACCATAACCATCCACCACTCCTGTAACAAAGCCCAGTAAAACAAAGCCAATATGGGATATTGTTGAGTAAGCAAGCATACGCTTAATGTTAGTTTGATTTAGCGCTACTAATGATCCTATTGCAATAGAAAGAATAGCTAAAATCATAAATAAATCTGACCAGTAGTGTTGCAGACTCCCCAAGCCATCGATTAATAAGCGAATTAAAATAGCTACGGCTGCTATTTTTGGAACCGAAGAAAGAAACATCGTCACTGAGGTCGGAGAGCCTTGATAAACATCTGGTACCCACATATGAAAAGGAACAGCTCCTAGTTTAAATGCAACACCAATGACTAAGAAGACTAGACCAAAATTAAGAATTAATGTTTGTTGAGATCCAAGCGTTGCAGCACTTGCAAAGTTTGAAATCTGAGCAATATTTAAGCTACCACTGATACCATAAATCATAGACATTCCATAAAGTAACAGTCCTGAAGCTATCGCTCCAAGTACAAAATATTTAAGTGCTGCTTCAATAGCTGCAGTTCGATCTCTTGCAGTTGCAATAAGTGCATACAACGATAATGACATTATCTCTAAGCCTAAATATAAAGTCAGGAGGCTATGTCCAGAAACCATTATCAACATGCCAAGTATTGACATCATCGCAAGAATAAAATACTCATTTCTTAAAAGGTCATGCACTTTTAAATAATGACGTGTATAGGCAAGAGCAATAATTGCAAAACCCAATATGAAAACTTTAAATGTCGATCCTAAAGTATCAAGTACAAAAGTACCAGAGAAAATTATTGCACTCTCTCCAATTAAATTAAATACTGAAAACCCTGTTAGTAGAAGTGCTAATTGAGATAAGTAATAAGTAATGTGCTTTAAGCGATCACTAATGAATAAATCAAATAATAAAATAATAGCAATTGCACTCAGTAGAAATAACTCTGGCAAAGCAAATAATAGTTCAGAAGCATTAAAGTTAAAGTTCATCATAATAAAACTGGCAATTTAGTTGTAAGAGACTGCTCTAATAGATTAACAATTGAAGCATGCATTACCTCAATAACTGGCTGAGGATATAAACCCATCCATAATATAGCAATAGCTAGTATGGATAGAATGCCAAATTCCCTAGCGTTAACATCACTCAATTTACTTACTTCAGGATTAGTAATTGTCCCCCAAAATACACGCTTGACCATCCATAAAGTATAAGCAGCGCCTATTATTAATGTCATTGCAGCCAAAAATGCATACCAAAAATTAGCTTGCAATGCACCAAGAATAACCATGAACTCTCCTACAAAACCAGATGTGCCTGGAAGACCGGCATTAGCCATTGCAAAAAGCACAGCAAAGCCTGTAAATTTAGGCATTGAATTAATAACACCACCATAGGTAGTAATATCTCTTGAATGAAGCCGATCATAAAGAACACCAACAACTAAAAACATAGCTGCTGATATAAAGCCATGAGAAATCATCTGAATCATTGCCCCTTCTAATCCAAGATAAGCACTTTCAATACTTGCTCCAGCAATTGACACAAGCTCACCATTTGGATCCATTTTCATTATTGAAAAAATGGCAAAAACACCAAGAGTTACAAATCCCATATGAGAAATTGAGGAATATGCTATCAACTTCTTCATATCTTTTTGAACCAAAGCTACAAAACCAATATAAACAATTGCAATTAAAGAAAGAACAATCACAACGGTTGCAAATGATGATGATGCATCAGGTGTAATAGGAAGCGAGAATCGGAAAAATCCATATCCACCCATCTTCAACATAATAGCCGCAAGAATAACAGAACCACCTGTAGGCGCCTGGACATGAGCGTCTGGTAGCCAAGTATGAACTGGAAACATAGGCACCTTTACTGCAAAAGCAAGGAAAAATGCCCAGAAAATCCAGCTTTGCTGAACCATAGAAAGTGGTAAGGCATACATTTCAGAAATTGCGAATGAGCCACTTAAATTGTACATATAAATAAGTGAAACCAGCATAAATACTGACCCTAGAAAAGTATATAGAAAGAATTTAATAGAAGCATAAACACGATTTTGCCCTCCCCAAATTCCAATAATCAAAAGCATTGGAATGAGTGATGCTTCCCAAAAAACATAGTATAGCATTGAGTCCATGGCTGAAAAAACACCAATAATGATTCCCTCCATCATTAAAAATGCTGCCATGTAATCTGCTACTCTATTTTTTATAACCTCCCATCCAGCAATAATTACTATTATTGTTGAGAAAGTTGTGAGAATAATTAGTGGCATAGAAATTCCAT
The DNA here is from genome assembly GCF_003326015.1 of Candidatus Thioglobus sp. NP1. Classification (NCBI taxonomy): domain Bacteria; kingdom Pseudomonadati; phylum Pseudomonadota; class Gammaproteobacteria; family Pseudothioglobaceae (SeqCode); genus Candidatus Thioglobus; species Candidatus Thioglobus sp. NP1. Next base: position 1,605,369 of record NZ_CP023860.1, read on the forward strand.
CTAAACCAAGATGGTAAAAAATATTAAATTGAGAAATCCAACTTACCTTTTCGACAAATTGCATTGAGGCAGTTGAAGTATCAAAGTCTAAATATAAGTTTATTGATAAAGCAAAAACTAATACAGAAATACCAACACTCACCCATCGAGCAATTTCACTTCTATTATTTCCTATTAATAAGACAGAGCCAGCGCCTAGTATAGGAAGCCAAATTAAAATACTTAGTAATGAATCCATACTATTACCTTAACCTAAAAATGAATAATCTGATGCTAGAAGAACCCATCCTAAAACAAGCATCAAACTAACAATCATAAAAAATGCATAATGGTAAACATACCCTGTTTGAACTGGTCTAATAAATGCACCTATATAGCGTGCAAGTCTGCCACTTCCATTAACAAGAAGTTGGTCAATGATTGTCATATCTGAAATCTTCCATAAAAGATTACCAAGTTTTAAAGACCCTCTGACAAATATAAGTTCATTAAATCGATCAAAGCCATACAAGGAATTTAATACATAATTTGTGTTTTTAAATCTACTCTTAATTATGTCTGCCCAATCAGTACGGTAGATGCAAAAAACCCAAGCTGTTAATCCTCCTAGAACCATCATCCAGAATGGTAGTGTTACAACTGAATGTGTGACTAGAGAGAATGCTGAATGAAAATGACTCTTAAGTTTTGCAACTGCATGGTGCGAGGAATCTATGAATATCGAATTTTCAAGCCAACCACCAAAGAGTATTGGTTCAATTGTAAAAAACCCAATCACAACAGATGGTATTGCTAATAATATTAAAGGAATAGTAATTGATGGAGCCGTTTCATGTAAATGTTTTTCAGTATGACTATCAACTCTTGACTCTCCATGAAAAACTAAAAATAATAGCCTTAGACTATAGAATGCAGTAATAAAAACACCCAGCACAACTGCATAGTAAACCCATCCTGCTAAAGGAAGATCAGAATAATGAACAGCCTCTATAATCATATCTTTTGAGAAAAACCCTGCAAAACCAGGAAATCCAATCAAAGCCAGAGTACCCAATAGTGAAGTGATATAAGTTATAGGCATTTTTTTTCTTAGGCCACCCATTTTTCTAATATCTTGTTCATGATGTAGGGCAACAATTACTGAACCAGCTGCTAAAAAGAGAAGGGCTTTAAAGAAGGCGTGTGTCATTAGGTGAAAAATTGCAACTGAGTATGCGCTAACACCTAAAGCAACAGTCATATAACCCAGTTGAGAGAGTGTAGAGTAGGCAACAACTTTCTTAATATCATTTTGGACAATGCCCAGTAATCCCATAAATAATGCTGTAATTGCACCAATAACCATAACTACTGTCAAGGCAAAATCACTTAGCTCAAAGAGTGGAGACATTCTTGAAACCATAAAGATGCCTGCAGTCACCATTGTTGCAGCATGAATCAATGCTGAAATTGGAGTAGGTCCCTCCATAGATCCTGGAAGCCAAACATGAAGGGGTACTTGGGCTGACTTCCCCATAGCTCCAACAAAAAGCAAAAGACAAACAATAGTTATTGCTGAGACGCCACCAAATAAGGTTTGTCCAATAATTTGATCTTTTTGACTAAAAGTTTCAGCATAATCTAAAGTGCCAAAAAACATTAAAACAAATGCAATCCCTAAAAGAAATCCAAAGTCGCCAACACGGTTTACAAGAAAAGCTTTTAAGTTTGCCTGGACTGCTGATTCCTTATGATGCCAAAATCCAATTAATAGATATGAAACAAGTCCAACTGCCTCCCATCCAAAAAATAGCTGCATAAAGTTATTAGAAATAACAAGGGTAAACATTGCAAAAGTAAATAAGGAAATGTAACTGAAAAATTTAGTGTAGCCCTTATCATCATGCATATAACCTATTGTATAAATGTGAACCATTAATGAAACAAATGAAACAACTACCAGCATTAGAGAGGTCAAGTTATCAACTAAAAAACCAACACTTATATTAAGTGATCCAATTTGCATCCACGTATATATGTTTTGATTAAAGATATCACCATCATTAAGAACATGATGATTAAAGACATAGAGTGACAATATAGTAGAAATAGTTACTCCTATAATTGCAATGGAATGGGAAAGGTTTCGACCAAGTCTATTTCCTACAAACCCAACTAATAGTGCTCCGATTAAGGGGGCTAAAACAATTATTAAATATATATTTAGCATAACTAGCCTTTCAAAGTATTAGTTACGTCTATATCAATTGAGCCTCGACTCCTGAACATTAACGTCAAAATTGCAAGTCCTATAGCTACTTCTGCAGCAGCCACTGTCAAAATAAAGAAAACAAATATCTGCCCAGCAAGATCACCACCATAGTATGAGAAGGCTATGAAATTAGTATTTACTGCCGCTAAGATTAATTCAACACACATTAGCAACATAATAATATTTGTTCTATTAATAAAAATCCCGGCAAGACCAATACATAAGACTATAGAGCTCAAAATTAAGTAATCAGATAATGCAATCATTTTGATTCCTTGGGTGCTTTGGGCTTAATAGATGCAATTCTCATTCTGTCTTTAGCTTGAACATTAATCTGTTCTGAAATATTTTGTGTTTTTCTAGATGATTCATTTCGATGAACAAGAGTAATAGCTGCAATTATTGCTATCAAAAGAAGAATTGCTGCTAATTCAAAAGGATAAACATAAAGGGTATAAAGTTGCTCTGCAATAGCGGTAATATTACTATATGAGGCATCATTTTTTTCTGGAACACCAACTACATCTAGACCGAACTGCCCTGCATTTAGAACTAATACCATTTGTGCAATAACAATAACAGAAACTAAAATTCCTAATGGTAAGTAACGGGTGAACTTAGCACGAAGTGTTGACTTATCAGTATCTAGCATCTTAATAACAAACATAAATAGCACCATTACGGCGCCAACATAAATCAAAATAAGAGTAATCGCTAAAAATTCTGCCTCAAGAAGAAGCCATAAGCTTGCTGCACTGAAAAAAGTAAGTATTAAGAATAAAGCAGCTATTGCTGTATTCCTTGATGTAATCATCAGCAATGAACTGGTAACAAAGAAGAATGAGAAAACATAAAATAAAATTGAAGTAAATTCCATAGCTACTTATTACTTATATTTAGAGTCTTCAAGCTTAGCTTTGCTAATCTCATTTTCGTTTTCATCACCAATAGCCAATAGTGCTTTTTTATCAATAATACTTCCTTCTCTAGACTCAAATGCATAGTCAAAAATATGAGTCTCTACTATTGCATCAACAGGACAAGCCTCTTCACAAAAGCCACAAAAAATACACTTAAAAAGATCGATATCATACTGAGTCGTTCTTCGAGTACCGTCTTCCCTCATCTCAGAATCAATGGTAATTGCATTCGCCGGACACACGGCCTCACATAGCTTACAGGCAATACATCTCTCTTCGCCATTTGGATAACGACGAAGTGCATGAAGTCCTCTAAATCTTGGTGAAATAGGCGTTCTTTCTTCAGGAAATTGAACTGTTATACTATCATTAACAAATTCTTTACCAGTAACCTTAAGGCCTGTACGAAGCTCTCCTAAACCAAAATCTTTTACTAATTTTTTGACTTTTTTTATCATATTAATCTCCTTAAAACCAAGGTCCTAAATGAAGCTGTGTCATCAATGCAACTACAAAGATCCAGACAATCGTTAAGGGTAGAAAAATCTTCCAGCATAAACGCATAATTTGGTCATACCTAAACCTTGGGAAAGAGGCCCGAATCCAAAAATATAAAAATAGAAAAAAACTCATCTTAAAAAGTAGCCAAAATAAATCGGGAACAAATTCAAAAAATCCTTCTAAATATGGAATACCTTCAAAAGGGGAGTGCCAACCTCCAAAAAATAATAAAACTGCAAGCATTGCCATAAAGATCATGTTGAAATATTCAGCCATAAAGAACAATGCAAAAGGCATTCCAGAGTACTCAACATGAGTACCACCAACAATTTCTGACTCACCCTCAACAACATCAAATGGTGCTCTATTTGTTTCTACCAAGGCTCCAATCCAAAATACAATCATCATTGGGAATAGAGGGATCCAGTACCAATTTAAAATTCCACCAGCTTGACTTTCAACAACGGTATTTAAATTGACTGAACTTGCAATCATGACAACTGTAACTAGAACGAATCCAATAACAAGCTCGTAAGAGATCAGAAGAGCAGTACTTCTTAAGGCTCCTAAAAGAGGGTACTTTGAGTTGGAAGCCCATCCTGCAAGAACAATACCATAAACTCCGACTGATCCGATTGCCATAACATAAAGCAAACTTACATCAAGATTTGCAATATAAAAACCCTCTCCAAAAGGAACAACTGCCCATACTGCAACAGCAGGAACAAAAGCTAAAATAGGTGCTAGGAGAAAGAGATAAATATTTGACTTAGAAGGAAAAATAATCTCTTTAAACATCATTTTAAATACATCAGCGAATGGTTGTAATAATCCAAGTGGTCCTACTCGGTTGGGTCCAATTCTTAACTGCATAAAACCAATAATTTTTCTCTCTGCATAGGTCATATAAGCCATCATAATAATTAAAGGAAAAATAAGTGCTAAACCTTTAATTAGAATTATCACAATAGTAGCAAACCCACCATCAAACCATGGAATAAGTTGATTTATAGAGTTTACAAATGATTGCCACATAATCAATACTCCTAACTTTTTCTAGAGTGATGAGTGTGGACAAAAACGCAGCCATCAGCAACGGTTTCATTAATAGAAACTGGAACGCCATGATACAAATCACCATCTGAAAGTTTTAATTTTCTCGCTGTCGATTCTGAAATAAATGCATCATTGATTTTTCCAATTTGAGTATCTTGAAGGGCTTTTGCTTTTCGAGTAACTGCATCTTTTGAATAAGGTGAGTACTGCCAGTGAGTAACTACTTGAGAATCATCAATTATTTTAATAGTTGGTTCAATTGGTTCATACATTGTGGCAGTAATAGAAAGCGCATCATCAGCCACTTGGCTTGAATCTACATAATCAAAGCCATCAAGCTCCAATAAATCTGCAAGTACTTTTATAATCTTCCATCCAGGCTTTGACTCCCCAGGGCTTTTTACAGATGCAGCAAATGATTGTGCAACACCATCAAAATTAATATGGGTCCCAGAACTTTCATAAAAGCCAGCCAAAGGTAATATAACGTTTGAATTTCTAAGCGTTAAGTCATCCTCAAAACTATTGAGTGAAATAACAAAAACATCATCTTTATTGAAAGTATCAGTTGCTAACTTTGAATCAAGAAAGTCGTATTTAAAATCTACATCCATTAACAGGAATACTTTTGAATCACCTTGAAGCATTGAAACTACATCCTGACCATTTTTGGTAGGCTTAAAATTAACTTTTTCTGCTGATAATGAATTACCAGTTAGGCTTATATTTGCAATCTTTGCATTTGCAAGCGAAGCAATTTCCAAAATGACATTGGCAATATCTGAAGAAGAGCTATTACTATTTACATGCTCACCTAAAACTATTACTGGTCTCTCAGCTGCTATCAAATCGTCAGCAATCTTATTGTGGCTATCAACAATTTTAAATTTAGATAAATACTTTGGTAAAGTAGTATTAGTTTTTTCATAAATAGACTTTAGAACAGACTGCAACATTGTTAAGGTTTGTTGAGGTGAAGTTAAAACCTCAAAATTAGTTCGATAATTGAAGTCAAATTTTTTATTATTAATTGTATTTATAGATGCACCATTTAATGCCGCTTTTCTGATGCGATGATTAATCATTGGTTGCTCTAATCGTAGATATGAATTAATAATTAAAGCATGATCTATTGACTCAAGCTCAGCTAAGGTAATAGATGAAGCTATTGAGTTACTAATAATGAGATCGGCTTTATCTAGTCGATAATCAATATTTTCTGAACCGAAACTTCGAGCTAGTTTTTGCATCAAATAAAACTCTTCTAAAGTAGCATTTTTTGAAGCTAATACTCCTAATTGATTTGGATTTTTTATATTATCTTTCAGTCCACTGATTGCAAAATCAAGAGCATCATCCCAACTCACTTCTTGCCATATGTTATCTTTCTTAATTTTAGGATTTAATGCTCGGCTTTCATGATTAAGTCCTTCATAAGAAAAACGATCTCGATCAGATATCCAAGTTTCATTTACCAGATCATTATCTCTGGCAACAACTCTTTTTACTTTGCCTCTATAGGTTTGAGTAAAAATATTTGAACCAACTAAATCATGTCTTGCAATACTTTGAACAGCGTTCATTTGCCAAGTTCTTGCTTCATACCTAAAGGGTTTAGAGGTAAGTGCTCCTACTGGACAAACATCAATCATATTGCCAGAAAGTTCTGATTGAATTCCTTCAGTTAGGAATGGTTCAATTTTCACATGTTCGCCTCTACCAGTTCCTCCCATCTCAACAATACCAGCAACTTCAGCACCAAAACGAACACAGCGGGTGCAATGAATACATCGAGTCATGTCAGTTTGGATTAAGGCACCAATACCTTTATCTGGGACTATTCGTTTGCCTTCATTAAATTTTGAGACATCAGACCCATATTCCATTGCCACATCTTGGAGTTCACACTCTCCACCCTGGTCACATATAGGACAATCCAGTGGATGATTAATTAATAAGAATTCCATAACTGCTTTTTGAGCAGTTTTTGCTTTATCATTTTTTGTATGAATTTTCATACCATTTGCCACTGGAGTCGAGCAGGCTGGTTGAGCCTTAGGAACTCCCTCGACATCTACTAAACACATGCGACAGTTTGCAGCCACTGACAATTTTTTATGATAACAAAAACGAGGCACTTCTATACCCTCTCGATCAGCAATAGAGATGATAGAGTCTCCCGGGTTAGCGGTTACTAAAGAGCCATCAATTTCAATTTCAATTTCAGACACTCGCCTCTTCCTCAATAAGCTGATGCTCTTCTTCTACAATACTTCTTCCATGTTTGATATAGTATTCAAACTCAGGTCTAAAATGCCTAATAAAGCTCTCAACAGGCGTAGCAGCAGCATCACCAAGAGCACAAATAGTATTACCACTAATTTTCCCTCCAACTGAAACTAATAAATCTAAGTCTTCATTTTTGCCATTACCATCTAAAATACGTTGTAACATCCGATATAGCCAACCTGTACCTTCCCTGCAAGGAGTACACTGGCCACAAGATTCATCATAATAAAAATGAGCTAATCGTGTTAAGGTTTTAACCATACAAGTAGTATCGTCCATTATGATCACTGAACCTGCACCAAGCATTGAGCCTGCATTAGCAATACTGTCATAATCCATTGTCATGTTCATTGCGGTCTCTGCTGACAATAGGGGTGTTGAAGAACCACCTGGAATAACTGCCTTAAGTGTTCTGCCTTCCTTAAGTCCTCCAGCTAACTCTAATAATTTAGAAAAAGGGGTACCCATTGGCACTTCAAAATTAGAAGGGTTCTGTACATTACCTGTCACTGAAAAACATTTCGTTCCACCAGAATTTTCAACTCCTAAATCAGCAAACCATTTCCCACCTTTAGTAAGAATTTCGGGAACGTTAGCAAACGTCTCAGTATTGTTAATAGTGGTCGGCTTTCCAAATAGCCCTACATTGGCTGGAAAAGGAGGTTTAAATCTGGGCTGACCTTTCTTGCCCTCAAGTGACTCTAATAATGCTGTCTCCTCTCCACAGATATAAGCGCCTGCACCTAAATGTGTGTATAAATCATAACTGATATCACTGCCATTAATGTTCTTACCAAGCAAACCTGCATCATATGCATCTTTAAGAGCCTCTTCAAAGCGATAATAGGGCTCCATAAACTCACCACGAATATAGTTATAACCAACTGTCGCATTCATTACGAATCCTGCAATAGCCATACCCTCTATAACTGAGTGTGGGTTATATCTTAATATATCTCTATCATGACAAGTTCCAGGCTCACCTTCATCAGAATTACAGACTACATATTTTTGACCTTCTTGATTACGCGGCATAAAGCTCCACTTTAATCCAGTTGGAAAGCCAGCACCACCTCGGCCTCTTAATCCCGATGTTTTTAACTCTGCAAGAATATCTTCAGGAGACATCTCACCATTAAGAATTTTTCTCCAAACTTTATAGCCACCAGTTGACTCATAGGTTGCAAAACTTGCTGGATTTTCTTTATCTAAATTTTTAAAGCAGACTTCATTCATTTTAAATTATCCAAAATATCATCAATTTTTTTTGTAGTTAAATGCTCATAATATTGGTCACCAATCTGACACATTGGACCCCCAACACAGGCACCCAAACATTCAACTTTCTTAACACTCACTAAACCATCCTTACTTACCTCACCTGTCTTTACTTCTAACTTTTCTTCTAGATATGAGATTAGCTCATCAGAGCCATTTAACATACAAGATATATTGTGACAAAAGCGAATAATGTTTTTACCAACTGGTTTGTGGTTATAGTTTTCATAGAAAGTAGCGACTTCTTGCACACTAATTGTAGGCATTTGAAGATGATCAGCAACATCTTGCATTAGCTCACCTGTCAAACTTCCACCATTTTCATTCTGCACAATTGTAAGCGCCTGCATTACAGCTGAACTTTCTCTCCCTTCTGGATATTTTGTTATCCAAAAATCAATCTCTTTTTTTGCTGCATCTGAAATCATCTATCAACCTCACCAAAAACAATATCTTGAGTACCAATAATGGTTACAACATCAGAAAGCATGTGGCCTTTAGACATTTCATCCATCGATGCAAGATGTGGAAAACCTGGCGCTCTAATTTTAATTCTATAAGGCTTATTAGCACCATCTGAAACTATATAAACTCCAAACTCCCCTTTGGGAGCCTCAACAGCTGTATAACTCTCACCCTCTGGCAAGCAGAATCCTTCAGTAAATAATTTGAAGTGATGAATCAATGACTCCATATCATCTTTCATATCCTCACGATTTGGTGGAGTTACTTTATGATCATCAGACATAACTGGCCCAGGATTAGACTTTAACCAGGCAACACATTGACTAATAATCTTAGTAGATTGACGCATCTCTTCCATTCTTACTAAGTAGCGATCATAACAATCTCCAGTTACCCCAACTGGTACATCAAATTCCAACTTATCATAAACTGAATAGGGTTCATTTTTTCTAATGTCCCATTCAACTCCAGAACCTCTTAGCATTGCGCCAGTAAAACCCATTTGTTTCGCTCTTTCAGGTGAGACAATTGCAATGTTCACCAGTCTTTGTTTCCAAATCCTATTATCAGTTAATAAATCAGAATACTGCTGAATACTTTTTGGAAATTTATTTGCAAAATCTTCAATAAAATCTAGTAACGAACCTTGTCGATTTTCATTAATCTCTTTAAGCTTTTTGTCGCTTCTTAATTTTGAATCAAGGTATTGAGGCATCTTGTCTGGCAAGTCTCTATAAACGCCGCCAGGACGGTAATACGTTGCATGCATTCTTGAGCCACTAACCGCTTCGTAACAATCAATTAAAGTTTCACGCTCACGAAAAGCATATAAGAAAACACTCATAGCTCCAACGTCTAAGGCATGTGTTCCAAGCCACATAAGGTGATTCATAATGCGTGTTATTTCATCAAACATTACTCTAATATATTCAGCTCGCTCAGGAACCTTGAGACCTAACATTTTTTCAATTCCCATAACATAGGCATGCTCATTACACATCATCGAGACATAGTCCAGACGATCCATATAGCCAATAGATTGGTTGTATGGTTTGGACTCAGCAAGCTTTTCTGTTCCGCGATGCAGTAGGCCAATATGAGGGTCTGCCCGTTCTACAACCTCTCCATCCAATTCAAGTATTAATCTAAGAACACCATGAGCAGCAGGATGTTGCGGGCCAAAATTAAGTGTGTAATTTTTCATTTCAGACATAATTACTTCCTTATAACTCGAGGAACATTTACATTAGGCTCAATGCTTACAGGCTCATAAACCACCCTACCTAATTCTTCATCGTATCGCATCTCGACTTCACCAATCATTGGAAAATCCTTTCTAAGTGGATGTCCTACAAAACCATAGTCGGTTAATATCCTCCTGAGATCATTATGGTTTTCAAATAAAATACCGAATAAATCAAAAGCCTCTCTTTCATACCAATCAGCACAATTCCAAATTTTGGTAACAGAATTAATCATTAAATTATCTGAAGAAAGCAAAGCTTTAACTCTCAATCTCTGATTATCTGAGACAGAAAGCAAATGATAAACAACACCAAAACGTTGTTCTTTTTTATTTTCAGATTTTTGAGCTTGACGGGCTCTACCAAAACCTGAAGAACTCGCATTTCCATTCCAATCAGATTCACCATAGGTCATATAGTCAATCCCACATAGATCAATCAGCGTATCAAAATTAAAATCATCACGCAATTGCTCACATACTTCGATAATATCATCACTATTAATAACAAGTGTGAGCTCATCAAAAGATTCACTCAAATTATCTTTACCAAAAGCATTAGCTAATTTTTTCTTTAGTTCATTCATATCTTATGTTCGAGCAATTGTGTTGGTTCTGCGAATTTTGTCTTGCAATTGAAGAATTCCATATAACAGAGCTTCTGCTGTAGGAGGACACCCAGGAACATAAACATCCACAGGGACAATACGGTCACACCCCCTAACAACAGCATAAGAGTAGTGGTAATAACCGCCTCCATTTGCACATGACCCCATTGATAATACATACCTTGGTTCAGGCATCTGGTCATAAACTTTACGAAGGGCAGGAGCCATTTTGTTTGTTAACGTTCCTGCAACGATCATTAAATCAGATTGGCGGGGAGTTGGACGAAAAACCACACCAAATCGATCAAGATCATAACGTGATGATCCTGCCTCCATCATCTCAACTGCACAACAAGCTAGACCAAAAGTCATTGGCCATAGTGAGCCTGTTCGAGACCAGTTAATAACTTTGTCAAGTGATGTTGTTACAAAGCCTTCCTTCATTAACCCTTCTATTGCCATATTAAATCCTTATTACTCCCATTCAAGAGCACCTTTCTTCCATTCAAAAATAAACCCTACAACTAATAAGAGTAGAAATATAGACATGGCAAAAAATCCAAACCACCCTAACTTGGCCTGGACAACTGCCCATGGAATAAAAAATGCAACCTCCAAATCAAAAAGTACAAATAAAATAGCTACTAAATAGTATCTAATATTAAAGTGCATCCTGGAATCATCAAACGCTGGAAAACCACATTCGAACTGGGAGTTTTTCTCATCATCTGGATTGCTTGGACCGAGAAGATAGCCAACTACTGTTAAGCCTACTCCAAAGGCTATTCCTAAGAATATAAAAACGATAATTGGTAAATAATTCTCGAGCACTGTTTATCCTCATTTAAACAACGAATATTATACCAGATTATCGTAAAACCGCTAGAAAAAACTGTCTTTAAATCCTAATATGAAGGATAAATTTACCTATGAAGCTGAGTACCGCCAACAGTTAACATGTCAACTTTTAAGCTCGGCTGGCCAACTCCAACAGGAACACTCTGACCATCTTTTCCACAAACTCCTACTCCAGGATCCAATTTTAAGTCATCACCCACCATAGAAATTTGATGGAGTACCTCATCTCCAGAGCCAATTAAAGTTGCTCCTTTAATAGGTGTGGTTATTTTTCCATTCTTAATTAAGTAAGCTTCATTTGCAGAAAAAACAAACTTTCCTGATGTTATATCAACCTGACCACCATCAAAATTTTTCGCATATATCCCATTTTCCACGGATGAAATCATATCTTTAAATTTATCTTTGCCATTTAGCATATATGTGTTTGTCATTCTTGGCATTGGGATATGTGCATATGATTCTCGCCTTCCATTGCCCGTACTAGATTTACCCATTAACCGAGCATTAAGCTTATCCATCATATAGCCCTTTAATACACCATTTTTTATTAGTGTAGTTTCTTGAGTTGGAGTGCCCTCATCATCAATTGTAAGGCTTCCACGGCGATTACTAATTGTGCCATTATCAACAATAGTACATTTTTCACTAGCAACTTTTTCACCTACTTTGCCACTAAAAACAGAACTACCCTTACGATTAAAGTCCCCTTCCAGTCCATGACCTATAGCTTCATGCAAAAGAACTCCAGGCCAACCTGAACCTAGAATGACAGGCATTTTTCCTGCAGGAGCATCTTTAGATTCTAGAGCAACCATTGCAAGACGAAGTGCCTCTTTAGTATATGCTTCAACAAGTGAATTACTCTCAAAATATCCATAATCATAGCGACCGCCGCCTCCACTTGAAGCTTGTTCAGTTCTGCCATTATGTTCAACAATTACTGAAACACTTATTCTAACCATAGGTCTGCAATCTATTTGATAAACACCATCAGTTGATGCTATAAGAACTTCTGTATATGCACCAGAAAGAGATGCACTAACTTGAACAACTTTTGGTTCCTCTCTGGCAATTGCATTAATTTGTCTAAGTAAGCCAACTTTTTCTTTAGAAGTTAGGCTTCCTAGGGGGCTTAATGCTGGGTACTTAATTGGATAATCTATTGTCTTTAAAATTTTTGAGCTTGAATTAGCCTTACTATCAGATATACCTTTTGCAAAATTTACCGCACCCTCAATTGCTTTAATATTGAGATCATCTGAGTATGAAAAACCAGTTTTATCTCCTGATACGCATCGAGCACCAACACCATGACTTATATTGTATGAGCCATCCTTGACAATTCCCTCATCCAGGACCCAAGACTCAGCTACTGAATGTTGGAAATATAAATCTGAATATTCAGACCCTGTATCAGAGAGTGAATTTAGCATATTAAATATTTCGCTCTCATTAATTTTGTGATCACTAAGTAATTCATTAATCATAAAACTTTAACTCCATCTAATTTCTCAATAATAGGATTAGACCATGGCCCTGAAATAACAAATGTTATTTCAACAACATTATCTAATAGCTCTCCAAAAACTTCACCACCAAAAAGCACCTTATCAGCAGCCCAAACTCCTAAACCGGCTAAACCTCCCCCAGCAAGGTAAGTTGCAAGAGGAACTGTATCTGCGATAGATGGCTGAACATTTGCTGCTAAATTATAGTCTTGTTTTATGAGATCTACAAAGCCAGTTAGTTCGATATCACTTTCCTCACTCTCAACGAGAAAATAATCTACTTTAGCTACCCCATCATTAAATAAAAAATTGGCATTGATTTGATCATAAACATAGCCCTGGTCTCTAAGTTCAGTTCTGGATAAGCTTAATCTATCTGCTATCGACTCAAGATTGATATATGAAAGAAGTTTTAATAAATTAGGATCTTGGTTTGTAAAAACGCCCTTTTCAACTTTTGCCTTCATAAAGCCACTAACTTTTTTTGTTGAAACTTCCCAAGGCTCACAATCACAATATAATCTTAAATCTGCATTAAATGCTCCGCCTATAACAGGCTCATTAACCTTAAATTTAAGTAAAAAATCAGATAAATTATTATTTGTTGCCTTAGCTCGTAAAATTGTTCTTCCATTGAACCAGCTCCCATTAAAGACCAAATCATCATTACTAAGACCTATGTTTTCAAAAGTTAGATTCTTAATTTCCATTACATTATCGTGACTTATTAAGTTTACATCAAAATTTGGAATAGTCTTGCCATTAACTTTAGCATCTGAAGAGTTTAAATGGAAACTAGGAAAAAAATCAGGATAAAGCTTCCAATTATTAATGCCTTCAAGGTTTAAAATTTTAGAATCAGTTAACTGAACCTCATAACTTCCATCTTTCTCGATAACTAAATTAATATTAGATTTAAGAATGTCAGAATCAATAATAGTATGCCATTCATTAATTGACTTTTTAGCAATATAGGCATCAGTCTTAGTCTCTAAATGGCTTAACTTAAGTTTAAATTTAGCATTTTCATCCGTTATCCAATCCTTTGGATTTAGGGATAACTGAAATAAATCATTACCTATTAATCCCTTTCCTTTAGTTTGGATTAACCCATTATTAAAAGAAATTTGTGAATTAAATTCATTAATTAATAGTGACCCATTTAATAAACTTAATTTATTATCAGATGCATACATTTCAAAAGTAATTTTTGGATTTTGATTACTATTATTTTTAAGTGGCACTACTAGATTAAGATTTCCCCAAAGGCGCCCTTCAAGTTCGAACTCATTTAAATAATTTTTAAACCTGGATGGAACATTAGACTGTTTGATAAATTCAGAAACTTTTTTACTCTGAGAGTTAAATCTTGTATTAACTGATAACTCAGATCCTTCCATATTAAAATCTTTTAAGGTGATACTTAAATAGCTCAAATCAATGCCATCTATCTGAGCCTTATTTGATGTCAGCCGAAGATAATCATTTGAAAAATTAACCTTTGCATTTAAATCACTTATAGAAGGCCATTTAGAATCAAGATTTAGATTAGCATTACTAAGATTAGCTGAAAATTTTGTATTAGGACGATCTAAATCCCCTGACATATTAAATCGAGTTGTTAGACTAATATCAGTCAAGAATCCTTTATCAATAACTTGATCTAACCATAAGGCAGCTGCTGTATTGGCTAATGCACTAGGTAGATTTTGATTAATTTTTGATACCTCAATCTCATCAATATAACTTTCAAATTCAAGATACACCCTGTCTTGTTGATTAAAAATCTTAAGTTGGGCAGAGAGGTTAAAATCTTCATTTTTAAGCGAAAAAGGAATCACTGCAACTCTATCCTCTGTAGCCTTAGTAACGTCAATAGTTGTGTTAATATTTAATGCACTCCCAAGTTTTGGAATTTGTGAGTTACTAAAAAGAGATTGATCTCTCATTGATAATGTTAATCTTTCCTTATTTCTTTTTAGTTCAATTGCAGCGAGCTCTAACGACTGGTCTCCAATTAGTCTTGTTTTATCAATTGAAAGAGATTTAAGTGCTAGTAGTCTCGTTAACCCAATACTTGAAAGAATATTATCTGTATTAATGATTGAAACATAATTATTAATTGAAGAAACATCAATAATTAACTCATTGATATCTATATGCCCTGGTATTTCAATACCCTGATATAACGCCAATAAATCAACATTCCATCTTAATACATCAATTGATGCAATGGGCTCAAGATCTTTAGAGCTAATCTCTAAATTTTTTACAGCCAGAAGAAGTTCATTATCCTGGAACTCCAAGGAAAGCTTATCTATTTCAACATCTAAACCAATTACTTGAGAAAGTTGATCTTCAAGTGAGCCTTTTATGGTTTGTGGAAACATTACAAAAAAAGCAATAACTAATAATATAGCTAGAGCAATAAATGCTGTTATCCAGGTACTAATTTTTAGTATATTAAGACTTCGATGGAGAGTTTTTTTAAGCATATTTTTGTTGCAATCAACTGCAACTTATTATAACCAAATGTATAATATCTCGGAATTTAATCTGTTCTTCAAGGAAGGTCAATGAGTCAAGCTTCTAAAACTTCTACAAAATTAATGCTTTTCGTTTGGTTAATAGCTATGATTTTTATCGGTATCAAAGCCCTTAACTCAACTAATGGAGAGTCTAATGTTAGTGAAAATATGATTGATAATGCAGCTCTTGAGAGGATTAAACCAATAGGAATGGTTGCTATTGATACTGCAATAGCCGAAGCATCTGCTAAACTTCAGGATAAAGCTGAGCGTTCTGGTGAACAAATATATAATGCAAATTGTATGGGTTGTCATAATTCAGGTGTTTTAGGATCTCCTAAGTATGCTTCATTAGAAGATTGGGCACCTAGAATTGGACTTGGTGTTGATAAACTTACTGCATCAGCTATTGCTGGTAAAGGGGGAATGCCTGCAAAAGGAACCTGTATGGACTGCTCTGATAATGATATAAAAATCACTGTCCAATATATGTTGGATAGCTTAGAGTAAATCTTTTATTTTCGATTTATGATTCTATGTATTGAAAGACTCCAAGAGCTCTATTTTTTTCTACGTCATCCCAAGGTAAGACTCTTCCATTCATTGCAACATATACTCCAGATTCTAATAGTTGAAGAGAGCCCAAAGCACAGCCAAAATTAAATAGGGCATCCGAATTGCTAACTGCATATGGCACCATAGCGCCAAAAAGAACAATAGTCTTATCTATATCACTTTCACCAATCAATCTAGCTGTGTCACACATAGTATCAGTGCCGTGAGTAATCAAGATAAAATCCTCCTCACAACTCCTACAGCTATCGACAATAAAATCTCGCTCTTTGTCCACCATATCTAAACTGTCTAATAACATTATTTCCTCTAAAGTCAAATCTACCTCAACTCTAGATCGCTTAACCATCTCAGGAAAATGAGTCTTATCAAATTCAAGCTCACCATTAGATTGGTTATAGACCTTATCAATTGTTCCACCTGTAATAAGTAATCTAACTTTCATATTTTCATCTTAATATTAAATTTAATTAATTATAACTTCTCTTACCAAAAATATCAGTTCCAACTCTAACAAATGTAGCACCTCTTTCTATTGCTAATTCGAGGTCTGCTGACATTCCCATTGATAATGAATCAAGATAAGAAAATTTTGAAACTAATTTCGCCATTTCACTAAAACTAGCTGCAGAATTTTCAGGGTTAGGGATACACATGAAACCTCTTAAAGCAATATTAGGTAATTCTTTAACCTCAGAGATGATCTCTGGAATATCCTCAATAAGTAATCCAGATTTTGTTTCCTCTTTGTCAATATTTATCTGCATAAGGATATTAAGTTGGCCTAAATTTGGATCTCTTTGAGAACTTAGTCTTTTTGCAATCTTCAGCCTATCAACACTGTGGACCCAATCGAAATTCTCTGCAATACCTGCAGTTTTATTTGCTTGAATTGGACCAATAAAATGCCAAGTTAAATTACTATTTTTAAGTGATGATATTTTTTCTAAAGATTCTTGTAAATAATTTTCACCAAAATGAAACTGTCCTGCATCAATCGCTTCTTGAATTTCTGAAATCGATCGAGTTTTACTAACCGCAATTAACTCTACCTCCTGATCATGTTTTACAGATTCTATCCGGGACTTTACAAAATTTAAGTTATCCGAAATCATTAGAAAACTGACTGGGCGTCAAATATTGGTCCATCAACACAGACTCTTTTCATAGCAGGGCCATTACTAGTTTGAACCTCAACAACACATCCAGCGCAGCCACCAACTGCACAAGCCATAAACTCTTCTAAAGAAACTTGACAAGGTAGGTTGTAATCTTCAGCTAACTTTGAAACAGCCTCAAGCATTGGATGAGGCCCACAAGAATAAATTTCAATTTCCTGTAATTCATTTTCTGATAAGCTGTCTAAATACTCTTTAGCAAGTCCAGTAACAAAACCATTATAAACACCCTCATAACTTTGTAAGCTTGTTAAACCACAAGCAATTTTCCACTCTTCTAGTTGTGGCATAGTATGAAGCTTAGATGAATAAAAACCACTTAAATTGCTTACAATTGTTTTAAATGGAAAGGGAATCTCAGAGCCCAGTATTACATAGGGATTATAGAAATTATTGTCTTTTATATATTGTGCAATTGCAATTATTGGCGGCATTCCAACTCCACCTCCAATCAAAAGAGGATTTTTTTTATCTGTCATCTTAAATCCATTTCCGATTGGACCAATTGCAGACAAAATATCACCAATTTTACGCTCGGCTAATTGCCTAGTTCCCTCACCTACAATTTTATATAAAAGGTCAAAGGTTCCATTTGTTTTATCAACAGACATAACCGATATAGGTCTTCTCATAGCAAGCATTCCAGAAACAGATAGATGGACAAATTGACCTGGAAGAGTTGTATTAGCAATTTCTGGACAGGCTAAAGTAATTATAAATTGTTCAGCTTCGAACTTATAATGAGCTAGTATCTGGCATTCATTTACACTAATAGTATCTCTATTACTACTACCCATTTTTGGTAATTAGTGTACCCACGCCTGAATCAGTAAAGACCTCTAATAAGACTGCATGAGAAACTCTTCCATCAATAATATGACTCCTCTCTACACCATTTTTAACTGCTGATAATGCACAGTCAATCTTAGGAAGCATCCCACCCTGAATTGATCCATCATCAATAAGTTTTTTTGCAGAAGTCGAATTCAAATTTGATACAAGTTCACCCTCATTGTTTAATAAACCTAGAGTATTAGTTAGCAGAATGAGTTTTTCAGCATTTAGTGACTCTGCTATTGCACCCGCTACAAGGTCTGCATTTATATTATATGAAAAGCCATCTTTGCCCACGCCGATAGGAGCAATTACAGGAATGAAGTCCCCTTGTAGCAATAAATTAATAACCGAGATATCTATCTGATCAACTTGACCAACATGGCCTAAATCAATGATTTCAGATGTAGGTTCAATCTTAGTCTTTAATTTTTTTGCAGTAATAAGCCTTCCATCTTTCCCTGTAAGGCCAATTGAGTTGCCTCCATGCTGATGGATTAGGTTTACGATTTCTTTATTCACCAAGCCCCCCAATACCATCTCAACAACATCCATTGTTTCACTATCAGTTACTCGCATACCATCAACAAATTCAGTATTTTTTCCAAGCTTTTCAAGGGTCTTACCAATCTGTGGCCCACCACCATGAACTACTATAGGATTCATTCCAACGGACTTCATGAGCACTATATCTCTAGCAAAGCTTGACTTTAAATCCTCATCAACCATAGCATTTCCACCATATTTGATAACAATAGTCTTGCCCTTAAATTTTTGAATATAAGGCAAAGACTCTGTAAGTACGTCGGCAATTTTGTGAGATATCATAAACGTAAGGTTTCTTTAAAAACTAGATAAGATTTTACCAGTCAACTCGATTAGTGACAGGATTTACCTAATTTTTTTAATCGCCAGTAATTGAAGGGCCAAGGCGTTATAAAACCAAAAAATAACGCAATTGGTAATACCCAAAGCTTAAATATAGCTCCACCAGTTAATAAATAATCAACTAAATTCATTGCTAATTCCATTGAAATCATTGAAATTAAACTCATTCCTAATGCAGTTTTTATAGCACTTGCAAAATCAAATGATTGACGCATCAACATATAGGTTTCCAACAATATACTTGCAATAATTCCATTAATCATTGCAAGTCCAAAAATGTAAATGGTTGGCCAACCACTATCTTGCAATAAAGCGATTGTTCCAAAATCACCAATAGCGCAACCAATTAAGCACCATTTAGTGTTATTTGCACTTTGGCGCCAAGTATGTCTGCATGTCCAAAAATCATCAATCATTTTATTACCTATTTTTATTTTGTTATCATTTGGCCATAGTCTTTAAATATAGTCAAGCAAAGGCTCTGCTAATTTTATTAAAGAAAGATCTCTTGCAAATTATTAAGAAAATTAAAGCCTTTCTTACTTGGTTTTATTTGTCTATCTTTTTTTGTAAGCAATCCTAAATTTATAGCTTCATCTATTTGAGGGCCTATAATCTCTATTGACTTTCCAGTCCGACATTCAAATAAATTAGTATTAATGCCTTGCTTAAGTCTGAGCCCATTAAGCATGAACTCAAAAGTAACATTTTCAATGTTTTTTATAGTAGTTTTTTCAACATTTTTTTGAAATTTTTTTAAATAGTCATTTGGAGATTTTGGTTTCAATGTTCTAAAAATATTTTTTGAATTCATATCAGTTATTTTTCCATGAGCACCCGCCCCAATTCCTAAATAGTCGCCAAACTCCCAGTAATTTATATTATGATGAGATGGTCTACTACTGTATGCAGAGACCTCATACTGATTAAAGCCTTGGCTTTGAAGTAACCCCGCCCCCTTATCTCCCATATCCCATATATGTTCATTATTTGGAAGCCTTGGAGGAAATTTTGCAAATAAGGTATTTGGCTCTAGTGTTAACTGATAGAAAGATATATGACTAGGACTCAGATTAATTGCTTTTAATAGATCTTCTTTAGATTGTTGGATATTTTGATTTTTAAGTCCATACATAAGATCAATATTTATATTATCAAAGCCTACTTTTTTCGCTTCATATATTGCATTAACTGCCTCCTCTCCACTATGGATTCGTCCAAGGAATTTTAATTGATCATTATTAAAAGATTGAACTCCTATTGAGAGACGATTTATTCCAATCTCTCTAAAATTAGCAAATTTTTCAATTTCAAATGTTCCAGGATTTACCTCAAGAGTAATTTCAATATCTTTAGATATTGGAAGCCTCATCTTAAGCCCATTAAATAATTCTTTAGCATCATTAATACTCATAAGGCTGGGTGTGCCGCCTCCAATAAAGATTGAATGAATATATCGATTTTGAAGGTACTGAAGATCATTATCTAAATCTTTTAATAATGCCTTAATATAACCAGATTGAATTTCTCCATCATGAGAATTGAAATCACAATAGGGGCATTTCTTGACACACCAAGGATAGTGAATATATAGAGAAATTGGAGGTAATTCTAACAAGTTATTATGATGATATGAGATGTCTTAAAAGTTCATTAAGTGCCTGACCTCGATGTGATAAGAGATTTTTCTTTTCAGGCTCTAGCTGAGCTGATGAACATTGCAAGTCTGGCAAATAGAAAATAGAATCATAACCAAAACCATTATTTCCTATTGCCTCTCGTAATATCTCACCGTTCCAGTATTTTTCAATAATTATGGGTTTAGTATCTTCTGCATTTTCAACAAAAACCATTGCACAACAAAAACGTGCTGATCGATTTTGATGTTGCTCCATATTTGAGATAAGCTTTGAAATATTATCTTCATCAGTTGCCTCCTCACCAGCATATCTGGCGGAATAGATGCCTGGATCTCCATCAAGTGCCTCTACTTCTAGACCAGAATCATCTGCTAATGCTGGGAGATTAGTCTGAAATGATGCATTTCTTGCTTTTATTAAAGCGTTTTCGATAAAAGAGCTTCCTGTTTCAGGAACCTCCTCCACTTGTAAATCTTTTTGCGAGACAATAATGTAATGACTTTTTAGCATTGCATTTAACTCTCGCACCTTACCTTGGTTGCCAGTTGCAAGGATTATTTTTTTCATCGTGTATAATTATTTTGAATTGAAAGATGGAGATCAAATGACTCAAGATGAATTAAAAAATGAAGTTGCAAAAACCGCACTTAAGTATATTACTCCCGAAACCATTATAGGCGTTGGAACAGGCTCTACAGCAAATTTTTTTATTGATCATTTAGCCACTATTAAAGACTCTATTAAAGGTGCAGTTGCAAGCTCTATTGATACTGCAAATAGACTTAAAAAAAATGGTATACGAGTTGTCAACCTTAATGATGTTGATGAGATTTCAGTTTATATTGATGGCGCAGATGAATCAGATCATAATCTCAATCTCATTAAGGGTGGAGGGGGTGCATTGACCCGAGAGAAGATTGTTGCTGCAGTCTCTAATCAATTCGTATGCATTGCTGACGAATCTAAACTTGTAGAATCCCTAGGAAAATTTCCTTTACCAATTGAGGTTATTCCAATGTCAGCTAATTATGTAAAACGTCAAATTATTGAATCAATTGGAGGAAGTCCAATTCTAAGGGAAGATTTCATCACAGATAATGGAAACCTTATTCTTGACATACACAAACTTGAAATTATTGATCCACAAAATCTTGAAAATTATCTTAACAATATTGTTGGAGTAGTCACTAATGGATTATTTGCAAATCGAGGCGCTGATATTCTTCTGATAGGCTCTCCAAATGGTGTTAATATTTTGTCTCGTAACAAAAATTGAGAAGACCTTATTATTCTAAGTTTTCTGATTATCTCAACATACGTTTATTTCTTTAAAACTAATAATTCTGTTATTATTAGGTTCTATTTGAAACATAATTAATAATCTTGGGTACGTATCATAATGCATAACTTCACACCTATTAGCGCCCTTATTGGTGGAATAATTATTGGCTTATCAGTTGTATTTTATTTCTATACTACTGGGAGGCTAGCTGGAATAAGTGGTATTTTTGAGAATGCAATTACTAAATCTAGCAACAGAATATCAAACGTATATTTCTTATTGGGCTTAGTAATTGGTCCTCTAATTTACTACAATATCATATTACCTAGTGAAGATATTGCTTTCACCATAACTCATTCTTATGGCTTAATTATTTCTGGTGGTCTTCTTGTTGGTCTTGGAACAAGACTTAGCAAAGGGTGTACATCTGGTCATGGAATATGTGGAATTGGACGATTATCTTTAAATTCGATGTTAGCAACTGTAATTTTTGTAGCTGCTGGCATGCTTACTGTAACAATACTTCAACAATATGGAATTCATTTATGAATGATAAATTTATCTCACTTGTAAGTGGAATTATCTTTGGAATAGGTCTTGTAATTTCTGGGATGACAAATCCAGAAAAAGTTATAGGTTTTTTAAGCATTACTCATAACTGGGATGCCTCCTTAGTATTCGTAATGGGAGGGGCAATACTAGCTTTTACACCATTCTTTTTCTTACTTAAGAATAAAGAAGTTTCGGGGCTTGGAAATAGAGTTGAACTACCTACTAAACAACAAATGGATAAAAAACTAGTCATAGGTGCAAGCCTATTTGGAGTAGGCTGGGGTCTTGTTGGTCTGTGCCCTGGACCCGCAATTTCTGCATTAGCAGTTTTTGATCCTATAGTAATTATTTTCTTGATTTCAATGGCTATAGGCGTTTTAATTAACACAAATATACTGAAATAAAAGTTACAGTTAATTAAAATAACAATAGATATCTTTTGAGAAGAGTTGATGCCAAATAAAACTTTAGACATGAGTGGTTATGACTGTCCAATGCCTATTTTAAAAACAAAGCAAGCGCTTTCAACAATGAATTCAAAAGAAATAATTGAAGTTATTTGTACAGATCAGGGCTCAAAAAAAGATTTTGCTGCTTTCTGTAATCAATTAGGACATAAGTTAATTTCTCAGAGAGATGAAGGTAATAAGATAATCTTTAATATTGAAAAAAACTAATATCTATAGTCTTTCAAAGGTTTTTTATCAATGACATAGACTTATTTATTTATAGACTTATCTTAATTTTGCGAAAAAATCTAACAAAGCTTAATTTATATAAATTTATCGCCAATCAACTAACTGCCATCCATGCTTTTTTGCCTTTGTAATCAATATTTCATCAGCATTTACAGCAACAGCATTATCAACTAACTCAAGCAGTGGGATATCATTATGAGAATCAGAGTAAAAAAAAGAACCCTCTAAAGTTTCATCATTTTGTCTCATCCAAGGCATCAGATTATCAATCTTTCCTGACTGAAAACATGGGATCCCTAAAATCTTTCCAGAGTACCTCCCTGATATCATCTCTGGCTGAGTTGCTAATAAATGATCTATTCCATAGCGCTTGACAATAGGTTCAGTAACAAAAGTGTTTGAAGCTGTAATTACAAGCACAGTATCACCATTTGCTTTATGATTATTTATACAGTTTTGAGCCTTATCTAAAATAATTGGCTCAATTTTTAATTGCATAAATTTGTGATGAAGATGCTCTAATTCTTTAATGGAATATTTTGCCAGTATCTCAAAACTAAACTCAGCCCAGGCATATATATCCAGTGATCCTAATTCATATTGTCTGTAGAAATAATCATTCTTTTTTTCAAATGCTTGTCGATCAAAAATAATTCCTTCATCGCATAAAAACTCACCCCATAAGTGATCACTATCACCACCAATCAGGGTATTGTCTAAATCAAAAATTGCTAAAGACATATTTCTTTTTCCACAACATTTACAATTTCTTCTATAGAGTCAACTATTGTTAATAGTTCAAAATGTTTCTGATTAATGTAAGATTTTTCAACAGCTTGCTTAATCCATAATAATAGAGGCTCCCAAAAACCAGAGTCATACAATATTATTGGAACCTGATCCATTTTATTTGTTTGCATCAGAGTTAAAACCTCCATCAGCTCGTCAGCAGTTCCATAACCACCTGGAAAGTAAATACATGCACTAGAGTACTTAACAAGCATAACCTTTCTTGAAAAAAAGTAGCCAAAAGTAAACTTTTCATCAAGATATGGATTACTATCTTGCTCTTGAGGTAGCTTGATATTGAGTCCTATACTTTTTGACTTACCCTCATAAGCTCCCTTATTTGCAGCACTCATAATGCCTGGACCACCACCAGTAAAGATGTTATAACCGCCGTCTGATAATGCCTTTCCGAGCTCATAAGCATCTTGATATAAGGGATCTGATGACTTAATCCTTGCTGAACCAAATACTGTAATATTATTTTTATAGGGTGATAGGCGCTCCTTTGCAGCTAATAATTCAGCCCCAACAGTTACTAGGCTCATATCACCGCAAACGCAGCTGAAGCAGCGCTAATAGTTTTATCTAAATCTTCATCAGTATGGGCATTAGAAAGGAATCCAGCTTCATATGCAGAAGGTGCCAAGTACACTCCTTGCTTTATCATTTCCTGGAAAAATTTCTTAAATAATTCAATATTACAACTAGAAGCTTGAGAGAAATTTGTAACCTTTTCTTCATTGCTAAAAAACATACCAAACATTCCACCAACGCAGTTACTTGTCATCTGAATATCTCTAGCTTTTGCTTCAGAAATTATCCCTTGAACCAGGTATTCTGCTCTTCTTCCTAAGTTTTTATAAAATGACTTATCTTCTTCTAAGGCAGTTAACATTGCCAAGCCAGAAGCCATAGAAAGAGGATTTCCTGACAGTGTCCCAGCTTGATAAATAGGCCCGATGGGAGCAATTTGATTCATAATATCTCGCCTACCTCCAAAAGCTGCAACTGGAAGGCCTCCACCAATCACCTTACCTAAAGCAGTAAGATCAGGTGTAACATTATAAACTTCCTGAGCTCCTCCTAAGGCAACCCGAAAACCTGTCATTACCTCATCAAAAATTAGAACAGTTTCATACTTATCGCATATCTTTCTTAGACCTTCAAGAAATCCCTCTTTAGGGGGTATACAATTCATATTTCCAGCAATTGGCTCAACAATAATACATCCAATTTCTTCTCCCATCTCTAGGAATAGATCTTCAACAACTTCTAAATTATTATATTCAAGTGTCAAAGTATGCTTTGCTAAATCACTAGGCACACCAGGAGAAGTTGGAACACCTAAAGTTAGTGCTCCTGAACCAGCTTTAACTAATAATGAATCAGAATGTCCATGATAACAACCCTCAAACTTTAAAATTTTATCACGCCCAGTAAAACCCCTAGCTAGACGAATAGCACTCATTGTTGCCTCTGTGCCCGAACTTACCATTCTCACAAGCTCTATTGAAGGAACAATCTGACAAACTTTTTTTGCAAGTGAGGTTTCAATTTCCGTAGGTGCTCCAAAACCAAGACCTTTGTCTAATACAGCTTTTACAGCATCAATAATGATAGGATTTGCATGACCCAAAATCATTGGTCCCCATGAGCCCACATAATCAATATATTTGTTACCATCCACATCATAAAGATAGGCGCCTTCTCCATAATCAAAAAAAATAGGATCACCTCCTACTCCATTAAACGCTCTAACTGGTGAGTTAACCCCTCCAGGTATAAAATCTTTAGCTTCATTGAATAAAGTTGTCGAACGATTCATTAAATCTCCTGAATATTAGTAATAGTTGGGTATTTTTTTAAGTGAGTAATATGTGACCAAACAATAAGTATATTATCCAATAATAATTTCATATTTACAGTAGTTTGTGACAATGAAATTGCACGGCTAGTGTCATCTAATAATTTAAATAGGTAATCACTTGGCGCTTTCTCTATTACCCTATTAAGCTCTATATTTCCACCATCATGTTTTACAACTTTTAGCTTTATACCCTCTGTAATTAAATTTTGCAAACAACTTAATACTTGAACCTCATTTCCATCAAATATTTCAGTTTCAATGGCTTTTATAGGATGATTGGCAATTTCGAGTAAGAGGTTCTGCCAACCTTGATACTGAAAAAAGTAATCACCCTTTAACTCTTCAATTACCTTTTGAGGAACACCATGAGCACCTTCTAAAAGCTGCATTGCATCATAATCAGCGCTCACATTCTCATCAATATGATTTGAAAGCCAAACCGCACTTTCTTTTTCGTAAGTTGGATTAATATGAATAGACTGACATCGAGATAGAATAGTTGCTGGAAGAGAATTGATATTATGAGCAAGCAAAACAATAAGAGTATTTTTTCTTGGCTCTTCTAGAGTTTTTAAGAGGCTATTGGCCGCATTGGCATTCATTTGATCAGCATAAAAAATTACTCCAATTTGAAGTGCGTCGGCAGTCTTTCCTAAAATTTCACAAAATGTTCGCACTTGATCAATTCGGATTTCTTTAGACATTGAGCCAGAATCATTAATCTCAGTTCGACAATAAATTAGATTAGGATAATGAGATCTTCGAATTAATGCACTATAGCCAAGGTCTTCTTTCGGATTATCCTTCTTTAAAGATAAGCAAAGTTCACATTCTCCACAAGATTGGTTCTCACAAAGAAGTATTTTTACAAGCTCTTGCATCAAAGCAAACTTACCAATCTTTTCAACGCCAGTAATAAGTAAGGCATGAGGAACATGATTTAAATCAATCATTTTTTTAAGCTTTGAGAAAGCACTCTTATGCCAAGGCAATATCATAGCAACTCTATTATTGATTGAATTTGAGTTTGGATTTCATCAACAGATCTTTCAGCATTGATTAATTTAATTCTATCTGGATAAATTTTTGACCTTTCAATAAAGACTGATCTAACCCTTTCAAAAAAAGCCCTTTCTTCCTGCTCTATTCGATCTTTTGCATTCCTAGCCTCAACTCTAGTCATACCAATCTCAACACTAATATCAAGCAAAAACGTTAGATCTGGTTTAAAAGAACCCAGAACCCAATTTTCTAGCTTAGCAATCCGATCTAAACTTAGCATTCTGCCACCACCTTGATAAGCAAATGAAGCATCTGTAAAACGGTCACTCACAACCCATTTACCATCATTCAAAGCAGGAATAATTTTATTTTGAATTAACTCATTACGAGAACTAAACATTAATAGAAGCTCAGTATCACTATGCATTTCTTTATTATCTACATCAAGCAATACAGAACGAATTTTTTCTCCTATATCAGTACCTCCAGGCTCTCTAGTTCTAACAACTTCAATACCTTTTCGATGCAAATAGCTACAAATAAGCTCAATTTGGGTACTTTTACCAGCACCTTCAACACCATCAATTGTAATAAATTTTCCTTTATTCATAGTTTGTAATTTTAGACTAGTTCTGATTTAAGTACTTCTTGATATTTTCTTTATGTTCTTTATAGTTAGGTGCAAACGCATGACTACCATCCTTCTTCGAGACAAAATATAGTGCTTTACCGTTATCAGGATGAAGAGCAGCAAATAAAGATTTGTAGCCAACAGATGAAATCGCACCTGGTGGAAGACCTTTATTTCGATATGTATTGTACAAACTATCAATTTTTAAATCACTTTTCTTAAGAGGAGGCATGTAACTATCACCCAAAGCATAAATAACTGTCGGATCAGTTTGCAATCTCATTCCAGAATTTAATCTTCGAATAAATACACCAGAAATTAGTGTTTTTTCATTATCCAGTGCGGTTTCATTTTCTATTAATGATGCTAAAATAATTGCCTCATATGGTGACTTAAGGGGAATACTTTTATCCCTTTTTATCCATAATTCATTTAGGTTTTTTTGCATTTCTATGTGTGCTCTTTTTAATACATTTTCAACACTATCGCCATAATTAAATTGGTATGTTTCAGGGAAAAACCATCCATCATAGGGCTTTTTAATTCCAATTGACAGCATAATCTCATCAAGAGAGCCACTCGATTCCAAAGTTGGGTCAGAGTCAAGTTGATCGAAATAATACTCAATAGTTTTTCCTTCGATTAAAGTTATTTTGGTCGATAAAACAGTGCCATTTGAAATATTTTTTAAAAAAGTTAAGATACTCATCTTTGGAGTAACTAGATAATAGCCAGACTTTAATTTTTGATTAGCTCCAATTAATTTACTAAGTGAAATGAAATATAGCTGAGATTTAATTAGATTTTTCTGTCTTAGCTCATCAGCAACATTCCCCATAGAAGAGCCATTTTTAACTTGAAAGATTAATTCATTTTTCGTTGTCATATCTTTTGAAGTTAAAACCCAAGAAGAAACTATTAAGAAAATTGCTATAACCAATAATCTTGAATATTTTTTACTCTTATCTCCTACAAGCATGTCCAGGAATTACTCTCATTTATCTTAGCTTCATATGAAGATTTAATTATTGCAGTTAAGGGGTTATTGCCAAAACTACATTCCTCAATAGAGCTCACAGATTGAATACCAATTACACTATTTGAGATAAATACTTCGTCAGCTTGTCTTAATTTATCACTAGAAACCAAGCATTCTTCTGTATCGATTCCTAAAGATCTTGCTAAATCCATAATAAGAGACCTTCGACTCCCCTCTACTCCACATCGGTCCAATTTAGGAGTAAGTAACTTGCCATCACAAATTAAGTATATGTTGCCTTGAGAGACAGAGATAACATTTCCATTTTCATCTTGCATAATAGCCTCATCACTTAATAAATTAGATCGAGCTAAAATTTGTTCAAGTCTATTACAATGTTTTATTCCTGCTAAGTTTGGATTTGAGTAGAAACCACTATCAGAAAACTCTAGACTAAATAAATCATGATCTACTGATTTCTTCTTTTCTGAAATAATCACAATACGAACTGGTGTTATATCTTTCTTATAACCATAACCTCGTAAAGAATCTCCACGTGAAAGAATAATTTTAACAATACAGTCATCTACTGAAGATAAAGCAAACGCTTTTTTAAGATCACTTTTCCAAGCTAATTCTTGGACTTTCTTAATATCTAATCTTTCACAGCCAAGGTTAAGACGATCTAAATGTCTTTGCCAAAAAAGAATTTTATTTTTTTTAGAGATACAAGTTTCAAATAACCCATCACCATATTGCACGTTTCGGTTAAAGATACTAATCTTTGATTGCTCTTCACCATCAATTAAAATAACTGGATTCATTTCATAGGTTTTTTCTTAATTTCTAAAAAAAGGTCAGTGTGAATCATTAATAATAACTTACTAAAAATCTTACTAAGAGTTTAAAAAAATAACTGAGCTAGCTCTTAATTTGATCCAAAACATATTGAGTTAGAAGTGGCACAGGCCTACCTGTAGCACCTTTTTTAGCACCTCCAAGCCATGCAGTTCCAGCAATATCGATATGAGCCCAAGAATAATTCTTAGTATAACGTGCTAAAAAACATGCCGCAGTTACAGTACCTGCCTCTCTTCCACCAATATTTGCCATATCTGCAAAATTTGACTTCAGTAACTCATCATACTCATCATCAAGAGGAAGCTGCCAAACTGTATCCATTGCTGACATACCTGAATTTTTGAGACTATCAGCTAGATTTTGGTCATTTGACATGACACCAGAGTGATGCTTACCTAGTGCAACAATAACTGCACCAGTAAGTGTTGCAACATCAATAACAACCTTAGGATTAAATTTTTCACAGTAAGTAAGGGCATCACAAAGAATCAATCGACCTTCAGCATCTGTATTTAGAATTTCTATAGTTTGACCCGACATGCTTTTCACTACATCACCTGGTCTGGAAGCATTATGAGCTGGCATATTTTCAACTGTTGGAACTACCACAGTTAAATTAACTTTAAGGCCCATTTCTGCTACAGCACTCATAGTTCCTAGTACCGAAGCAGCGCCACACATATCATACTTCATCTCATCCATTCCAGAGCCTGGCTTTAAAGAAATACCTCCACTATCAAAAGTTACCCCTTTTCCAACTAATACAATTGGATCTTCTTTTCCACCATTAGAGTAATTCAAACTAATAAGTTTTGCAGGTTGTGCTGATCCTAGAGAAACCGAAAGTAATGAATTCATCCCCAAGGTTTTCATATCTGATTCCTCTAAAATCTCACACTTCAGGTTATATTTTGATGCTAATAATTGAGCTCTTTCAGCTATGTAAGTTGGCGTACATATGTTAGGTGGTAAATCACCTAACTCTCTTGCCAGCGCCATACCGTTAGCCGTAGCAACTCCTTTTTTAATATCATTTATGCCATTATCTTTAGAAAAAATATTTACAGCTTCTAGGAAAGTTGTATTTTTTTCTTTTTTTATACCAACCTTATCGATTTTATAGCTTGCATTTTTTAATTCACGAGCTATTGTCGATTGAATCCATGAATCATCATAGCCATCAACATTAATATCAGGAATTACAACATTTTTGACCTTAGCACTCTCCATTACTGAACTCAGTAATTTAAGCGCTTTTAAAAATCCTTTATTTGAGAGTGGAGCTTCCCCCAAACCCATTACTAAGACTCGCTTTGTCTTATAGCCATCAACCTGGCTAAGCATTAGAGTGTCACCCTCACTAGCTTCAAACCGATTAAGCTCAATCAAGCTTTGAAGAATTCTATTTTCATTAATTGTATCTTTAAAAGCAAAAGCAACTGCACAGTCTCCACTGTAATGATCTGCTGTCTGATGAGTAACAAAAAAATCCATGACATTTCTCACAAAATTATAATCTCGGTATTCTACCAAATAACTGTAAAATTTACTTCTTTAATGATCAATTTTTCACTATGAATAGATTACTTTTATTAATATTATTAATTTTTGCTAATTCCACTTTTGCTAATGTTGATATTGTTATTGATAAATTAAAGCCATTCTTCCCTAACTTAAGTTCTGAAAGTATCAGCTTATCAGAGTTAAATGGCTTCTACCAGATTGTAATTACTGACCCTCAAATTGATATTTTGTACGTTTCATTCGATGGTAGGTATGTAATTCAGGGAGCAGTAACTGATTTAGAGTTAATGGCTAATATTTCAACAACACCTATTAATTCGGAGCGTAAAAAAATATTAGATAGTATTAGTGAGGACGAGAAAATTATATTTAAAGCTGAAAATGAAAAATATATTGTCCATGTTTTTACCGATGTTGATTGCCCCTATTGCGCAAAACTTCATGCAAATATGCAGGGAATGAATTCTTTGGGTATTACAGTTAAATACTTAGCCTCCCCACTAGAAGAACTTCATCCTAATGCTCAAAGTGCTATGGAAAAAATATGGTGTGCAGAAGATAAAGCTATTGCAATTCATAATTATAAAACTGAGCGATATTTGCCAGATAGTCCAAATTGTATTAATCCAGTTGAAAAGCAACTTGCAATCTCAAAACAATTAGGCGTCAATGGAACCCCCTCCATATTTTTTGAAAATGGCTTAAATGTTCCAGGCTATCTTGAGCCTAATGAACTTTTAAATAGCTATTTAAAAACCATTGCTCAATAAACAAAGTGCTAGGGTTCTTGCACATAAAGCTATTTGTTTAATAGCTTTAGAGAAGAAATCCTTATCAGAATCTCTTTTTTCAAATGCAGAAGCTGACTTAGCATTTGCAAAATCTTTAGTGTTTGGATCAATTCGTTTTTATCATCACCTTAATGATATTATTACACCTCGAATTAAAAAACCACTAGATAAGGAAAACCTTGATCTGCATTGTTTATTAGTTTTAGGAGCTTATCAGATCATCTATACAGATATTTCTAGACATGCAGCTATAAATGAAACTGTTGAGGTTGCAAAGATAATTGGTAAGCCATGGGCCAAAGGATTTATTAATGCAATACTTAGAGGTATAGATCGTGATCAAAAAGTAATACTTGAGTCAACTCATTATTCTCACCCAAGTTGGTTTTTAAAAAAATTAAAAAAAGATTATCCAGATAATTACCAAAATATTTTAATAGAAAATAATAAAAAAGCTCCTATGTCGATAAGGATTCATCCATCAATTGACAGAAAAAAATTTCAAAAGAAACTTGAAGAAAAAAATATTTTAAGTACGATTTCTGATATTGCACCTCAAGCACTCATCCTTTCTGAAGCAGTCAATGTCTATAAATTGCCAGACTTTGAGAAGGGCTCATGTTATGTTCAAGATATCTCCGCACAATTATCAGCCCAACTAATCTCTCCACAAAAGGGAGATTATATCCTTGATGCTTGTTGCGCTCCTGGGGGGAAGACAACTCACATTGCCGAGCTTTGTTCAGAGGCAAATGTTATCGCATTAGATAATGATGAAGATCGAATAACAAAGGTTCATGAAAATATTAATCGACTTAATGTAGAAAACGTAAAAGTTATTCTAGGAGATGCCTCTAAAACTGACTGGTGGGACAAAAAACTTTTTGATAAGATTCTAATTGATGCTCCCTGCTCAAGCACTGGGGTTATTCGAAGACATCCAGATATAAAGTTACTAAGAAAAGGCAAGGATATTAATCAGATTACTAAAATTCAAGCCAGAATTCTAGATAATCTTTGGGCTCTATTGAAGCCTGGTGGGATTATGGTATATGCAACTTGTTCAATCTTAAAAGATGAAAATGAAAACCAAATTATTAACTTCCTTAAAAGATTTAATAATGCGAAAAATCAAGAGATTCAAATTTCATGGGGTGAGGGCACTATTGGAAAGCAGCAACTACCAAAGCATAATTATGATGGCTTCTATTATGCAAAAATTTCAAAAAAACTAAATAGAAAATAATTTACTCTTTCTCAAGAGCAATATCTAAAACCTGATCAATCCACTTAACCTTTATAATTTCGAGTTTACTTTTAATTTTTTCAGGTACTTCTGAAAGCTCTCTTTCATTATCTTCAGGAATAATAACTGTTTTTATCCCTCCTCGCATAGCAGCTAGTAGTTTTTCTTTGAGACCTCCAATAGGCGTGATTTCACCTCTAAGAGTTATCTCGCCAGTCATCGCAACAGCAGCTTTAACTTTACGGCCTGTTAAAACTGAAACTAGAGCGGTACACATTGCTGCTCCTGCGCTAGGGCCATCCTTTGGAGTTGAGCCATCAGGAACATGGATATGAATATCAAGCTTTTCATGGAAATCATTTGATAATCCCAAAGATTCTGCACGAAGCCGAGTTACTGACATTGCGGCTTGGATAGACTCTTTCATAACATCACCAAGTTGGCCCGTATAATTAAGCTTACCTTTACCCTTATATGAAGAGGCTTCAATTGTAAGAAGATCACCACCAACTGAAGTCCATGCCAATCCAGTAACTTCACCAATTTGATTATGTTCTTCAGCAAGACCAAAGCGAAATTTCTTCATTCCCAAAAATTTTGGTAGGCTCTTTGAATTAATAATTGCCCTTGCTTTACGCTTCTTAAGTGTTACATCTTTTACAACTTTTCTACATATACTTCCTATTTCACGATCAAGGCTTCGAACGCCTGCCTCACGTGTGTAGTAGCGAATAATATCCATTATTGCAGAGTCCTTGAAAACAATCTCAGAATCCTTAACACCATTATTTTTCATTTGTTTTGAAATTAAGTGCCGTTTTGCAATTTCAAGCTTCTCATCCTCGGTGTATCCAGAGATTTGAATGATTTCCATTCTATCAATTAATGCCTCAGGAAGGTTTAATGAGTTTGCAGTTGCAACAAACATAACTTGTGAAAGATCATAATCAACTTCTAAATAGTGATCATTAAATGTATGATTTTGCTCTGGATCCAGAACTTCCAACATAGCAGAACCTGGGTCTCCCCTAAAGTCTGAAGCCATCTTATCAATCTCATCAAGAAGAAATAATGGATTTTTAACATTTACTTTTTGCATTTTTTGAACGATTGATCCTGGCATAGCCCCTATATATGTTCTCCTATGTCCCCTAATTTCTGCCTCATCTCTTACACCACCAAGAGCCATACGAACATATTTACGATTGACTGATTTTGCAATTGATTCACCAAGAGAGGTTTTACCTACTCCAGGTGGTCCAACTAAACATAGAATATTTGCCTTATTATGAGTAACTCGACTTTGCACTGCCAAGTGCTCCATAATTCTTTCCTTAACCTTATCCAACCCATAGTGATCTTCATCAAGTATTTTTTTTGCTTTGAGTAAATCTTGATTTGTTTTTGTTTTTTTACTCCAAGGTACAGAACATAAATTTTCAATATAAGTTCTTATAATAGATGCATCTGATGATTGGGAGGACATTCTCTGTAGTTTATTCAACTCACTTTGTGCTTTTTTCTTAGCCTCTTTAGGCATTTTTGCCTTATTGATACTTGACTGTAAATCTTCAATCTCATTCTCATCATCAAGAGTACCTAACTCTTTTTGAATAGACTTCATTTGCTCATTCAAATAGTAGTCGCGCTGATTTGATTCCATTTGCTTACGAACACGATTCTGTATTTTTTGTTCTGCACCTAGCACGTCAAGCTCACCTTCAAGTATTGAAAGTATTTTTTCTAATCTATCCCTTGCTTGTTCGCTCTCAAGTAATAACTGCTTCTCTTCTACCTTAAGACTAAGATTTGCAATAATGACATCACTAAAACGTTCAACATCTGTTATTTCTTTAAGGACTTTGTAAACTTCTTCAGGAATTTTTTTACTTAGCTTTATATATTTCTCAAAATTTTCCAAGGCTAAGCGCATCATGGCTTTGATTTCGGTGTCATCATCAAAATTTAGAGTGCACTCACTTAAAATTACTTCGGTATGCTCACCTAGGTCAACAAATTCTTCAATCTTTGATCTTTTAACACCTTCAACTAAAACCTTAATAGTTCCATCTGGAAGTTTAAGTAATTGAAGAATGGTTGCTAGAGTACCAACTTTGTGAAGCTCATCATTATTTGGTTCTTCAATAGCCTCATCTTTCTGAGTAACTAAAAAAACATTTTTATCTGCTTCCATAGCCTGAGTGATAGCATTTACAGAAGATTTCCTTCCAATGAAAAGGGGCATTACAGTATGCGGAAATACTACTACATCTCGAAGAGGTAGAAGGGGTACCGATTGTTTTTCTATACCATTTGACTCTGTTGTGATTTCTGTTCCCATAATAATGAAACACCTTGCTTATCTAGTAATCTTTCTAGATAGTGACTAGTTACATTAATTTCAAGTAGCCATTGGCCAAATTCATTCATTATTTCTTTTTGAATAAAACCAACTTTATGGATTTCACTTCTTATATATGCTGACTGCACATCAAGCTTTATTCTAGCAAAAGTCATCATCCCGCTTAAACTTTGAGATAAAGCTTTATAAAGTAAATCAATCCCCTCTCCCGTATTAGCAGAAAGCCATACCCTATAAATATTTCCCTGATCATCTATGTCTAATCTTGGAGAAAAACCACTAATCTCATCTATCTTATTCATCACAATAATACTTGGAATATCTTGCGCCTCAATTTGCTCAATAATTTCTTGTACTTGATCGATCTTGTCTCTATTGTTCATATCGGATGCATCAACAACATGAAGAAGGACATTAGCTTGCCGTGTTTCCTCTAAAGTAGATTTAAAAGCCTCTACAAGTTCATGAGGTAAATCCTGGATAAACCCAACAGTATCAGCAATGACAGCTTCTCCAGCTGCTGGAAGAATAACTCTTCGAATAGTTGAATCAAGAGTTGCAAATAATTTATCATCTGCATATACTTCTGATTTAGTCAGGCGATTAAAAAGGGTTGATTTTCCAGCATTGGTATAACCAGCAAGTGATATCATTGGCAGTTCATTTTTAATTCGTGCTTTACGACCTAAATCGTGCTGCTTATGAACCTTATGCAGACGCTTGTTAATATTTTTTATACGAATTGAAATTAAGCGCTTATCAGTTTCAAGCTGAGTTTCACCAGGGCCACGAAGCCCAATTCCACCCTTTTGTCTTTCTAGGTGTGTCCAACCTCTTACTAATCTTGTAGAAAGATGCCTTAATTGAGCCAATTCAACTTGCAATTTACCCTCAAATGAACTAGCTCTTAATGCAAAGATATCTAATATTAAGCCTGTTCGGTCAAGCACCTGACATTTTAAGACTTTTTCTAAGTTACGCTCTTGTGAAGGTGATAATGCAAGAGAAAATACAACTAAATCAATTTTCTTATCATCTACAATTAATGCTAATTCATCAACTTTTCCTGTGCCAATAAAAAATTGGGCTTTAGTGAAGCTTAATTTAACTTGGACTGTATCTATGATATCTAATCCAGAGGATTCTGCTAATTGCTTAAACTCATCTAAACTATTAGGTATTTGTTTACCTGTAGTAAGTTCAATGTAAACCAATATGGTTCTTTCACCCTTACCAACGGCATCTTTTTGACGATCAAACAAGTCTGAAGACATTAATTAGACTTTAGCATATTAAAGTTAAAATAATCAACTTGCTTTTCGAATATTGTTTATCTTTTTATCTGATACGTGAAGAACGATAGGCTGTTTTTCAGTTTCTACAACTGCTTTATCAATAATAACCTCTTTAACACTTGATGAGGATGGAATTTCATACATTGTATCTAGCAAAAGGTCCTCTAGGATAGCCCTTAAACCTCTTGCACCTGTTTTCCTTTTAATAGCTAGTTTGGCAATTGAAATAAGTGCATTTTTTCTAATTGTTAGTTTTACTCCTTCAATTGCAAAGAATTGTTGGAACTGTTTGACGACAGAATTTTTTGGTTTAGTAAGAATTTCAACCAAAGCATCTTCATCCAATTCATCTAAAGAAGTATGGACTGCTAAACGACCAACTAGCTCAGGAATTAATCCAAACTTAATCAGATCATCCGGCTCAAGAAACTTATAAAGTTCAGTCAATGTTTTTTCATCATTTTCATCTTTTACATTTGCAGAAAAACCAATTCCAGAAGCTTTTTCAACCCGCCTATCTATAACTTTTCCAAGGCCATCAAAAGCACCACCACATATAAATAAAATTTTAGAAGTATCAACATCAATTGTCTCTTGATTAGGATGTTTTCTTCCACCCTGAGGAGGAACTGAAGCAATTGTTCCTTCAATTAATTTGAGCATTGCTTGCTGCACGCCCTCTCCAGAAACATCTCTAGTTATTGAAGGTGAATCAGAACGACGAGAAATTTTATCGATCTCATCAATAAAGATAATTCCTTGCTCTGCCCTTTCAGGATCAAAATCACATTTTGCTAAAAGACTTTTGATGACATTTTCTACATCATCACCAACATATCCAGCTTCAGTAAGCGTCGTTGCATCAGCAACTGCAAATGGAACATCTAAAAATCTAGCTAAAGTTTGAGCAAGAAGAGTTTTTCCACTTCCAGTTGGTCCAATTAGTAAAATATTTGACTTATCTAACTCGACCTTATTAGAGACATAATTTGACTTTAATCGCTTGTAATGATTATAAACTGCAACAGAAAGAACTTTTTTTGCATGAGACTGTCCAATAACATACTCATTTAAAAAATTAAATAATTGCTTTGGTGTGTAATTCCAATCTTGATGCTGTTCTTTTTTATCTTTAGCTGATTGCTCCTGAATTAAGCTATAGCATGACTCTATGCATTCATCACAGATATAAACGCCAGGCCCGGCTATAAGGCGACCAACCTCATCTTTATTTTTTGAGCAAAAAGAACAACTAAGATCTTCAGTATTTTGAGCCATAGGTCAATTGAATATTATCGTTTATTTATTACCTTATCAATGAGTCCATATTTAGCAGATTCACTCGCTGACATGAAATTATCTCTATCAGTATCCTTTTGAATATTTTTCAAGCTTTGTCCAGTATGATTCTTTAGGATTGTATTCAAGTTGTCTCTAACTTTTAGGATCTCTTGAGCATGAATATCGATATCACTTGCTTGGCCTGAAAAACCACCTAAAGGCTGGTGAATCATGCATCGAGCATGCGGAAGTGCAAAACGCTTACCCTTTGCTCCAGCAGTTAATAAAAGGGCACCCATACTTGCTGCTTGTCCGATACATAGTGTTGAAATATCTGGCTTAATAAATTGCATTGTGTCATAAATTGCAAGGCCTGCTGTAACAGAACCACCAGGGGAATTAATATATAAATGAATATCTTTATCAGGATTCTCAGACTCTAAAAAAAGAAGCTGAGCAACTACTACATTTGCGGTGTAATCTTCTACTGGTCCTACCATAAAGATAACTCGCTCTTTAAGAAGTCTTGAATAGATATCATAAGCTCTCTCACCTCTTCCAGAGCTCTCAATCACCATAGGAATTTGATTTAAGTTTTGAATTGTCATATTAATTTTGTGGATTCATAATTTCTAAAAATGTCTTTTCAGTGGATTTTACTTTTGCCTGACCTGCAACATGTATAGCTACAAGATCTTCCACAACCATAGACTCAATATTTGCCATTCTAGATGGATCAGTGTTATACCAATCGATCATTTGCTGTGCACTTTCACCATACTGGAGGGACATTTCGTTAAGTTTAGCATCAACTTGCTCTTTTTCTGGCTTTATTTCGCTATCAGTTGCTATTTTATTTATAAGCAATCCAAGCTTAACTCTTCTCGAGGCCTCCTCTTGAAACATCTCTGTAGGAAGCTTACTTTTAGAATTAGTTGGCATACCTTGTTGCTCCATTCTAGACTCCATATCTTGTTGGAGCTTTAATGCCTCTTCATTTACAGTTGCCTCAGGCACATCAAAATCATTTGCAGCTAACAATGCGGAAAAAGCAGTTTCTTTATTTTGCTGAACTAAACGAGAGCTTAATTCCATTTGCATCTGATTACTCATACGAGATTTCATTGAATTAAAATCTTTTTCACCATATTTTTTTGCAAACTCATCATCGCGTTTAACTTCAATTGGCTCTCCAACCTCATTTACCTTGACTTTAAATATCGCCTCTCTTCCAGCTAGGTTCTCAACATGATAGTCCTCTGGAAAAGTTGCATTAATTTCTACTTTCTTATCTGAAGAGACATCGATGAGACCTTTTTCAAAGCCTTCAATCATTGTACCTCTTCCTAAAATAATTTCAAAGCCCTCAGCAGCTCCTCCTTCAAATGATTCACCATCTAACAATCCTTCAAAATCAATAAGGAGACGATCTCCATCCTTAGATTTTCTCTTAACACTCTTGTATTCTGCAGATCTATCTTGTAAATCTTGCAAAGCACGCTCTTCATCTTGCTCAGTTACTTTTGCATTTACCTGGTCCATACTTAAGCTGGATAATGATCCAACTTTAATTTCAGGATAGACTTCAAATTCAATAGTATAAATAAAGCTATCTGCATTATCTGTATCTATATTTGTTAAAGATGGTTGGGCAGCTGGAGTAATATCAGCACCAGTTAGCGCCTCAACTAGGGTTTCACTAACTATCTCATTTATAGCATCTGACCTTGCACTTGCTCCAAAACGCTTTCTCAGAATTGAAGAAGGAACCTTACCTTTTCTAAAGCCATCGACTTTAGCTTGTTTGGAAAGATTTTCAATAATCTTATCTGTTTTTTGGTTAAAAGTGTCTATTGGTAATTCCACTTTAAGGGATCTTTTTAAGCCCTCAAGTGAGGTTAATATGGTCTTCATCTAGTAAATCCGTAACTTATTAAAAAAAAAGAAATTATACAGGATTTTATATTGTAATTAAAAAGGCAGTTTGCTTTGAATTGATGAAGAGAATTAGAATATCTAAAAACGAGATCCCGAATAACTCACTTTATACTTAGACTGAGTTAGCCACTCTGGATTAATCTCAATGCCCCAGCCTGGTTTTTTTCCTATTTGAAGATGGCCATCAATAATCTTAAAGCCTGGAGAAAATAAATTATCTTGCCATGGATAGTAGTCAAGCCCCTCTATTGAGTATTCTAAATATTTTCCAGCATTCTCAATAGAGCCCATAATATGAGCAGAAAAAAGTGTAACTAAGGATAAATTTGCAGAATGTAAAGTAACTGGTAAATTTGCCTCATTTGCCATCTTTGCTACTTTTAGAGTTCTGGTAACACCCCCCATATAACAAACATCTGGCTGAACAATATCTACCACCTTAGTATCTATCATATGCCTCCAAATTCTCATATCATTATCTTGCTCACCTCCACTAACATCTATCTCTAATGCATCTTTAACCTCTCTTGTCCAGTCTGGCTTCCAATAAGGACAAGGTTCTTCAAAATGACTTACACCGAAGTCTTGTAACATATATCCAACTTCAATAGCCTTAGATGGTGTGAATGCGCTATTAGCATCTACTAACAAAGAAACCTGATCACCTAAAACCTTACGAACCTCTTTAATAATTGCCTCAGTTCGCCCAGGCCATTGGTCAACATCATGTCCACACTCCTTACCGATTCTGAATTTAAATGCAAAATAACCATGCTGTTCCTTCAGTGAAAGTAGCCTTTCAGCTTCTGCTTCAGGAGATATCTCTCTCTGCATACTTGAGGCATAAACAGGAATAGAATTGGATTCACCTCCTAGCAACTGACAAACACTTTTATTTTTACGCTTAGCCTTAATATCCCATAAAGCCGTATCAAGACCACAAAGGGCTCTATATAAATATGTACCTGGAAACTTATGTTCTCTTTCTAGAACCTCTCTATTTAAGTCTTCAATATCTAGTCCATTTAGTCCTAAAATATGAGGAGCAACCTGTCGATGAACAACCTGGGCAGTAATATCAGAATTATAGGTGGAGGTTTGACCCCAGCCTTCATCTCCCTCGTCAGTCCTGATACGAACCAATCCAATATACTCATTAGTGAAAGTCTCTATACTTATTATCTTCATCTTTTCAAATATTTACCTTATCTTGTAAAATTAAGTCCGAAGCCTTTTCACCAACCATAATTGTTGCTGCGTTAATATTACCACATACGAGCTGAGGGAATATCGAAGCATCAGCGACCCTTAGACACTCAATACCGTGAACTTTAAGACTACTATCAACAACATTATTTTTTGTATTAGGTCCCATCTTACAGGTACTAGAAGGATGAAAAACAGTCCAAACTGTGTCCTTGATATGTTTAATCATTTGCTCATCAGTTTGGCATTGTGGGCCAGGACGAAACTCCTCTCCAATAACCTCTCTAAAACTATTGGTTTTGGCTAATTTTCTCAAAACCTTTACACCCTCTAATAAATTCTTGAGGTCTTCTTTATTAGAAAGATAGTTTGGTTCAATAACTGGATGTTCTAATGGGTTGTTACTTTTAATTTGAACTCGTCCACGTGAATGAGAACTGCAATTTGAAATTCCAAATAACATCGCTGAAAAAGGATCTGGGCTCATCATTGCTCTTTTATCTGGAGATTCTAATGAATAACTTACGGGGGAAAAATATAATTGAATATTTGGCTTTTCCAGACCTTCACGGGTTTTAATAAATCCACCTGATTGATTAACACTTAAACTTAGTGGTCCAGCTCTAGTAAAAATATACCTAAGACCCTGATAAATCTTTCCTAGAAATGGCCTTAATTCATCATTTAGAGTTGGTACCTTACTTTTATAAAAATAACTAACTCCAAGGTGATCTTGCAGATTTTCTCCAACGGCAGGACTATCATGAATTACAGGGACTTTAGCTTTATCTAAAAGTGCTTTTGGACCAACTCCAGAGAGCTGTAGGAGTTGAGGAGAATTGATTGAACCTGCACTTAATATCACTTCACAACTAGCTATTTTTTGATACAACTTACCTGACTTCAAATACTCAACACCATAAGCTTTTTTATTTCTTATTAATATCCTTGTAGCCAAAGCGTTTTTAATAATTGTTAGATTTTTTCGACCCTTTATTGGCCACAAGTAGGCCCTTGAGGAAGACATGCGCTGACCCCCATGAGTAGTTATTTGATAGTTTCCAACTCCTTCTTGATATTCACCATTCATATCACTATTTTGATTAATACCAATTTCTTCTGCTGCAGAAAGAAAATTCTTGCATAAAGGGTGCAACTGATCTGATACTTCTGAGACATTTAATGGGCCATCACCACCTCTAAAATTATCAGCACCATTCTGCCAAGATTCCATTTTCTTAAAATAAGGTAAAACATCATTATATGACCAGCCTGGATTACCCATATTAGCCCACTGGTCAAAATCTTTGTGATTGCCTCTGACATAAACCATTGCATTAATTGAGCTCGATCCACCCATCACTTTTCCTCTAGGCCAATAACTTGGTTTATTATCAGCATCAGGACTTGGTTCTGTCATATACATCCAGTTGACAGCTTTTTGGTGATATGTCACACCATATCCAATTGGCATTTGAATGAAGAAACGACGATCTGAACCACCAGCTTCTATAAGGAGAACTTTATTAGATAGGTCCTGACTCAATCTATTAGCGAGAACACATCCAGCTGAGCCAGCTCCTACAATTATATAATCGTAATCAGACATATTTCTATTATGAATAATTCATCAATCAAAATGATGGAGTTTATACTTTAAAAAAGATAAAAATAAAAACTTTACTTCAAGCATTTGATAAAACTAGATACTTATTAACTGTATCAAAATTAAGTGGGCCTCCAATTCCATAGTCATTATTAATGTGTATTTTTCCATTCTCAATGTTTAGTTCATTCTTCAATACACTTGTTCTGAGTGGATTTATATTAATATCAGTCTCTAAATAAGCAGAAGGGTTAATGGCAGCCATAATGTGGGCAGATGTTAATAATCCAACACTACCACCTAAAAAATGAAGCCATATCTTATTATTCTGAATTTTTTTTGATAAATTATTAATTAAAGAAATTCCACCATATTTAGTAAGATCAGGTTGAATATATTTAGATTTATTATTCTGACTAAGAGAAATAAATTCATCAAAGCTAGTAATGTTCTCACCAAATGCTAAATCACAACTAGTTGACTTAATAATATTTTTAATTTCAGCTTGGCTAGATAGTGCAGAAATAGGCTCTTCAATCCAAGAAAAATTATAATCCTCCAATATTTTTAAATACTTTGCAGCTTCTTGAAAATTCCATCCTTGGTTTACGTCAAGCATCATCATTTCATCATTAGTAAAATAATTATCTAAAGACTCTAATAAATCAATATCTAGTGAGTGATTAAAGCCTATTTTTACTTTAAATGCTTTTATTCCCATTGATTTTGCAACTGCTATTTGCTCATGAGATTGACTTGGATTTATCCCGCTGGCATAAACAGAAATATCATTCTTTGAATCAGGATTTAATAATTTATTAAGGGGTAATTTTTGATTCTTAGCAAACAGATCCCAGATGGCGCAATCAAGTCCTGAATTAATATTATAGAATGAGCCCATATCGCCAGACTGCACAAAAAGAGTTTTAAATTTTTCAGTAATTCTTTCTATGAAATTGTCTGGATTGGAAAACTCACAACCCACAATATTAGAATGATAAACATTGTTAAGGAGATTGAATCTATAGGTAGCACCATCACTCGGAAAATTACACCAAATTTCACCATACCCAATATTGTGATG
The DNA here is from genome assembly GCF_003326015.1 of Candidatus Thioglobus sp. NP1. Lineage (NCBI taxonomy): Bacteria > Pseudomonadati > Pseudomonadota > Gammaproteobacteria > Pseudothioglobaceae (SeqCode) > Candidatus Thioglobus > Candidatus Thioglobus sp. NP1. The sequence goes on from NZ_CP023860.1 coordinate 1,648,984, forward strand.
ATAGTCCTCTAGTTCAATTATTATGCATGGTCTTGACTTCATAACTCCAAATGAAGTTAAGACAGGATCTACCAATGGAAACTCTAGATAATAAGACCTTAAGGACTTAATCTTAATCAAGGTTATTACTTTTCTTTACAAAATTAAACATAGCAGTCCAATCTAAATCTTTGTACTCAGTATCCATTGCCTCTTCATAGACATTCACAACACTTTTCCCTGAAGTTAGATCGATCCCTTCAGATTCTCCATGCTCAATAGCTAAACGCAAGTCCTTCAAAGCCAGGACATTTTTAAAGCCAGGGCCTATATCATCAATCAAAACCTTTTTAGGATAACTGAAATTCATATGTCCTTTTCCAGCAGCCGTAGTTGACATTAAATCAATAGCTAGCTTTTGATCTATCCCTGATTTATGGACCAGAGAGAGTGTCTCAGCTGTCACAATGTTTGAAACAATAGCCATATAATTATTAATTATCTTCATTTTGCTACCTGAGCCTATAGGTCCACAATAAACAACATCACTTCCCATACATTTTAAAATCTCTTCAATCTTAGAGAAGTCTTTTAAGGAGCCTCCTACCATAATAAGTAAAGTACCATCAATTGCATTGTTTACAAGACGAGCTACTGGTGCATCAAACATTTGAATGTTTTTTTCAAGCATCTTTTTGCTAACTTCAATAGTATCAGCTGGTAATATTGTGCTCATATCAATGTAGATTAAATCGGTATTTTCTTGATTAATAATGCCACTCTCTCCAAGCGCAACATCTTTTACATTCTCTCCAATTGGGAGCATAGATATAACAAAATCTTTACCATTACATAAGTCTGCAATATTTTTATTTTGTTTAGCACCAACTTCAGTTAAAGTTTGAATAGTCTTTTCATTTGCAAAAGGATCATAAAAAGAGAGCAAATGCCCATTTTTTACTAAATTTAAAGCCATGGGAAGGCCCATTGTTCCCACCCCTATAAAACCTATATTTTTCATAATTCCTCTCTGTTAATTAAACGATATTAATATTCTTTTTATGGATAAAGGAATAGATTGCATCGATTCCGCCCTCATAACCAATCCCACTCTCTTTAATTCCCCCATAAGGAATTTCAGGATGCATTGGAGAAGCAGTATTGATGGAAACACCTCCAGCAATAATCTCTTTAGCCATCTTTTCCTGCAAAACTTCACTAGTTGTATAAACATATGACGCAAGTCCATAATTTAAAGAATTAGCCTTCTCAATAACATCGTCATAATCATTGAATTTAAATAATGCAAGAATAGGACCAAAAATTTCTTGAGTCATAATCTTTGAGCCTTCATGAATATTTTCAATAAGAGTTGGCTCCCAAAAATACCCTTTATCTTGATGTCTAGTCCCACCATAAATTATATTTGAACCATTTTTAACAGCATCATCTATGAAATCTTTCATCGCATCAACTCTCCTTGAGTTCGATAAAGGCCCCATTGATATGCCATCATTTAATCCATTACCTAAAGTAATATTCTTTATTCTCTTTAAAAATCCATCTTTCACCTGTTCATATATATTTTCATGAACATAAAAGCGACTAGGTGCAATACAAACTTGTCCAGAATTTCGAAATTTAAATCCAGTTAAAGTATCTAACGTTGTTTCAATATCAGCATCTTCAGCAATAATTGCTGGAGAATGTCCTCCCAATTCAAGAGTACATCTTTTTAGTGATTCTGCTGATTTCTTTGCTAAAAGTTTTCCGACAGGAACTGATCCAGTAAAACTTACTTTTTTAACTTCATCTCTACTGAGTAGATAATCTGAAATTTCATGAGGAACACCAAATACCAAGTTAATTACATCCTTTGGAAGACCTGCCTCCTGAAATATTTTAATAACCTCAATAGCTGTTCCTGGGGTTTCCTCTGAAGGTTTTATAATTACCGAACACCCAGCTGCAAGAGCTGGAGCAATTTTTCGAATAACTAAAGCAATTGGAAAATTCCAGGCCGTAAGACACAAACAAACTCCAAGAGGCTGAGGCTTAATTAAAGTTTTGAGTCCATTATCTCGATCTGCCACAACCTCATCTTTAATTAATTTTGCATTTTCTCCATTAAATTTTAAAATTGCAATGGATTGATTGATTTCACCAGCAGACTCAGCAAGAGGTTTACCTTGCTCTAGTGTCATAACCTCAGATATAGATGAAATCCTTTCAGACAAAATATCTGCAGCTTTTAAAATAACTCTGCTTCTGACTTCAGGATCTGTATTTCTCCACTCATCAAAGCCCTTTTCTGAGGATTTAACGGCATCATTTAAGTCACCTTCAGTTGCATGAGGCAGCCACCCCAAAACACTTTCATCAAAAGGATTTAAGACATCCTCACCCTTTTTTGCCTCATATATCCACTTTCCACCAATAAATAATCCAAGTTTTGTATACATATTTCTCCAATAAAAATATCAATTATCAATTATTACATTTTTTAATTTTTGAACTCGTTGTTTTCCTTCTAAATTTATCCAATCCATAAAACTATCTTGGCCAGATTTACAGAAAATATCAATCGAATCTTGCCATATTGACCTTCCACACAAAAAACCTAAAAAATCTATTTTTGAACTCTTAGCAATCTCCAAACTATGTAAAAAATTATTAAATTTCATCCCTGCACTCAGAAAAACAAATGGTATTTTGCTATTCCCAAAGCATTCTCTCATTATTTCAGAGCAATTTTCATAGCTATAAATTGATGAAATGCCATCGTTTTCAAATCCATTTACTTGAGCCTCATTAAAAGGGAATTCAATCTTAATAATATCGATTTGATATTCCTCTTTAGAAAATTCCTTATAAAGGTATTTAATATAGACTGGTTTTTTTAATAAATAACTTTGATAATCGATTTCAGTCCCTTCATCATAGTAGAGAAGTGGTTCAAATAAATAAGGTATATCTAGACTTTTACAGATTTGGCCAACGTGCTGAATTACCTTAAATTTTTTATTATTAATGATTGGATCAGAGTCTGGATTAAAGTACATAAAAAATTTAATAGCAGAAAAATCTTTTATGATTTCATCGTTATGATCCAATATTTTTGGCAGCAAGGTAATGCGTGATTTATTATCTATATTGTATGCATCATCTTCGTATGCAATTATTTTAGAAGTCTCAAAACTTCTAAAGCAAGGGTCACTCAAGTATGTATCATAATCAAATAAAACAGATGAAGCATCGATTCCAAGATTCAAAATTATTTGCTTCTTAAAAAGAAAATAGTCTGCAGTTGTAAACGACGCACCTTTACTCTCTTTAACAATATCTTTTAAGCTAGTTCCTTGATCAATTGCTAGTGCAGCAAATTTTCCATTCTGCAAAAGTTGATTGAAATGATCTCGCTTACTCATTACAGATGAAAATATGGTGCCGAACTTGGTGAGGCCCAGAGATTCCTCATTTGTTCATTTGAGTTTAGTAAAGATATTGAAAACCCAGCACTTTCTTGTGTTGTTATATATTCATTTACTAGAGGCTTAAAGCATTTAATTTTATATTGGGCAAGATACTCCTCAACGTCATTATAAATCACTAATAGTTCCATCAAAGTGGTTGCACCAGATCCATTAATAAATGGAATCACAATATCTCCATCTTTGTAATGAAAATCATCAAATATTTTATCCATCATAAACTTAATAGTTTTTTTCGATGAAGAGATTTTTTGTCGCCCATATCCAGACTCTCCATGAACGCCCATACCAATAAAAACTTCATCGTCATCTAAGTGAAATATTTTTTCTCCAGATATTGGTGAAGTACCAGAATCAATTGCAATTGATAGTGTTCTAGTTTGATCTCTTACATTTCTACCTAAACTTAATAGAGTATCTTTTTCTTCTCCCTCCTCTGAGAGAGCACCCAAAATTTTATAAATAAAAGTAGTTCCAGCTCCACCTCTCCTCTGATCTTCACTCCCTTTGGGGGCAGAAGCAATATCGTCATACATCAATAATAAATCAGCATTAATATTATCTTCTTTGGCCAATTCAATAGCCATCTCACCGTTCATGACGTCACCTGCATGGTTAGATATTAAAAGAATACAACCAAAATTTTTCTTAAAGATTTCTATACCTTCAAAAATTAAATCTCCAGATGGGGCAGCAAAAATATCTCCAATAATATTTGCATCTAAAAGCCCTTCACCAACCCAGCCCATAGCAATTGGCTCATGGCCTGAGCCATTACCAATCAAAATGGCAGTTTTATCAACACTCTTTGGATGGCTCCTTAAAATAATTCTTTTACTATTTTGAGAAAATTTAACTCTATCACTATTAGCCTTTGTATAGCCACTTAGCATGTCATCAACTATCTTATCTTTATTATTTATAATTTTTTTCATAGTACCGAATCGAAAAACTCTCGAAGAATAATTTCAGTTGATCTAGCGCCTGGATCAATACAACCAAGCCCTCGATTTTCTAAAAATTTAGCTCTACCAACTTGCGCTTTCATATCTTTTGTTTTCGATAATGAAAGTGAAAGGATTTCATTGATTTCATCTTTCTGAATTTTTGAATCAGAATTTTGCTTTAAGAACTCTAAAACTGGAACATAAATATCAAGAATACTTTTATCTCCCGCCTTAACTTTTCCTCTTTTCATAATCTTATCTATCGATTTCGAAAAAATATCAATCATCGATTGATTTAAATTGGATTCACTAATTTTTCCAGATTCATCAAAAAATATAGACATTAAAATTCCAGATGCACCTCCCATTTCAATACGCATTCGCTTTGAAACGATAGCCATTGAATCATCAATTGCAGAATCCATATTATTTAAATATAAATCTTTTGCAATTTTTAAGCCTTTTAAAATTGTAGATCCATGATCGCCATCACCAACTATTTGATCTAATTTATTTAGTTCAATATGCTCAATTTGAATCTTATTATATGAATTAACGATCCAATTTTTATAAGCGTTATGCATCCAAATACTCACTTAAAAAATTAAATGATCTTGAAATTGCTTCGTAAGGATCATCTTCTATATTTCTCCAAGTGAATAAATCTTTACTCGTATCGACATTTGCTTGAATAAACATTTCTAAGGAGACAAATCCTTCATAGTTAATTTTTTTTAAGGTATTAAAAATTTTTGGCCAGTTTAAGGAACCAGACCCAGGAACACCTCGATCATTTTCTGCAACTTGAAAATGAAATATTCTATCCCCAGCTTTTTCAATTGATTGGCACATATTTTTCTCTTCAATATTCATATGATATGCATCTAAAAGAAGGCCTACATTGGGGTGATCAATTAGCTCACATAGCCTTATTCCTTCATCAACTGTATTAATAAAATCTGACTCATATCTATTGAGTGGCTCTATCCCCAATTTGATATTTTTTTCACTTAACAAGCTTGTAATTTTTTTAATAGAATGGGATGAATTTTTAAATTTATCTTCCTTATTTTTACCCATACTATTACTGATACCCCAGGCAGCATGTACAACCCCAGTAAGCAACTTAGCCTGCATAATTGAAGTCATATCAATTGCCCGTTTAAGCGCTTCAACTCCATTTTGTTGAGTGACCGGATCACTGCTACTAATATCCTCTTCATTTGAAAGACCAGTCGTGCAGGTGATAGAAATATTTAAATCATTAGCTAGTTTTGCAATTTCTTTTGCACCTGAAGGAGTCTGCCCTAAAAGAGAAACCTCTACAGATTTATATCCAGCTTTTTTACATAAGTAGATATAAGGCTTGACATCTTCATGCCAGTTTTTTACAAAAGTTGCTGAATGTACCCCTAAAATCATTTTAATTTATCTATTTTTATAAAAAAATCATGGAATATTGCATCCCTATTAACCCCATATGCCTCTCTCATTGGGTAAGATTCAGTATCTCTTCTCCAGTAAAGCTCATTATTTAAGACAGGAGACGATACAACATGTGATGGAACCCATGAAGGATCAATCATCCAAGCAATATTGATAACATCCCAAATAACCCAAGTTCTCCATGTCTGATCGGTCACCCCTCTTTGCTTATGCAGAGGGTTATTTGTATATAGCTCATAAAGATAATTACCAATATCTCCTCTACCTTTGACAAATTCTTTCATGTCAGGAAGAGATAAAGTTAATTGTGCTCCAACGTGATATCCTGGAAGATACACATGTGCAACACCACACTCAAAAAGTAATTGTGAAGATAATACATCCTGAACTAAATTTAAAGAATTAGTATTATTATTGATGCTGTGAGTCGGAAATCCAGATGTCCAAACTACCACTAAATTATTAATAATTTTTGGCTCTATCAATAGGGCAGAGGCTATATTTGTCAGACAACCAATCGCACAAACATAAATTTTTTCGTTAGGATATAAGAGACATGAATCAACAATAAACTTACTAGATTCAGTAATTAAAGGCTCATCAAAACTACTTAAGTATTGATATGAACCCCTAAATACTTTTCCTTCATAAGGCATGTTTAATTTATCGAATATTTTTATTATTTCTTGATAGCTTTTTTCCACTCCTTCTTCAGGGCTATCAAAATATATATCATTGGGATGCTTGTTGGTATCAATTAGCCCATTCACCCAGTCCCTATAATTATTAACTAAGTTGATTTTGTCTTTAGAAATATTCTCATTTTCATTTATTATATTGTAGGCCTCTAAAAGCTCTTCCTGATGATGTTGAAAAGAGTAGGGCTCAGCTGTGACTCCCAATAAATCAATTTTATCTTCAGATAACAAGGCCCATGCCAAGGCAAACTGATCATCAATTTCGTTAGCAGTATCAGTATCAATTATTAGTTTATTTTTACCAATAGGATTAGATAGATTAAGTAATAACTGCTCATTAGAAAGTTTTGGAAATTTATTTAATACCTCTATAGGGACTGTCATTACTCCAACTCCTGGTCTAGTTTAATTGTATTAAATGTAATATTTTTATCAACCAAAATTAATTCATTAGTATGATTAAATAAAAGACACTCATGAGCCAAACATGGTATTCCAGAGTCTTTATTTAAAACCAATGAGTCGTCTGAAGACAAGGTTTCTGCACAAATAAATTGTGAGTTTTTCTTAAAATCAATATCAAATTTCTCATTTAAGATAAATATAATTGACTGATTTGAGCCATCTTCTGAGAAATAATTTTTACTCAAACCAAAAGCATGTTTATATGACACGAAGGCGTTACTAATCAAATATGGCTTATCATTAACTTTTCTCAGTCGCTTTACAAAATATAATTTTTCCCCTTGATTGAAGTGATTAGTATGATTATCATTAGTTATTTTTTGAAAATCTAAGATAATGGATGAAGGGATATCTCCATTCTGAATAATTTTTTGTGTTAATGATTCAAAACAATTTTCTGCTTGAGGCATTGAACTGGTGACCACTGTTCCTTTGCCTCTTTTTCTGACAATTAATCCATCATCAGAAAGCAACCTTAGAGCCGATCTTACAGTTATCCTGCTAACATTAAAGTAATCTACTAAATCATTTTCTGAAGGGATTGTCCCTCCCAAAGGCCACTTTTCAGAAGAAATAAAGCCTCGAATCTGAGTGTAGACATCTTGATATTTAGTCGTTGCACTATTTGCCATAATAAAGCTTCTTAATTGCTTGAGTTATTTTTTCTGTGGATGGTATATAAAAATCTTCCATAGTAGGACTAAAGGGAACAGGAGTATGTGGAGCAGTTATTTTAATGACTGCAGCCTTTAAATCATCAAAACATTTTTCTGAAATTAATGAAGTAATTTCAGATGCTAAAGAACATTTAGGATTTGATTCATCAACAACAATTACTTTTCCTGTTTTTCTAACTGATTCGAAAATCAACTCTTCATCAAGTGGTGAATAGGTTCTTGGATCAATAATTTCACAGTCTATATCTTCTTTAGCCATTTGCTCTGCAGCTTCCTCAGCAAAGAGATTCATTCTTTGTATTGCTATAATAGTGACATCCTTTCCTGGTCGCCTTATTCTTCCTTTACCTAAGGGAATTGGCTCCATATCTTCAGGAACATGGCATTTTTTCATATACAATCTTTTATGCTCCATAAAAATTACTGGGTCATCATCCTGTATTGCAGATAATAATAAACCCTTAGCATCATAAGCGTCATATGGAGCTACAACTTTAAGTCCAGGTATGTGGGTATAAATACTATAAAGTGTTTGCGAGTGCTCACTTCCTGCCCTAAAACCTGCCCCTACAACTGTTCTAACAACCATTGGAACATGCATCTTGCCACCAAACATATATCTCATTTTGGCAGCTTGATTCATCAACTGGTCAAAACAAACTCCTAAAAAATCAACATACATTAATTCAACAATAGGTCTTAGTCCAGTCATAGCAGCTCCAACTGCTGCACCAAAAAAACCAGCCTCTGTAATAGTTGTATCCCTTACACGCTCAGGACCAAACTTAGTCAATAAACCTTGGGTAACACCAAAGGGTCCACCCCAGCTATCTTGAGTGCCAGGATACTCTTCTCTTCCCTTACCACCAGCAATATCTTCTCCCATCAAAATTACATTTTTATCATTTTGAAATGATTCCATAAGGGCTTCATTGATAGCATCTTTTACAGTTAATTCCCTCATATCAGTAGCTCTCTAGGATAGTTGACATATACTTCTTCTAAAGCATCTTCTGGCTTTGGCCAAGGCTGAGTTTCAGCAAAATCAAATGCTTCATTTACCTCTTTTAATGCATCAGCCTGGATTCTTTTAACTTCATCAAATGAAAGATTATATTGAGCGGCCATTTCAATTGATTTTTTAATTGGATCATTTTTTTTAGCCTCCTCAATCTCTTCTAGTGGCTGATATAACTGAGTATCTCCCTCATATTGACCTGAAAACCTATAGTTTTTAAATTCTAGAAAAATTGGAGTATTTTTAGCTTTCGATTCAATAATTGCATCTCTTGTTATTTGGTGCACTTCAAAAACATTATTACCATCGCCTTGATATGAAATCATATCATAGGCTCTCGCAATATCTTTAAGCTCCTTAGTGTTTATATGCCAATCTGTTGCAGTAGCTTCTGCATAACCGTTATTTTCACAAACAAATAGCATTGGAACATCCCAAAGTTTAGCCAATCCTGCAGCCTCATGAAAGGCTCCATTATGTATTGCGCCGTCACCAAAAAAAGTAGCGGACATCTTATCACCACCATTAATTTTTTCCTGAAGTGCTGCCCCTAACACAACTGGCGGGCCTGCAGCAACTATTCCAAAAGAACCAAGCATTCCTTTATCAAAATCATTGATATGCATACTTCCACCTCTACCTTTACAGATACCAGTACTTCTTCCATAAATTTCTGAAGTTATCTCTTTTAATTCACAATTTTTTGCAATTGAGTGGCCATGATTTCGATATGTACTTGAAATCCAGTCATCATCGCCTAAGGCAGCCATAACTCCTACACAAATAGCTTCTGATCCAATACATGTATGTAAATATCCAGGGACTGATTTTTCCTTAGCAATCTTTTTAATTCTCTCTTCAAATGACCGAATTGTAAAAAGTTTTTTATAAATCCAATGTAGCTTATCTGCATTAATATCCATAATATAAGTTGTTATAACAATTCCTATATAAAAAATAATTATTATCTATGATAACCTAAAAACATTGTTATATAGCTTATTTTTTTAGTTCAAAATTAAAATAGTTAAAAAAGTATTTATTATAACTTTAGTATGTGATATGATACCAATTTGGTTCTTAATTAAACTCGGATAAATTAAGTAAATGACGATAAAGCTAAACCTTGGATACGTTGCTACGGCTATTGCCCCATACTATTCAAATGAATATAAAGTTAGAGAGAAATCAGAAATTGCTCTAAAAAAAATACTCGATAATTTTGATGTAAATTTTATTCCATTCCATAAAACAATCTTTTCAACTAAAGATTCAGAAGAGGCAGAAAAATTTTTTAAGAATAAGATTGATTTCTTACTCCTTCAAACAAGTTCATGCAGTGCAGGTGAGCAATTGTATCCACTATGCAACATTACAGACAAAATAGGTGTGTGGGCAGTCCCAGATATTGAAACAGAAGGTGATGTTAAATTACACTCTTTAGTTTCTACAAGTCATTATTTAGCAATGATAAAAAAAGTTTTATTTAATAAAGATATTACAACGAAATGGTTTTACAATTATGCAGATACTGATGAGTTTATAAATAAGTTTTCTGTAACAATTAGATCTTTAGTTGCCTTAAAGAAAATGAAACATACCAAAATAGGCCTTGTAGGAGGTATATCTCCTGGCTTTGATAATATGAAGGTTGACCAATCAATTATTAAGAAAAATATTGGAATATCAGTTGAAGAGTCAACAATCAAAGAACTAGTCAAGATTGCTGATAGTTTTGATCAAAAAATTATTGATAGTGAGGTTATAAAAATTAAAAGTGCAGCCTCTAGTATTTCAGTATCTAATAACGATTCATTTAATAAGGTAACACGTATTTACTTTGCTTTAAAAAAAATGAAAGAAGATAATAACTGGGATTCTTTAGCAGTTCAATGCTGGTCCCAAATGCAAGAATTATATGGAGTGGCTCCATGCATGGCTTATGGCTGGTTGGGTAGTGAAGATGGGATTGCAGTATCATGCGAAGGAGACGTGCAAGGGTCTATGAGTATGCTTCTTCTAAACTACATCTCAAGTGCTGAAAAATCATCTACATTATTAGACTTAGCAACATTTGATAAAGAAGCAGATGCTGTGCAAATGTGGCATTGTGGTGTATCGCCAAGACATTTTTCAAACGAAGATGGTATTAAGTGGGTTGATCATACAACTCTTGGTAGAAAAACTGATAAAAAATATGGTGTTGCAGGCGATCAAGTGTTTGCTCCTCAAGAAACCACAACTACATACATAAGCAACAATGCTGAAAGAATATTAGTATTGAATTCAAGTATTTTTGAACATACGAACAAAGGCTTTGATGGAACCAGGGGATGGTTTAAAAATATCCATTTAAATCGAAAAAAAATAACCTCTGAAAATTTAGTAAACACCTTAAATATGGTTGGTCATGAACATCATTATGCAGTTGGCCAAGGTGATTATAGTAAAGAATTAATAGAATTTGCGGCTTGGAATAAATTAAAGCTAATAAAAGAAATTCCCTTGGTAGATTACTTATCACCAATGGATGACTAATCAAATAAATTGTTTATTTGATAATTTGATAACTAAAAAATGGGAGATTTAAGATGAATAATAAAATTAAAATAATATCCATTGCCATAGTTAGTTTATTTTTTTCAAAATTAGTTTCAGCTGAAGTTGCTCCAGGATTTAATTCTTGGGATGATGTTAAAGCTGCTGCTAATGGTGGACAAGTAAACGTATATATGTGGGGTGGTTCCGACGCAATTAATGGTTTTGTGGATGACTTCTACGGAGTACCATTAAAAAATGATTACAACATTACTTTGAACAGAATGCCTTTAGCAGGAACTGTTGATGCTGTTAATCAGGTGTTAAGTGAAAAAGAAGCAGGTGTCACAGGAGATAATGGAAACATTGACTTAATTTGGATCAATGGTGAAAACTTCTGGACCTTAAAACAAGCAGACCTTCTTTATGGTCCTTTTGCTGCTGGATTACCAAATAGTAAATTTGTTGCATGGGATAACCCTGCAGTTAACTTAGACTTTGGAAGACCAGTAGATGGTATGGAAAGTCCATGGTCTAGTGCACAATTTCATTTCATGTATGACTCAGCTAGAAATAACTATGATGATATGCCAAGAAATTATGGATTTCTAACTAAATGGATTTCTGATAACCCAGGTAGATTTACATATATCAGACCAGGAAAAGGTGGATTTGTTGGAACTAGATTTGTTAAGCAAATTTTCTTTGAACTTAGTGGCGGTCATGATCAATGGGTTGGACCATACAATGAAGAACTTTATAACAAGTGGGCTCCACATGTATGGGCTCTGTTAAATTCTTGGGAAGATGATCTTCATAGGGGTGGTGAAACTTATCCAACTAATAATGCTGAAATGCATGCATTATTTGCTAATGGTGAAGTTGATATGAGTTTTACTCAATCGCCAAGAGGTGCAGGACCAACAAACTCTGCTGGAACAACTCCACCTACTTCTAGAGCTTTTGCTTTTTATGACAACATGATTGGAGATTTCAATTATTGGGCGATCCCATATAATGCTCCTAATAAAGCAGCAGCACTAGTTTATGCTGACCTAGTTCTAAGACCTACTTTGCAAGCTGCTCAAGTTCAACCTGCAAATGGTTTTTGTTGTGGTTGGGGAATCAGCACTGCAAGAGTAACTAGCTCTGAAGGTGTTGCGGCAATTCAAGATGCTCAAAATAATCTTGGTGATGCTGCAGAAGATCAAGGAATATTAGCGCGAGCTCTTGTTTCAGATATTGCTGCAGAATATCAAGATAAGATTGAAGCAGATTGGCAAGCAAATGTTCTCCTGAAATAGGAGATATGAATGGGCGGAGATAGATTAAAAATTGTACTTTCTCTTACTCCGCCCCTTTTAATAATTGGTACATTATTTTTTGGGGGGATACTTTATGGATTTCTTCAAAGCCTTGGCTATCAGCCAGCAATTCAAAAATATGACATAAGTTTTGATGCATACTATAACGTCATGTTCTCTGAGAGATATGCGAAATTATTTTGGACAGGCCTAGGTCTAAACTTATGGGTTAGTTTTGTCAGCACTTTTTTAGCAGCTGCATTCGCTTTATTTGGTGCTTTAACTATCAGAAAAACTTTTTTTGCAAAAAAAATATGTAATTTTATCTTTTCCTTAAATTTACCCATGCCACACTTAGTAGTTGCAGTAGGGATGATTTTTGTTTTCTCTCAAAGTGGATTATTAGCTAGATTTTTTACTCAGATAGGATTTATTGCATCACCAAGTGAATTTCCAATCTTGGTTAAAGATAAATATGGCCTAGGAATTATCTTAGCCTACATTTGGAAAGAAGCTGCATTCTTTTTTATTATTTTAATGTCAGTTCTTCAATCTCTTGGAGAAAATTTTGAAGAATTAGCACAGAGCTTGGGTGCTAACAAATGGCAAAGATTTAGATACGTAATTCTTCCACTGGTAATGCCAAATTTATTTTCTGCATCAATAATTGTTTTTGCATTCAGCTTTGGAGCATATGAAGTTCCAGCAATCCTTGGTGTTAACTATCCACAAATGCTTCCAGTTATGGCATTTGAGTTTTTCCTAAACCCTGATCTCAATGCAAGAAGTGAAGGAATGGCGCTTAGTATGATTATTGCGCTAATAGTTATGATTTTAGTTGTTATATATTTCCGTCTTACGCAAAGCAAAATTAGAAAAGATTAGTTTTTATGGAAAATAATTTAAAGAAAACAAATATTTATGCAGTTTATTTAGGGGCGTTCATTCTAATTCTTCCCTTAATTGCTTTTTTTATAAATGCATTTTCATTTAGATGGTTTTATCCCCAACTTATTCCTAAGGAGATTAGTTTACAAGCTTGGGTAAGACTTAAATTAATTCCAAAAGAAGGCTTCAGATCACTTGATGGGTTCCTAGATTTATGGCTATCCAATCCTACAATTATTAAAGCACTAGTTAATAGCGTAACAATTGGTGTCATTGTTACTATTGTCTCAATAATTATTGCATTACCCGCAGCCAGAGTCTTAGGGTTACTGAATTTTAGATTTAAAAAGATTATTATTTTCATCATGGTTTCTCCTACCATATTACCTCCAATAGCATTTGTTCTTGGATTAAACATTAACTTTATTTCATGGGGATTTTCAGGCAGTTTCTGGGGTGTTTGTTTAGTGCATTTAGTTCCAATAATGCCTTATGTAGTTCTAACAATGACAGGAATTTTTGCTAACTATAACCCTGACTTTGAACATCAAGCTAGAACATTAGGTGCTAATAAATTCAGAACCTTCTATTTGATTACACTTCCAGCAATTGCGCCAGGAATGGTGGTGGCTGCTTTATTTGCCTTCTTGGTTTCTTGGAGTCAATATTTATTAACTTTCTTAATTGGAGCAGGAAAGATTATGACACTTCCACTTCTTGTATTCTCAACAGCCTCATCTGGAAATCCAGCATTAACGGCAGCAATATCAATCGTATTTATTTTTCCAGCGATAGTAATTTTATTCTTTACCTCTAAATTCGTCTCAGGAGATTCTTCTGCAACGTCTGGATTTGGAAAACTTTAATTAACAATATAAAAGGCTAGTTAAAAAATGAGTGATTTAAAAATTTCAAATTTATACAAAAGCTTTCCTGGAATGGACAGACCTGCAGTTAACAATGTTAGCTTAGATATTAAAACAGGGGGATTAATTGCCTTTTTAGGGCCATCTGGCTGTGGGAAAACAACAATTTTAAAAATGATTACAGGGTTATTTCAACCTGATAGCGGTGATATTTCCTTAGATAACGAATCCTTATTACCAATTGCAACAGAAAAAAGAGGGGTGGTAATGGTCTTTCAAAACTATTTATTATTTCCGTATATGAATGTTAGTGAAAATGTTGGCTTTGCTCTTAAAATGAAAGGTATTGATAAAGATGAAATCAATAAAAAAGTAAAGGATATGCTTGAATTAGTTAAACTCCCTGACATTGGAGACAGAAAACCTAAGCAATTATCAGGTGGTCAACAACAAAGAGTTGCGTTAGCAAGAGCTTTAATCTCAAAACCAAACCTTTTATTACTAGATGAGCCATTAAGTAATCTGGATGCTCATTTAAGAGATGAAATGAGAGAGCTCATTGTCACAATTCAACAGAAGCTGAATGTAACAACTGTTTTTGTAACGCATGATCAAGAGGAAGCAGTTTTATTAGCAGATAAAATAGCTTTAATCTTTGATGGAGAACTGCAAAGCTACGCATCACCAATTGAATACTATGAGTCGCCAATTAATGAAAGAGCTGCAAAGTTTTTTGGTGGTGTTAACTTTTTAAAATCTTCAATTAATAAGTCAAATTTTGAAACAGAGATAGGTCCAATTATTTACAACCAAAAAAATAAAAAAGGTTTATCAAAAAATCATTTACTTACAATTAGGCCTGAAAATATTGAAATATCAAAAACCAACATATTTAAAGAAAATAATTTTTCAGGAATTGTTACTTCGATTGTTTTTTCAGGAACAAATACAAGATATAAAATTCAGATTAAAGATACTATCCTAGAATGTTCAGTTCAATCAGTAGGAAAAAAAGAAATATCTAAAAATGATAAAGTTTTTATTCATTTGCCTCAGGAAAAAATATGGGCAATGAACAATGAGTAAGCAAAAAAATAAGATTCAATTTCATACTGAAAATAGCATAGGGGAGCTTTCTCCTCATATGTTTGGTGCAAATCTTGAGCATATTGGTGAAGCAATATATA
Source organism: Candidatus Thioglobus sp. NP1 (assembly GCF_003326015.1). Lineage (NCBI taxonomy): Bacteria > Pseudomonadati > Pseudomonadota > Gammaproteobacteria > Pseudothioglobaceae (SeqCode) > Candidatus Thioglobus > Candidatus Thioglobus sp. NP1. The sequence goes on from NZ_CP023860.1 coordinate 1,664,488, forward strand.
AAAATGGTGTTTGGGCTGAAGTCATTGAAAATAGAAAATTTTGTGGTGCAGATAAATTTATTTGGGAGACAGGAGTCAAAGATGATCATTTAGATTTTGGAATTATAAGACCCTGGAAAGGCTTTAATCCTTCAGCAAAGCATGTAATGTATGCTCATTCAAACTCTGAATATATCGTTAAAGGTGATGAACAAATAAATAGATTTGGAAGTGGCAAACAATCTCAACAAATCACTATAAGAGAAAATAGTGAAATAAATCGAGGCATCAAACAGTCTATAAACATAAATTTTGTTGATCAAGAACATAGATTTAGCATAATGTTAAAAGGAACAGGGCAAAAAGTCTATATCCAAATTGGAGAATTAAACTTTGTTATAAAAAGTCGAACTAAATGGTTTGAATTTAAAAAAAATATAAAGTTTACTGATAATAAAACTACAAAAAACCTGTCAATTTCAATTAATAGTGATGAAGTATTTATTGCAAATTGCTCCTTAATGCCAAAAAGTACTATCTATGGCTTTAGAAAAGATATAACTAAATTAATAAAAGAATGGGTTCCTAGTTATTTAAGATGGCCTGGAGGAAATTATTTATCTGGTTACAATTGGATTCATGGAATTGGTGATAAAAACTATCGACTACCCTTTTATGATTTTGCATGGTATGAATGGGAAAATAATGATGTTGGAACTGATGAGTTCATGCAATGGTGTGAGTATATTGGAAGTGAACCAATGATAACAATAAATACTGGTAATGGAACTCCTGCAGAGGGAGCAGCATGGATTGAATATTTAACAGGATCTGTCAAAACAAAATATGGCAAACTTAGAAAAAAAAATGGAAGGAGTCAGCCATACAATCTTAAAACAATTTTTATAGGTAATGAAATGTTTGGGGGATGGCAAATTGGGCATACTGATGCTAAAACTTACGCCTTAAAATATGATAAGTTTGTCAAAGCAATTAAAAAAGTTAATCCAAATTTAAGATATATTGCGGTTGGAGCTTGCATGGATCACTTTGGACATTGGAATGAAATTGTGTTGAAAAATATTAAAGAACGAATTGATGAACTAAGTATTCATTATTATTCAATTAGAACTGAAAAAGATAAGATTCACCCACATTACACCTCAAGATATATTCCCACTGTTGCAGCATCTACTGAAGTTGAATCGATGCTTGATAAGACCATAGCAGAGATAAAAAATAATACAAAAAAACCTATTACTATAGCGTTTGATGAATGGAATACATATGTAGAAGCTGAACATCCTAATTATATTGAAAATTATAATATTGCAGATGCTTTATATGCAGGCTCATTACTTAATGCTTGTATCAATAGGGGCGATATGATTACTAATACAGGGATATATCATCTAATAAACGTAATGGGTAATTATAGGATTGATGGTCAAAAAATTTGGAAAACTCCAACGACGTTAATTTTAGAATTATTCACTAAATATCATAAAGGGAAAATTCTAAAAACTTCTGTAAATAGCCCTACTTTTGAGTCTCCTAAAATTGGCAAACAACCCATTTATAAGAAAAATAAATTAATAGATGCTTCAGCTACTTATCATAAGAATCAGATATGTCTATCAGTAGTAAATAAATCAGAAAAAGAAAGTCTAATAATTTCTATACCTACACATAAAAAAGTAAGTAGCAATTATTTAGTTAATGGAAACTCACCAACAGATATAAATGATAAAAAAAATCTTGAAAAAGTTTCTATTAAAAAAAATAAATTAGAATGTGGCAAAGATTATATTAAGGTTCCTCCTCACTCATTCAGCTTATTTTTAATAAAAGTATAGCTTTCATTTCAAAGTAATTTCTCCAAAAAAGTATTTAGTTAAATTTAATATAATTCAACTTGCACTGAAATTTTATATATACTAAAAATCAATCCTTATATTTAATAAGGATTTTGTTATAAAACCTAAGGAGAAAAAATGAAACTAATAAATAAACTATTAGCTATCTCAGCTATTACAGTTGCTCTAATGCCAGGAGTTGTTGCTGCTGACTGTGGTAAGGCAAGATTAGCTGATTTTGACTGGAGTAGTGCTAATATTCATACTGCTATTGCTGGCTTTATCTTGGAGCATGGCTATGGATGTGATGTTAGTATAACAAAAGGAAGTACAACACCTATTATGGCTGCACACTATGATGGACAGCTTGATGTAGTTACTGAGCTTTGGTATGACAACATAAAAGATACTTATGATAGTCATGAAGCTGCAGGAACAGTAAGAAACCTAGGAATTAATACTCCTGACTCTCAGCAAGCATTCTATGTTGATAGAGCAACTGCTGATAAGTACAATCTTACAAATGTTCTAGATATGAATAGTCCAGAAATTGCTGCCTTATTCAGTGATCCTGAAAACCCATCAATGGGAAGAATGACTAGTTGTATCGGTGGCTGGACTTGCTACACAATTAACCTTGTTAAACAAAAAGCTTATGGATTAGATAAGTACTACACTAACTTTGATCCAGGTTCAGGTGGTGCACTTGATGCAGCAATCGCAGGTGCGTTTGCCAAAAAGCAGCCAATCTTTACTTATTATTGGGCGCCAACTGGTTTAATGGGCAAAGTTGATTTAGTTAGATTAGCTGAACCACCATTTAACGCCGAGTGCTGGGCATCAATGCAAGTTGTTGTTGAAGACATCAAAGCCAATGGTACAGATGCTTGGCAGCCAACTTGTGGAGTTGAGTACAGAGACATGTCACTAGACAAGTCAGTTCTTGCTGAATGGGCTGATTCACACCCAGCTGAGACTGCATTCATTGAAGCATATAGCATACCAACTGCGCAAGTTAATAGACTTCTTGCATTCTATGAAGATGAGTCAGATGGTGATATGGAGCTAACTGCAATGGAGTACTTAGCTAATGACGATACATGGAAATCTTGGGTACCGGCAGATGTTGCTGCTAAAGTATCTGGAGCTCTCTAAGTTATTTAAATAATAAAAAAGAGCTCACTTGTGGGCTCTTTTTTTCATATAAATCATTATGACAAGAAAACTTCTTACATATTTAACCTTCCCAATAATCTTTGTATGGCTTTTAGTTGTAAGTTATAACTCATCAAAAAGAAAGCCTGATAGTGTTATGGAGCTTTTTACTGATTTAAGTTGGCTTTATGATTGGCCTAAATGGTTAGACATTCCACTAATGAAATGGATTAATGATGGTTTTAAGGTCTTTAATGAAAAATATGGCGTTTACTTTGAAGTAATCAATGATTTTCTTCTTGGAGCAATCCTTTCTCTAAAGAAATTTTTAATTGTTCTCCCATGGCCAGTAGTTATTGCACTCGTTGTTGCAATTGTTTTCTTCTCAAGTGGTAGAAAAGTAGGTACTACTATCTTTGTTGGATTTTGTACATTTTTTATTGGCTTCCTGCATCCAAAATTTTGGGATAAAGCCATAGAAACAACTTCTATCATGATTATTGGAATTATTATTTGTATTATTATTGGTATTCCATTGGGCATTGCAATGTCTCGAAATAATAAAGTTCGAAACGCCATACTACCAGTTCTTGATTTAATGCAAACAATCCCAAGTTTCTGTTACCTGATTCCAGGGATTATGCTTTTTGGATTAGGCGCAGTTCCAGCAATTATTGCAACCGTTATTTATGCTGTTCCACCTTTGGTTAGATTAACTGATCTTGGAATCACTCTAGTTGATACAGAAGTTATAGAGGCTGCTGAAGCATTTGGAGCAAGCAAAAAACAAAAATTACTTGGAGTGCAGTTACCTCTTGCTCTGCCTAACATTATGCAAGGAATCAACCAGTGCACAATGATGGCATTGGCCATGGTTGTTATTGCCTCAATGATAGGAACTAGAGGGCTTGGTGATGAAGTCCTTCTTGGACTTCAACAGCTAAACGTTGGAAAGGCTACTGAAGCTGGTCTTGCAATTGTACTATTAGCAATTGTGTTAGATAGAATTACACAGGCTTATGGTAAAAAAATACAAGATAGAAACAAACCACCTGAATAAAATCCATTATGTCAAAAATTGAAATTAAAAATATTTATAAAATATTTGGTTCTAATCCTGAGCAAGTATTACCAATGGTTAAAGATGGGGCGAGTAAAGAACAAGTTATGGAGGAGACAGGTCATACTGTTGGTCTAGATAATGTCTCGCTATCAATTAAAGAAGGTGAAATTTTTGTTTGTATGGGACTTTCTGGTTCGGGAAAATCAACCCTAATTAGGCATATCAACAGGCTTATTGACCCTACTGCAGGGGAGGTAATAGTTAATAATGTTGATGTATGTAGTCTTAATGAAAAAGAAATTCTAGAGTTTAGAAAAAAAACTATGAGTATGGTTTTTCAGCGCTTTGGACTTTTCCCTCATAAAACTATTATTGAAAACGTAGCATATGGCCTTGAAATTCAAGAAGTGCCAGAAGATAAAAGAAAGGAAATTGCCCAAGGGCAAATTGATGCTGTAGGTCTGCAAGGATTTGAAAATCAATACCCAGCTCAATTATCTGGAGGTATGCAACAAAGAGTTGGACTGGCAAGAGCTCTTGCAACTGACCCTCAAATTCTTTTAATGGATGAAGCCTTTAGTGCCTTAGATCCTCTTATTAGAAGTGAAATGCAAAGTCAGCTAATGGATCTTCAGTCTAAATTAAAAAAAACAATTGTCTTTATTACTCATGATCTTGATGAATCTCTTAAGTTAGGGGATCACATTGGAATACTCAATGGTGGAAGACTAGTTCAAGTTGGTCGTCCAGAAGATATTATTTTAAATCCTGCAGATGACTATGTAAAAGCATTTGTAAAAGATGTTAATCGCTCAAAAGTTTTAAGAGCTAGAACTATAATGACAAAAATAGATAAGTTTGATAAATCAAGTATTAACCCATCATCAATATATAAATATGATGGAGATACAGTCCTTGAAGAGCTTGTTCCTAAAGTATTAAAAGATAGGTGTACTATAGAGGTCATTGATAAATCAGAAACTACTATCGGTTATATTTCAGCTGATGAGCTTTCTGAAGCTCTTGATAAAACTTTTTAATGTCTAAGAGTAATTTCGTTATTAAAAATATAGTTATTTCAGCATCAGCTGATGGAATTGGTTGGTGCATTGCTAGTTTTTTTATAGAACAGGGTCATACGGTTTTCTTGTCTGATATAAATCAACAAAAAATAAATGAAATTAAGAAACACCCTCTATTTAATAAAAGAATATTTATAGAAAATATTAATGCCAGTGATCCTGTCTCTGTGAAAAAATACTTTGAATCTCTAACTAATAAGCTCTCAAGTATTGATGCACTTATTAATAATGTTGGTATTGCTGGACCAACAGGAGTGATGGAAGATTTATCAATTGATGATTGGAAGCAAACAATTGATATTAATTTAAATAGTCATTTTTATTTCACTAAATTTGCAATACCGCTTTTGAAAAAAAATCAAGGTGGCTCCATAATTAATCTCTCCTCTACTGCTGGACTCTTTGGATTTCCATTGAGGACTCCATATGCAGCTTCTAAATGGGCAATTATTGGCGTTACAAAATCGCTTGCAATGGAACTTGGTAAATTTAATATTAGAGTAAATGCTATATGTCCTGGTTCAGTTTCTGGGGATAGGATTGATCGAGTTATTGCAGCAAAAGCTTCATCACTTGGTATTAGTGAAAGAGAACTGAGAGAAGATTTTGAGGGAATGGTCTCACTTAAGACTTTTGTAGATAAAGAAGATATTGCTAATATGGCAACATTCCTAGTATCTGAAGAGGCTAAGAAAGTATCTGGTCAGATTATGACAGTAGATGGTCATACTGAGAGAATGGACTAATAATTTACAAACAAATAGATAATTAAATTTACTATTAATGCAGTCCAGCAATATATTGAGCTAGTGCATCAATCTCTTCATTTGTAAGCCCTTTAGCAACACTATTCATCATCGCGTTAACCCTGTAAACATCAGTAGAACCTGTCTGCTCATTAATAGAGTATTGACGAAATGCCTTTAACTGAGAAGCAGTGTAGTCAGCATGCTGATAACTAAGTGCTGGAAAGCCTGCAGTTGGAATTCCCAAACCTTGAGGTCCATGACAAGCAATGCAAGCTGTAACTTGAGCATCCATTTTGCCACCAACATAAATCTTACGGCCTAGTTCAATTGTTTCAGCATCACCTTTGGCACTATTTTCGCTTGTAGTTTGAATAGAATAGTATGCTGCGATATCCATCATATCTTGTTCAGATAATAATGATGCAACCCCAGCCATCATTGCGTTATTTCTTTCACCTGATTTGAAATACTGAAGCTGCTTAATAAGATATGACTCACCTTGGCCAGCGAGCTTAGGGAAATTTGGAATAGTACTATTACCTGCTAGACCATGACAACCCATACATGTTGCAGATTTTACTTGCCCAGCTTCTGCATCACCTGCAGCAATAATGGGACTACTGAAAGAAGCCAGTAGGAGTGAAAATAAAATAATGATGGTCTTATGCATTCTTAAACTCCGAAAAATTCAAGGAAATTATACGTGAAAATTAACGTTTTCGTATTGCTCTATTAGCATTGATTTATAGAAAAAATTAGTTTTTATAACTTTGGCTAAATAAGTACTCAGCAATAGATCGCTCGAATCCTTCAGCCATTGGTGCCATTGCATTCATATAAGAATTCTGACGCTCACCTGACTGAAAATATTCTAATTGAAGTATGATCCATTCAACATCCTTTCCAGCCAAAGAAGGAATATTTTCATCTGTTGATTTTCCACCTTGTCCATGACAACTGGCACAGCCTAAAGCTGAATACATTGCCTCTCCTTCACTATTAGCATTAGCTGTAAATGCAAGGGTAATTGAGGTAGTCAAAAGTAATGTTTGAAAAAATAATTTCATTAAATAGAATTGTTAATAAAAACTCAAATATAAATTATACAGGCATCTTTTTTTTAATAATGTGAGTATCAAACATCATTAATCTCCCTTCCAAATTGGCATACGTTTTTCAGCAAAAGCTTTTGGCCCTTCTTTAGCATCATTCGATTGAAGCATCTTTTGATAAGGCTTTATAGAACCCGAACGCATTAATTCATATGCTGACTCAAGATTCATTTCTTCTGTCTCTCTAACTACTGCTTTTATTGCAGCCAATGAAAGAGGGGCTGATTCAGCAATCTCATGTGCCCAGGCTATTGCCTGACTTTTCAAATCTTTTAATAGACAACTTCGGTTTACTAAACCATAATGTTTCGCCTCATCAATAGCCATTCGTCGTCCAGTCATCAACATCTCCATAGCAATTGCGCTTGGCAATCGCCGCGGCAATCTTAAGACACCGCCACTATCAGGAATAATTCCTAAAGTTGCTTCAGGAACAAAAAATTCTGCAGAATCTGATGCAATGATAAGATCAGCCGCAAGAGCCAATTCAAAACCACCACCCGCAGCCAAGCCATTAACAGCAGCGATAACTGGTTTATTTAGGTTCCATAACTCTGTAAGTCCCGCAAATCCACCAGGTCCAAAATCTGCATCAACTGCTTCTCCTTCAGATGCAGCTTTTAAGTCCCATCCACCACAAAAAAATCTTTCACCCGCACCAATAATTATTGCTACCCGTAAATTATCATTATCCCTAAAATCAATAAAAGCTTTCCCAAGCTCATGACTTGTAACAGCATCAATCGCGTTAGCTTTTGGCCTATTAAGTGTTATCAAAAGAACTTTATCATGAGTCTCACAAGTAACGCTTTTATTCATAAATTTTTTCCTCAAAAAGTAAGGTTTATCATTTGCATTTAGTTTAACTTAATTAGAGCATCAACAGCTACTACTCCTTGTCCACTATCCATTACTAATAATGGATTTATATCCAGCTCAGCAATATCATTGGCAAGTATCAGTTCAGCAATAGATAGAACACTATCAATTATTGCCTCGATATCACCTCCTGATTTTCCACGATAGCCTTGAAGTATTGGATAAACCTTTAGTTTTGAAAGTCTATCTAAGATATCTTTTCTCTTAAGTGGAAGCAATAAAGAGCAAGAGTCTTGCAATAATTCAACTAGAACTCCTCCACTGCCAATAACTATAAATTTACCAAAAATAGGATCATGGTTCATACCTATTATTAATTCAGCTATAGAACCTTGAATCATTTTTTCGACTAATAGCAATGGTCCAATCTTTAATAAATCTTTACATGCAGTCTCTAACATTTCAGAATTACGAATATTAATTCTAACTGCATTCAATTCTGTTTTATGAGCTAATGTCTCACTTGAGATTTTTACAGTTACTGGATAGATTAATTTTTCAGCTACTTTATGCGCTTCATCATAACTAGATACAATTGAGCCTTCAGGAACCGAAATTCCATACTTACTAATAAGACTTTTAGCTTCATACTCGGTTAAAAGCTTATTTTTTGATTCACCTCTTAAAAGTCTTGAAACTTTTAAAGGTGGCAATTCACTTCTTTTAAACGAAAGTCCAATATTATATGAATGATTTAGAGATTTTAAGCAAGAGTCCAATCCAATCATTGGCACAATTCCATAGTCATGGCATTGTTCGATAATCCTTTTAGGCATGCAATCTGCCATAGATGATAAAACTATAGCCTTCTCTCCTGAATCTTTAATAGCATTACATAATGCTAAAAATGTTTTATCCCAATCTTGTTGCTGTCCCACATCAGTTTTTGGCCAATCTAATAACAACATCGTTGCAGCAAACCCTCCACTTATCATTTCCTTAAAACATGCAGAAGTCTTTTCAAGGTTGCCCCAAATAAAAGTATGATAATCCAAAGGGTTATCAACTTCTACATATTCATTAAGTGTAGCTCTAACTCTTCGTTTATGATCTTCATCAAGGCTTTTAAAAGCTATATCCAAACCATCAATTAAATCTGCCATCATCCCAGCCTCTCCTCCAGAACAACTCATTGATGCAACTCCATTATGACTAATTGGACCAATAACACTAAGTAACTTTAGTGTTTCTAAAAACTCTGGAACTGTTTCAACTCTTGCTATTCCTTGTCGCTCAAAGAATGAACTAAATAACTCATCTGAACCTGACATTGAACTTGTGTGGCTCAGTGCAATTTTTGCTGAAGACTGCGTTCGACCAGATTTGATTGCTACTATTGGAATTTTTTTATGAAGCGCTCTTCGAGTAGCATCATCAAATGCCTCAATATCATTAATACCTTCAATATGAATACCAATTGCATTAACCCTATCATCATCAAGCATCGCATGAATAATATCTGAAATACTGGTATTAGTCTGATTGCCAACAGTAAACATATAGGCTATTGGCAGGCCAATAGATTGCATAGTCATATTTAATCCAATGTTGCCACTTTGGGTAATTATTGCAACACCTTTTTTTAACGGCTCACATCCTTGAACATCTGGCCACAAAGCTACTCTATCTAAACTATTGATAAAGCCATAGCAATTTGGTCCAATTATAGGAAGGCCATCAGCAGCTTCAATTAGTTTTTGGTTCCTTATAACTCCAGATTCACCAACCTCTCCAAATCCAGATGCATATAAAACTGCTCCACCCCCTCCAATAAACTTCAAATCAGCAACAACATCTATTGCAGTATCTGCATTTACGGCTATGAAAGTAGCATCTGGAGCTTCTGGAAGATCCCTTACGTTTTTATAACAAGTTATCCCTTCGATTACCTCTAAGGTTGGATGAATTGCCCATATTTTTCCAGTAAAACCGAGTTTTTTACTTTCTCTAATTGCAAAGTCTGCCCCCCTATTTCCAACAACAGCAATAGATTTTGGAGCAATCAAACGATTCAAGTTAACTTTATTCATGAAAGTTTTTTATTCGTGAGGCCTTAGTAGGGATCTTGAAATAATATGGCGCTGGATCTCACTGGTTCCATCCCAGATTCTTTCAACTCTATGGTCTCGCCATATTCTTTCTAAAGGTAATTCATCCATTAAGCCCATTCCACCTAATATTTGTATAGCCTCATCTGAAACCATAGCCAAGGTTTCAGTAGCCTTAAGTTTTGCCATTGCAGCATCACTATTAGTCATTTCTCCTTTAGTATCTTTCCAAGCAGCTCTTAAAGTTAATAGCTCTGCAGCATGTAATTCAGTTGACATATCAGCTAGCTTAAAAGAGACACCTTGAAATTTTCCAATTTTCTGACCAAATTGCTCTCTAGTTGCGGCCCATTCTGTAGCAATTTGTAATGCTCTCTCTGCTCTTCCAAGGCACATTGCAGCAACAGATAATCGAGTGGCTCCTAGCCACTCATTCGCTACATCAAATCCATGGTCAACCTCTCCTAGCACTTGAGATTTATGTACTTTACAGTTATCAAAGTTAAGAACAAAGTTATGATATCCACGATGGGAAACACTTTTATATCCAGGTTCTATAGAAAAGCCTGATGTACCTTTATCAACCAAAAAACTAGTTATCTTTTTCCTAACACCTTTTACAGTCTCCTCTGTTCCTGATGCAGCAAACAAAATAACATAATCTGCTACATCAGCATGGCTAATAAAATGTTTAGAGCCATTAATAATAAAAAAATCACCTTCTTTATCAGCACGACACTGCATTGAACGAACATCAGAGCCTGCATTAGGCTCAGTCATTGCTAAGCACTCAACCTTTTTGCCATTAATAGTTGGTACTAGGTAGTTTTCAATTTGCTCACCTTTGCATGCAAGCAAAATATTGCTAGGCCTTGCAACAATATATTGCAGTCCAAAATTTGCCTTACCTAACTCCTTTTCGATTAAACATAAAGTTAGAGTATCTAAACCACCACCACCATGCTTAATAGGCATATTAGTGGCATACAACCCTAAATCAATTGCTTTTTTCTTAATACTTTCAGCTAAAGTTTCATCAATATGATTACTCTTCTCCACTTCGTTTTCATAGGGATACAACTCCTGTTCTACGAAGCTCTTAACTGAATCAATTATCATCTCTTGTTCATTTGAAAGACCAAAGTCCATTTTTTTTCCTCTATCTAATTATTATTTTTTTGGAATACTCATCACACTTCCTTTTTGCTTAGGTGAAAGTATTTTTTGATGAAAATTCCAAATTTTTTCAAGTATTTGTAATGGTCCAGTCTCAATTTCACAAGCCTTCGATTTTTTCATATCAACATGGACTAACATCTGCTCAGTTGTTGCAAGCAACTCTCCAGTCTCAGCATGCAGCATTTGGTGAAAAAAATGAAGTCGCTTTTTATCCAAGCCAAGTAATTGAGTTGTAAAACTTAATAATTCTCCTTTAGAAACTTCTAAATAAAAGTTTATATGTGTTTCAACTGTATAAAAAGACTTTCCAGAAGTTCGATAATTATCATCAATACCAACATACTGGAAAAGAGCATCAGAAGCATCTCCAAATGCATAAAGATAAAAAGATTCACTCATATGATCATTGTAATCAATCCAGTCAGGCTGCACTTCTGACTCATATATAGCAAGAGGTTTAGTGAGATCATCCTTTGAGGAAAAATATTGGTACTTTCTTTTGAGATATATATTATTATCCATATGTCACCAAAATGCTTAATAGAATTACAATGTTCTGAGAACTCAGTTTCATAAAGATTATATAATGGCATTGTAATCACTGCAACACGTGAAATATGCAAAATTCTTATCGTAAAGCAAAATTCTTATTATCTTGCCCATCTCTAAAGGGCTGTCCTGATGATACTGGCTATGAAGTAATATTTGCTGGTCGCTCAAACGCTGGTAAATCGAGTGCAATTAATACACTTACTGAGCAAAAAAAGTTAGCGAAAGTTAGTAGAACTCCTGGTCGAACTCAACATTTAGTATTTTTTGAGTTAGATAAAGATCGAAGACTGGTTGATTTGCCTGGGTATGGATATGCTAAAGTCCCTGAATCAGTTAAGCTCAGTTGGAATCAAAATATGAGTGAGTATTTTGATAAACGTCAATGTCTAAAAGCAGCCATACTTGTTATGGATTGTCGTCGACCATTAATGCCATTTGATGAAATGATGCTTGAGTGGTGTATTACTAATAAAATCCCAACAAATATTCTATTAACGAAGTCTGACAAGTTAAAGAAGGGTGCTGCAAGCTCTGCGAGAATGGCAGTTCAGAAGGCTTTAAAAGATACACATGGAATAAATGTACAGCTTTTCTCATCTCTAAAAAAAGAAGGAGTAGTAGAACTCTATCAATATTTGGATAAAGTATTTGAATTAAATCATGAGAACTAATATTGATTTATCTTCATTTGACTCCAATGACATAATTATTGTTGCTAATAATCGGCAAGTATTAGCAATAAAAAAATCTATATATAGAGCTCATGGGCCAACAAAAATTCCCAAAGTATTTTCTTATAAATTATGGCTAGAACATTATTGGAAAAAAAACAACCCACAAAGGACTACTCGATTATTATCTGCTTCTGAGCTAAGATTTATATTACAAAAAGTTATTAAAAAAAGCTCTTCAAACTATTCTGAAGTCATTGTTGATGAGTTAATAAAATCTTATACAATCTGTAAAGCTTACTTTATTAATATATCTAAAATATCAAGCTTTCCCTCTAGTCCATCAAACTTATTTATTAAATGGATTAGGGAATTTGAAATAATTAAAAAAACAAATAACTTTATTGATTCAACAGATCTTTCTTATCAAGTTATTAATTTATTGAAGGCTAGCAGTGAAAAAGAAAAGTATTATTTATACGGGTTTAAAAAAAATACTCCTGAGCAAAATGAAATTTTCAAAATTCTAAATTGTCAGTCTTTAAAAGCCAAGGAACTTAAAAATAATATTCAAGCAGTTGCATTCAATGACGAGGAGTCTGAAATATTAAGAATTGCTAAGTGGGCCAAAGAAATAAGTGCTAAAAATTCTGAAAGCCAAATCGGAATTGTAATTCCAAATCTGAGTGAATTACAACATCTCATTAGAAGTTCATTTGATCAAGAATTTAATTCAAGTTTATTAGAAACTCATCACAAGCCATATAATATTTCTTTGGGTGTTCCTCTTGTTCAGTACCCACTCATTAAAGACCTTTTATCCTTATTAGAAATTTCAACTCAAATCATCAATGGTAATATTGAAGTTGATAAACTTATCAAGGTAATTACATCTCCATATATTAAAGGGGCTCAACTTGAATTAAATAGTCGTTCATTATCAGTCACTAAGATTCTATCTCTTAGTTACAAAGAAAGTTCACTTAATAAAATACTTCCACTATTTAAAAATTGTCCCATCCTCATAGAGATATTAACTGAATTGAAGGTACTTAAATTCAATAAAGAAAATACACTTGAAGATTCTTTAGAATCAATTAACCTAATATTATCTTGCTACGGATTCACCTCAGATAGAATACTTTCTAGCACAGAGTATCAATTATTTGAAAAATATCAAAATGAAAGTTTAATTCTGAATAGATTGTCAAACCTTCAAACTAAAGAAAACTTATTTGATGTAATTTCTATACTTAAGTCACATCTAAGTCGTGTTATTTTTCAACCTAAAAGTGGGATTTCTAATATTCATATCTTAGGATCTTTAGAGGCTGAAGGATTGTATTTTGATCATGCCTGGGTTTCAAGTATGACGAGCAATTTTCTTCCAAGTAAAATAAAAATGCCACTTTTTATTCCGCAAAAAACTTCGGTTGAATATTCGTTACCTAGCTCAAGCTTTCTCTTGGTAACTGAAGAAAGTAATGAAACTTTAAATGCATTAAATAATTTAAGTCAGAATTTAACCTACAGCTATGCAAAATTAATCAATAGTCGAGGGGAGTTTCCCACACCATTCATTAAATTTATAGATTATCCACATTATGCGTCTCCTTCAATTAAACCCAGAGAGCTCGAATATATCGATGATTTTAAGGCGCCTAGCATAAGTAATTTTAATATTAGAAAAGGAGTAAAGACCCTTCAGAATCAAATGAGTTGCTCATTTAAGGGGTTTTCTGAACGATTTCAAATTGATGATTTCGATTTACCACATGTCGGTCTTAATCGTCTTGAACAAGGTAACCTTATTCATGCTATATTAGAAACTTTTTTTAATGAAATTACCTCGAATGTTTCATTAATAAACCTTTCAGAAAATGAATTAGATAAATTAATAAAGAAGCATGTTGAATATGCGCTAGAAGAACTTCCGAGAGATAATTTTAAATTCAATGAAAAAATAAGGTTAGTTACTGTTATTCATAACTATATAGAACTTGAAAAACAAAGAAGTGGCTTTGAAATACTAGAGACGGAGTCTACATCTGAAGTAAATATAAATGGCTTAAAATTTTCAACAAGAATTGATAGAATGGATCAACTAGAAGATGGAAGTAAGCTGATAATTGACTACAAAACGGGCAATGGAATAAAGATTAGTCAGATGATAGGTGATCCAATAGAACAAGCTCAACTGCCAATTTATGCTATTTCTAATGCAGTAGATAATGTCGCCTTTGCTTCAATTAATGCAAACAACTGTCAATTCAATTCAATTAATAAAAATAAATCTGAATGGGTTAAACAAGTAAATGAATGGACATTGAGTTTAAATACTTCAAGCTTAAACTTTCAAAATGGAATTGCAGACGTCTTACCTACAAAAAATGCATGCGATTTCTGTGGGTATGACTTACTTTGTCGAGTTGATAAAACTAGCAATAACTAGAAGCCTCTCCTCTGATATTTCCTGAGCAATATTGATATTTTTAAGGCTTGAGATCTGAATAGATTTAAGCAAGCCTAGTAACTCGATAATTGGTTTAGTATTAATCTCCAAATAACTAAAAGTGGTGAGTAAGATTTCAAATCTTCTTTGCCGTCTTAAAGCGTCATTATTAAGATAAAAACTCAAAATATCTTGGGAACTATGTGACATAAAATCCATTGCAAAGCTATGCCATTCAGAAACTAGTTCAGCAATCTGATGGAAATCTTTTGGGCATTTGAGATAGTCACATAACTCTTTGATATCTTCTTTATTTTGCTGGTAAAGTAATAACGCAAACTTAACTTCAGAGAGTTCTATTGATTCATCAAGTAGTTGAGCGTTCTTATCATCAATGATCTTAATCATAGGAAATATTCTCTGATAAGCACCTGTCCCCTTTAGTACTTCAAAAAATATAGACGGCATATCAGATTCAAATGCGCGACAAAGCTCTATAAAAACGCGCTCTGGCACAAGAGCATCAACCTCGCCTGAAGTTACCATTTTTTTTATTAAATCAAATGTTTTTTTATCAATAGTAAAACCAAGATTATGAAATTGTGAGGCAAATCTTGCTATTCTTAGGATTCTAACTGGATCCTCTGAAAAAGCATCAGAGACATGTCTGAGCTTTTTTAATTTGATGTCCTCTATTCCTCCATAGGGATCAATTAAATTACCGTTACCCTCTTTTTTCTGAGCAATCGCATTAATTGTTAAATCCCTTCGATAAAGGTCTTGCTCAAGAGTTACTGTTTTTGATGTATCAAACTCAAAGCCTGAATATCCAACTGAAACTTTACGCTCTAATCTTGCTAAGGCATACTCTTCTTTAGTTTGAGGATGAAGAAAAACTGGAAATTCTTTACCCACCTGTCTGAAACCTAAAGACTTCATTTCATTAGGGGTAGAGCCAACTACAACATAATCTTTTTCAGTTTCATCATGATCCAATCCGAGTAACTTATCTCGAATAGCTCCACCGACCAAATATATTTCCATAATAATTAATTGTAGATATTGTTGAACAGTCCAAATTTCTCTTATAATACACGAATGGAATCAAAGAAAACGTTATCCCCTGAAGCATATCACATTACCCAAGAATGTGGGACTGAGCCGCCTTTTTCAGGCGAATACTATAATCACAATGATACTGGGGACTATCACTGCATTTGTTGTGATTCGTTATTATTTGAGTCTTCTACAAAATTTGACTCTGGAAGTGGTTGGCCAAGTTTTTATGAACTTGCAAATAGTGATTGTGTGCGTCAAATTGAAGATAGCTCTTTGGGGTATGTCAGAATCGAAGTAAGATGTTCCTCTTGTGATGCTCATTTAGGACATGTATTTCCTGATGGTCCTCAACCAACTGGTAAGCGATACTGCATTAATTCAGTAGCATTGAACTTTGCAGAAAAGAAAAACCAAGGTTAATTAAAACATTAAGACCATAGCTGCCAAAAATCCCAAAAATATAGAGAATCCCTTTTTAAGTTTTTTACTATCTACTGAATGAGTCACTTTTGCACCAATAGGAGCAAATATGACAGTAGCAATGCCAAGTGTTATAAGCGCATTTAGGTTAATATAACCGATCCCACTTGTTGGAAGCTCTTGACTTAATCCTGTAACTATAAAACCAAAAGATCCCGCAATAGAAATAGGCATCCCAACTGCTGCAGAAGTGGCAATAGCATTTTTTATTTTGACATTGTTATAAATCAAAAATGGAGTTGTCATTGTCCCACCACCAATTCCAACTATTGCAGAGACTAAGCCAATAATAAATCCAACAGATGACCAAACCCATTGTGATAGCTGATCTAAATGGCTAGAGGTAGTTAAGCCAAACCACATAGTTAAAGCAACGATGATGACAAAGCAAGCAAAAATTATTCTTAGAAAATCAAAACTCATAAAGTTTGCAATTAGTGCACCCGAAAATGCACCTAAAAGAACTGTAGGCATAAGCTTTATGAAGCTCTTCCAAAGAATTGCCCCATGGCGATTATGAGCATAAACACTTGAAATGGAGGTAAAAACAGTTACTGCTAGTGTAGTTCCAATTACAGTATGCATCAAAACTGACTGACTTATAGTGGGAGCTAAAAGGTATAACAATACTGGTACTATTATGATTCCTCCACCAATTCCTAATAACCCAGCAATAAATCCAGAAAAAGCTCCTAGAAGTAAAAGTAGTAGAAATATTTCATTCATAGTGAGTAAAAATCAACAATATCTTTGAAAAAAATTCAATTTATTTTGACCAAATATGCTCAGCGAAGTGACGCCTACACATTGACTGATACTGATCATTCCCACCAATAACTACTTGATCACCATCACTAATAATTTCTCCATCACTATCCATACGAACAACCATTGTAGCTTTGCGCCCACAATGACATATAGTTTTTAATTCTATTAAATTGTCAGCCCAAGCTAGTAAATAATGACTTCCTGGAAAAAGCTCTCCTCGAAAATCAGTTCTAATACCGTAACATAGGACAGGTATATTCAAATCATCTACTACTTGGCCAAGTTGTTTTACTTGCTCCCGACTAAGAAATTGACTTTCATCAATAAGTACGCAGTTGATAGAGTCTTCATCATTTTGCTTTGTAATAATATTAAATAGATTATCGTCTTTATGGAATAAGTGAGCTTCAGTCTCAAGACCAATTCTAGATGTTACTTTGCCAACACTGTAACGGTCATCAATTGCTGCAGATAAGACAAATGGCAGCATTCCTCTTTCTTTATAGTTATAGGCTGATTGTAAGAGAGAAGTTGATTTACCTGCATTCATAGATGAATAATAAAAATAAAGTTTCGCCAAAATATAACTCCACAGTCACAAATAAAACAACATTATAACCCTTGAAAAGACATCAGGATATCATCATTGAAGCTCTTTATGATGATGATATTCGTCAAGAACTTGAGGATTTTCTAGTGCTGATTTATTTTCAATAGGTAGTCCATGAATTGCCTTTTGAACAGCTATCTCAACAATTTTTCCACTCTTTGTTCTTGGGATGTCAGAAACCTGAATGATAAGATCTGGGACATGCCTAGGGGAGGTGTTTTCTCTGATTTGTTTAGCAATTTTTTCTTTTAAATCATCAGTTAATTGAATAGCTTCTTTGAGCCTTACAAACAAAATAATTCTGGAGTCATCATCCCAATTTTGCTCTACAACTATTGACTCAAATACCTCTTCGAGAACTTCCACCTGTCTATATATTTCAGCAGTACCAATTCTTACTCCACCTCTATTAAGTGTTGTATCAGACCTTCCATAAAAAACCATACCACCATTATCTAAAAGCTTAACATAATCTCCATGATGCCAAATATTGGGGTAACGTTTAAAATATGAATTTGAATATTTTTTCATAGCTTTGTCATCCCAAAACATTACTGGCTTTGATGGAAAAGTCTTGGTACAGACTAATTCACCTTTACGTCCATTAACTGGAGATCCTAACTCATCCCAAACCTCAACTGACATTCCAAGACCTCTAGTCTGAAGCTCTCCTCTATAAACAGGAAGAATATTTGAGCCTAAGACAAAACAGGAAACAATATCAGTTCCTCCAGATATTGAAGAAAGACAGACACTACTTTTAATCTTTTCATAAACATAGTCAAAACAGTCAGAGTTCAATACAGATCCTGTAGAAAGCATCATTCTCAGAGAGCTCAGATTATGCGAATTCATTGGATTTAATTCTAGTTTTCTGCAAGTATCTAGAAATTTAGCAGAAATACCCATAATATTAAATTTTTCTTGATCTGCATAATCAAATAATATGTTTTCATTATTTTTTAAAACAGGTGACCCATCATAAAGCATTAATGTTGCGCCTGATGCCAATCCACTGATAAGCCAGTTCCACATCATCCAGCCACATGTTGAAAAATAAAACACTCGTTCACCTTCTTTGATATCGCAATGAAGATTATGCTCTTTCTTATGTTGAATTAATGTCCCTCCAACTCCATGGACAATACACTTTGGCACTCCAGTCGTCCCTGATGAAAATAAAATATAAAGTGGATCATTAAATTTAAAACGCTCAAAAATTAAGTCAGGAGATTCATCAGTATTAACAATATCATCAAAATTTGTTGAATTTTTTAAAGTGATATTAATAGGCTTATCATCTACATATCGAACAAGAATAGTTCTTTCAATAGATGGCAACTTTAAAATAATGCTTTGATTTTTTTCAAGGCAGTTAAAAACCTTCCCATTGTATAGATATGCATCTACACATATAAAAACCTTTGGCTCAACTTGACCAAAACGATCTAAAACACTCTGAACTCCAAAATCTGGCGAGCAAGATGTCCAAATTGCACCTAGACTTGAAGTTGCTAACATAGACACAATAGCCTCAGGCATGTTTGGAAGAAATCCTGCAATGCGATCCCCTTTTTTCACACCCATACCTCTTAACCAAATTGATAAGTTTGCTACCTGAGCATATAGTTCATTGAATGTCAGTGATGTTTTATAAAGATCCTCACCCCAAAAAATAACTGCATCACTATCATCTCTTCTTGATAAGAGATTTTCAGCAAAATTTAACTTTGCATCTGGAAACCATTCAGACTCAAGTAAATTAGCTCCATTCTTTAGAATATTTGAAGATCCTTTATCTACAATTATTGAGGAGAAATCCAAGAAGAGATCCCAGAAATGTTCTGAAGATTGACAAGACCACTCATACAATTCATGAAAATTTTTTAACTTTAAATTATGTTTTTGATTCACCTCTTGCATGAATTTCCATGCTTGGCTATTTTCTATTTCAGAAGGACTCCAAAGTAATTTTTTCATTTTACTCACTTCCTAATTTATAGAGATCTTGTTCGATATCTTCCCAATCGTCAAAATGGAGAACTTCACAAGGTGAATTGACATTTTCAAGCCAGGCAAATACTGATATAAAAGGTTGCTCGTAAACTCTAGCAGCATGGCGCTCTCCAGGTGCATTCCAAACTAATGAACCAGCAGGATAGTCTTTCCATTCCCCCAATTCAAATCGCCAACCTGATTTATCTGAAAGATTAAGATATAACTCTGGTGCATCATGCTTGTGATCACGATAAAGTGTACGAGGTCCAAGCATGAACACGCCTAAGAGAAAATCATCACTTTGATATCCACAAGAGTTAGGGCCAATTAGCAGAGTATGAAGGTTACAATTCTTGTAACCTGATCCCAGATTTGCTCCTGGTTGATAATATTGTGAATTATCTTCTAACCAAACAAGATCATCTTTAGCTGAATATAGGCAATTTGCAATCTCATTTAGCTGCTGTGCTTTTATTTCAGAAATAGCTTTATTTAACACCTTTTCATGTCTCGTTGCTTTAGGCTTAATGTCAACAAGTTGTTGATCAGATAGATCAATCTTTTCTAACTTTCTCAATGTCATTTCAACTCCTGACATGTCAGCTCTATGCTTATCAAGATAACTAATAATAGATTTAATAAGTATCTTGATTCTAATCTGTCTATCTGTCATTACTTGTGTCTTTTAGAGTTAAAACATTTTTGCGGATTGCCTTTTTATCAAGCTTACCAACGCTTGTTTTGGGAAGTTGCTCAACAAAAAAAATATGGTTGGGAATTGCCCATTTAGATATTTCTCCTGATTCAACATGTTCTCGAAATTTTCTCATTAAATCTTGTCTAACAAGATCTGGCTCTGCATTATTCATAAGTTTTGCAACTAATACTGCTCTTTCACCCCACTTTTCATTTGGCATACCAATAGCAGCCACTTCTTCAATGCCTGAATATGCCGAAGCAATATTTTCAAGTGTAAGCGATGAGATCCATTCACCACCTGTCTTGATAACGTCTTTAAGACGGTCAGTAACTTGCAATGATCCATTTTCACGAATATACCCAACATCTCCAGTATGTAAATATTCATTTCTCCAGAGATCTTTAGAGGCATCAGGATTTCCCATATAGCCTTTTGTCAACCAAGGAGCTTTTACAACAATTTCGCCAGTTGATTTTCCATCATTCGGAACATCATGCATATCTGGAGTTACAACACGCAGATCAACTAGTGGGCCTGGAAACCCAGTTTGGGATTGAGTATCTGGATCAGTACTAGATAAATCTGCAACTGTTAAAAATGGGCAGGTCTCAGACATACCATAAGCTGTATGCAATCTTATACCAAGTTTAGAGGCACGGCTCAGCAAACTCTTTGAAAGGGCAGATCCCCCAATAATTACTTTCCATCTGCTTAAATTTACTTTTTTACTATTCGGATGATCCAATAACATTGATAAAACAGTAGGAACACAATGTGAAAAGGTCACTGCTTCGGAATCGATTAATCTCAAGATTGTCTCAGGGTCGTAACGATTAGGGTAAACCTGACGAAGTCCTAACATTGTCGCTGCATACGGGAAGCCCCATCCATGAACATGGAATAGAGGTGTAAGCGGCATATAAACATCATCACGATGCAATCCAGAATTTCCCGAAAATGCTCCAAACCCTGCTAATAAACCTAAAGTGTGGAGAACTAGCTGACGATGTGAATAACTGACTCCTTTTGGTTCACCTGTTGTACCAGTTGTATAAAAAAGTGTTGCTGTTCTGTTTTCATCAAATTCTGGAAAATTAAAACTAGTTGATGAACCACTTATCCAGTCCTCATACTTTTCACCATATCCAATCGGGATGATTACAATTTCACACTCAAATTCTGATTTAATTTCTTCAATTAATGGCATGAAGTCTTGATGAACAATTATTAGATCAGGCTGAGCATGATTAATCGTATAAAGAACTTGCTTTGGAGATAAACGTACATTGATTGTATGAAGAACTGCACCAATCATTGGTATTGCAAAAAAATACTCAAGATAACGGTGCGTATCCCAATCCATAACGCCAACACGCATTTTTTCAGAAATACCCCTAGCAGTTAGAGAATTAGCGAGTCTTCCAAGGCGTCCAGTGAATTCCTGATAACTTAGCCTTACATTTGGATTACTAACAATTTCTTGCGTAAAAGACATGATGCTAGATTTACTAAGCATTTGCTTTATTAACAATGGATACTTAGAATCCATATTCATGATTGATGCCCTAACTATATATCAGAAAACTGAGTCTATTAATTTTCTTTTAGTTCTCTTCTTAGAACCTTACCTACATTTGTTTTAGGTATCTCTTTAATAAATTCAATCTGCTTAGGAACTTTATAGGCAGTTAACTTATCACGGCAGAAAGTAATTATCTCTTCCTCTGAAAGAGTTTGATCATCATGTAAAACAATAAAAACCTTGACAATTTCTTGGGAGTCTTTACCTTCAACTCCAACACACCCACATTCAAGAACAGCAGGGTGTTCATTAACAACTGCCTCAACTTCATTTGGAAAAACGTTAAATCCAGAGACAATAATCATATCTTTCTTACGATCAACAATAAAGATATTACCTGTCTCATCAATGCGAGCAATGTCTCCTGTCATAAACCAGTCGTCCTTATCTAGTCCTGAGACTTCAGAATTCCAATATCCACTCATAACCTGTGGTCCTCGAACACAAAGCTCACCAACCTCATTAGTTTCAGTTAATGCATTATTTTCTTCATCTCGAATTTCAATCTCAGTAAAAGCAGCTGGGAGTCCAACTGAACCCGTGAAATCAGTTTGCTTATAATTTGGTACACTCACTAAAGGGGAAGTTTCAGTTAAACCATAAGCTTGCCAAATTACTGATTTTGTAACCTCATGCCACCTTTTTGCAGTAGTATCCAAAGCTGCCATTCCTCCACTTAATGACATTAATAAATTACTGAAGTCAAGGTCTTTAAAGCCTTCATAATTTAATAGTGCTTCATACAAGGTATTGACACCTGAAATCATATGAAATTTGTGTTTCGACATAAGTGAAACAAAAGTCTTGAGATCTCTTGGATTAGTAATCAAAACACTCTTTCCACCAATATGAAATAACATAAAGTTATGAACCGTTAGAGCGAATATATGATAAAGAGGGAGAGGGCAGATTGCTATTCTTTGCTCAACCCTTGAGTCATCATACATTTTAGGATCTATAGTAAAAAAAGCTTGAATAATATTAGCAAGAATATTTCGATGGGTAAGTATTGCACCCTTTGAAACTCCCGTTGTTCCTCCCGTGTACTGAAGAAATGCAGTACTCTCAATTGGGATTTCAACATTAACTGCATCAGCGCCAGAACTTTCACTTAATATTTTATTGAACATCAAAGCACCATCAATATTATATTTTGGAACCAATTTTTTAACTTTTCTAGTAACTAAATTAATAATCTTACCTTTGAAGCCAAGAAGATCTCCAACAGTAGTAATTAAGACTTTTTCAATATTCGCAAGATTGGATTTTTCAGCAACCGAGGCAACACCCTCCCAAACTAGTAATAATTTAGCCTCACTATCTTTAAGCACATGCTCTAGTTCGCGTTGCGTGTAAAGGGGATTTATATTTACTACTACTATCCCTGCTTTTAGGGCGCCATAAACGATAATTGGATATGCAAGCATATTAGGCATCATAACTGCTATCCTATCACCGACTTGGAAATTATTACTCAGCCATGAAGCAAAAGAATTAACTTTTTCGGATAGATCCTCATAAGAGATTTCAACACCAAAACTTTCAAAAGCCATTTTTCCTTCATGCTCTTTACAACAGCTATCAAAGAACTCTACAAGATTTCCATGCTCTTTAAAAAATTCTGTTTCCTCAAGTTTGTTTGGTATTTTTGTTTCCATAATCTCTCCTTATATTTTTAAGTTAAGCTTTCTCAACTTTCTTTATCAAAATTTCCTTATATTGATTATAAACCTCTCCATCTTTCTTTAGTGCATAACATGAGTTAGCAAACTTCTTTTCAATAGACTGAGCCTCTTCAATTGAAATCTTTTTTTCTTCACTTTCAGTTTTTTCCTTCCAAAGAGTTTGATAAGCAATAGTCCCAGCATGGGCAAGTAGATCAGTTATGTGTCGACACCCTTTTTCACCACCTAAAATTTTTATAACCTTTCTATTAAATCCAGCAACTAAGAATTCACCTTTTAATTTTTGACAATTTTTTACTGCTTGTGGACAA
Organism: Candidatus Thioglobus sp. NP1; assembly: GCF_003326015.1. Classification (NCBI taxonomy): domain Bacteria; kingdom Pseudomonadati; phylum Pseudomonadota; class Gammaproteobacteria; family Pseudothioglobaceae (SeqCode); genus Candidatus Thioglobus; species Candidatus Thioglobus sp. NP1. The sequence goes on from NZ_CP023860.1 coordinate 1,688,458, forward strand.
ATATTATATGGTGAAGCATTAATTAGCGCTTCTATATCAATAATCTTGCTATCATCACTAAGAGTTAATCTAACAGCCATATCATGAAGAGGCTCCCCAGCGCTTATATAACCTCTATGCATATTTTTAAATGAATACGTCTTACTATCAATAAGAAAAACTTCAATATCCCAAAGCCCATCCTCTCTTTTGTAGCCTTTACCTTTAATTATTCTATTATGTTTTAGATCTCTCTTGGCCGGCTTAGATAGCATCTATTTATCCCTATATGATTCGACTTTTTGATTTAGTATACTGTTGCTCTAATTCTATCACTAAACCCTCAACACTGGGAACATTGGAAATAGATCCAACGCCTTGACCAGCAGAAAAAATGTCCTTCCATCTCTTGGCAGTGGCCTTACTGACATCAAAGTCTACCTTAAGTTTCTGCTTTATAAGAGGCATAAGCATTTTCTTAAAATCAGCAATGGTTGATTTAATTCCACCAGTATTTGGAGAGATTCCAGCATTTTGAAGCGACTGCTCAAGCCAGTTTCCGTTAACGCCTGTAATTTTGTTAGACTTGATAATATCACTAGCTGAGGCATTTAAAATCATTTGCTTATAGTCTTCTGTAGCATCACTCTCTTCGGTAGCAATAAAGCGCGTTCCCATGTAAGCTAAATCCGCACCTAATGCCTGAATCGCTAGAATTGAATCGCCAGAGCTTATACTTCCTCCAACTATAATAGTTCCATCAAATATATTTCTTACCTCAGATACAAAAGCAAATGGAGATAAGTCTCCCGTATGACCTCCTGCACCATTACAAACCAGAATAAGGCCATCAACTCCTGCACTAATTGCTTTTTTTGAGTGGTACAAATTAATAACATCTGAATACACTAGGCCACCATATTCATGAACTTTTTGGACAACCTCTTTAGGGTTTCCAAGTGAGGTAA